>JBCCQK010000001.1:0-60114 GCA_039024375.1 Bacteroidota bacterium
ACGCCTCGATGAACTGGGGCAATAATTTTAGGATATGTTCATGGGATTTGAATTTGGCAAGGCACTCTTTAGTGGGATTTAGAATGCCTTGCTAAAATTCATACTTTCAAAAGAACTCCAACTTATTTGATTTTTATTTAGACGTTTTGGTAAAACGTCTCTACTATATATCACCAAATAGAAAACGTAAGATTTAATTTTGGATATGTTCATGGGATTATAATTTGTTGAAATAGCCGCACATTTTGTGCGGCTTTTTTTTTTGCCTATTTTTTAGTTCATCGCACAGCTCAGAGAGTTGCCTTAAAATTGCTCTAAAGGCAACACGAGGCTCCGAGTTGTGCATTTTCTGTCAACGCCATAAGTCTCTTTTCTCTATTCTCTGCTCTCGGTTCTTTTCATCTGATATTCCTTCTTTGTTGCCTCTTTCTCAGTATATCTCGAATACACCCCACTTCACAATCTGATTCCGATTATTCATATCAAAAATCAGCTTCTCGGCGGGTACAACCAAAAAATAACCGTCGGCGTGATTGGTGATTTTGAACGGGGAAGAATAGACTTTTTTGAGGTCTTGGTACGTATCATTGACGCCGATTCCTTTTAAGGTCTCTCGTTGCAAATCTTTGTTCAACAAAATAGCCACCGTCTTTTCTTCGGTGTCCGAGTGAATGAGCGCAGCAGTGGACGTCTCGTGGAAGTTCAATTGATTTTCTTCGTAGGTAAAAGTGTTGGCAAATTGGATGGTCTGAAAAGGAAAATCGTTTTGATAAGTCAAATCAATTCCACCAATTTTCTCTTCTGCAAAGCCCATTTTTATCGCATCGGTTGCCGTCTTTTCTCCTTTTAATAGCGCAATATTCTCGTTCGCCAGCTGCTGAATGCTTGCGACACTACTTAATGATTTCGCTTCTTCGAATAATTCTTTTGCATTTTCAGTGTAGCCCATCTGCGCACTCGCGATTCCTTGGATGATAGATAACTCGGCTACTTGTTTTTTCACTCGAACCATTGGATACAATTGTGCAATCAAAGTCTTCGTATTTTCGTATTGTTCGTCCAAAGTGTAAGCACAGGCCAAATTGACAAAAGTCCGATAGTGCTGATTATCCATTTGAGTAGCAATGGTCAAATACTCAATCGCCTTTTGTAGTAATTCTTTTTTATCGGCATCGCTGCCGTCGCGCAGTGGAATGTCCGAATCCAACTCAATGGGATATCGAAAATTAGTTTTTCCGTATTCGGTATGCGTAGCGGCGGCGGCTACTAAACTAGCGCCAATGTTACTGTAAAGTTCTTTGTATTTCACGAATTGCAAAACGTATTCGTAAGCAGCCACGGCGGATAAATGTTCATCTAAGGCGACTAAGTAATTCGCCGTTTCGAATACTTGAATTAGTGATTTTACTTTATCGCAAACTTCCAACGCCGTTTTTTTTCGTTCCTCTAAAGTTGGATAATCGGTCAATTCGGCGGCTAGTCGATAGCCATTATACACTTGGTCAAATAAGTTGGGAATGATTTTGATGGATTGATAACCCGCCAAATGCGTAATGAAAGCACCAAACAAATCGGCTTCTTTTTCGTCGGCGACGTGGTCTTCAAAATGATGCTCCTCGCTCAAAAAGCGAGTAGCAAAACCTGCTTCTTGCCAATGGTGTTCTTGGTAGAAATGGGTCATCTCGTGAGCAAGTAAGAAGGCAAAAGCATCTCGTTCTTGATGTTCGAATAGTCGGCAGATGGCGAGTGCTTGTTCGTCCACATAGATGATGTTCTTCCGTTTGTTGTAAGCTAGAACGCTACTCGCACCTGGTCTGATTTCTAAGGTCGGCCAAGTTCTACGCTGGTCGCCAATGGCCATCTTTAAATCGTTGTACACTTCGTTCATCATGTCGTAAGTGGCAGACCGTGAAGGATTGGTGTTGCTATGACTAGTTGTTGAAAGTAGGATAAAACTTAATAAACTAAACCAAGTGATGGCGATTTTTTTCATTTTTAGGCTTGATAATTTGGCATAGATATAAGACTAGACGTTTACTAAACTTTTGAAGTTTAGTAAACGTACCGTCCAATAAAATGAGTCAAAGCTGCGCTCGAAAAGAAGCTCAATGTGCTTTGTGAACTCCATACCTTTGTGGTAAAAAACTATTTGGTTGCAAAAAATACCCTATAATTTTCGTAGTAATTGCTTCGCTTTTGTTCCATACTTATCCGATGGTTGTAGTTGCTCCAACTGCGTTTTAGCGGCATCAATATTCTCTAATTTTAAATAGGTAAGTGCCAAATACCACTGAGCATCTTCCTGTAATGGAAAAGCCGTATTGGCAGCCAAGTCTACCAAACTACCCTGCGCTTCGGTTATTTTATTCGTTTTCAAAAAGGCAATGGACTCGTAAAAAGTTGCGTAGTTGCTCAACGGGTCATTGGGCGCTACATTCTTGAAATTTTGAAAAGTAGCAATCGCCGCAGTATAGTCCCCATTCTCGTACTGTTCGATGCCCGTTTGCAAATCGGCCAATGCTACTTTGTTGGCACCAAAGCCCGTTTCGGCCAGTCGGTCTTCAATTTCTATGGACAACACATTTTCGTGCATCGCAAAGTTATTTTGAAACAAGTCATTTGGGTCAGTGGGCTGTGACAAAATCCACCAACCTGCTACCAATAATAAGGCGAAAGAAGCGGCAATCGCCAAACTACGGCCAAAAGAAATCCGTCGAACGGTTGCTTCTTTTTGGGCGTTTTTTTCTATTACCTTATCCGCCACTTTTTCACTAAAAAACTGTTCATTTTTCATCTCTTCGTGGACGCCCGCAACGATACTGCGGAAGTCGGCTGCTCCCGCTTGGTCAATGCCCTTGAGGATGTCTTGGTGGAAAGTAACCTCTTCCGCCAAACCCTCATCTTTGGCCATTTGCTGTTCGAACGCCGCTAGTTCGCTAGCGTCCATTTCCCGATTGAGGAAATTTTCTATCTCGTCTATGTTGTAATTTTTTTCCATGTTGAAGAAGGTTTAGAGGTTTAAAGTTTCAAGGCTGAGAGGTGTAGAGGTTAATGGGTTGATAGGTTTGAAAGCGACTACTACTTATTGCCACTGCCACTGCTACTGCATACTGCCACTGCATACTGCCAACCACTCACTCCTCAAACGTTGCATATTTGGCCCGCACTTGTTTTTTAAACGCCTCCATACATTTGTAGCGCCGTTTTTTGGCGTATTGTGCGGTAAAACCGTATTTTTCGGCGATGGCCTTTAACGATAATTTTTTGTAGTAAAAGTCGATTAAAATGTCTTTACATCCACCTTTTACTTGTTGTAGCATTTCGCCGATTAGTTTGTGTTTTTTTTCCACTTCCTGTTTTTCTACTAGTGTGTCTTCTTGGTACAAAACGTAGTCCGTGTCTTTATCATCCATAACCAATTGGAGACCATTTTTCGAGCGTTTGCGCAATTCCGTTAACCATAGATTGCGGTTAATGGCGTACAGGTAAGTTTTGATGTGGCTTTTCAATTCGAAGTCGGGTTTATGCACGTTTTTGTACAATACGACCAACGCTTCTTGAAAAAAATCTTCCGCATCGTTTCCTGTACCGTTGTTGTTTTTGATAAAACTGGCACATTCGGGATAGGCTAAGCGGTACAGTTGTCGAATGACGGATTGTTCTCCCCGTTTTAGGCGTTTGACGATGGCATCGTTTAAGTTGATTTCTCCCATTTTCCAATAGCTTTAAACCGTAATTTGGTCTAAAGTTAATGAAAAATGCGATGCGAAGGTTTGCAGTAATTGGTCAAATCTATCAATTGACCACTTTTGGTCACACCCGTTAATGCGCTTTTAGGAATATGGTGACCCTCTATTCCCCATTTTTCTTAGTATTTTTTTAACACTTCTTTTCTTTCCTACCAATTTACGGGGCGAGCTGGATTCCCTGCTACTACTTTTTTGGGGCTAAAACTCACTTCTTCCTTATTTGAATTTGATTAGTTAACCCAAGTTGTGAGCTGTAATCTATGCTACCTAAGCAGGCGATACTTTGTCAGTCTATTGACACCCCACATCTTTTTAGAGATGAAAAGGTGCAGCGCACCGATAACATTTGTATCAAAAGTTGGTCAAAACGCTCCAAAGATGCAGCGCACCGTCCACATTAAATCTTATTTTTAACAAATGTGGACGGTGCGCTGCACCTTTGAGACCCACTTTCAGCAGCAGATGATACAAATATTATCGGTACTCCGTACCTTTTTACCCTAAAGCAAGCTTGTGGGGTGTCGTTAGACTTTGTCAGTATCTCCTGCTTTTCAAGCGCCTAAAAGAAAGAGATGCTGACAAAGCATCGCTTTCTAACCCTACGCACATAAAAGACCACCGTATTTTCTCAAATCCAATAAAAGTAAGGTCGTCCAGTAGTGAACAGCAATCGTCCATAAACGGACAGATTTCTTATAGGTCTTGTAAAGTGCATTTTCGTAAAAAATTGATAAAGAGCGACTTATATGTTTGGTATGTCTATTGGAGTGGTTATATTAAAATAGCCAGTATTATGTTTTCTAGTTATCTTAAGATTGCGCTCAGAAATTTTGGGAAGTATCGACTAACTTCTTTCATCAACTTATTGGGTTTAACCGTTGGAATTGTTGTTTGTTTGCTAATTGTACTGTTCATAAAAACGGAGTCTAATTTTGACAATTTTCACGAAAAAGCGGACCGTATCGCACTTTTTCGTCAACTTGACCACTCGGCTAGAAGTGGTAGCAAATTTGCGCCCTTTTTAGGAAAAGAACTAGCACAGATAGACAAAATCACGCGATTGGTTCCCGATAAGCCACTATTAGATACGGAGGAAACGGCGAATTACGAACCTAACTTCTACTTTGCCGATACTGCTTTTCTATCCATTTTTGACTTCTCGTTAGCGGTTGGTGACCCGCAGACTGTATTAAAAGAGCCTTACAGCGTGGTACTTTCCCAAAAAATGGCTACTAAGTATTTTCCAAACCTCAATCCTATCGGTCAAACGATAACTTACCAAAAAAAACAGCCGTTAACCGTAACGGGTATTTTAGAAAATACACCCGATAATTCTCACCTTCAAATTGACTTTCTCTGTTCCGCCGAAAATTTGGAGCAATTGAGTCAAGGGAGTTATAATAGTTACTGGGATAGCCGCACATTGACTTATGTGCTGCTCTCCGAGCAAACAGATATTGCAGCGCTCTCCGCTCAGTTACCTGAAATCGCCCAACGAACAGAAGATGCAAATGCTAACATTTGGCAACTTTCGCTAATACCCCTGCGAGATATTTATTTACGATATAATTTGAGTGGAGGAATAGTTTCCAATAAAGCCATAGAAAACATTTACATCTTTTCGGTAATTGCCTTTTTCGTCTTACTGTTAGCTTGTTTCAACTACATCAGTTTGGTCACGGCTCGGTCTAATACCAGAGCCAGAGAAGTAGGTGTTCGAAGGCTATTGGGCGCCAACCGAAAGCAGTTAATTGCGCAATTTTTGAGCGAATCCACCTTCATGCTTGCTTTCGCTTTATTACTCGCTTTAGGAATTATACAATTGGCTTTTCCCCTATTTAATAGTTTCGTTGGTAAAGAATTAAGTTTTGTACAACTCGTCGAACCCAAAACTTTAGGCTTATCGGTGGGGATTTTTGTGGCGGTTGCCTGTATTACTGGGCTTTACCCCGCTTTAGCGTTGTCTTCTTTTCAATTGGTCAACGTATTGAAGAAAACCCTTTTTGGAAAAGCTAAAGACTCCTTTTTTCGAAAAGGATTGGTCGTTGCACAGTTTACCATTTCCATCACGATGATTATTGCAACGGTAGTCGTTCTGAACCAAATGTATTTTATAAAAAATAAAGATTTGGGCTACGAACGAGAAGCGGTGATTAATATTGACTTTCAAGGAAATCTGAGCTCAGAAAAGAAAATAGTCTTCCAACAAGCGGTCAATCAATTAGCTGCCGTAGCCACTTCCACCTTTTGTAGTGTGCTGCCCGGCAACGGCGCGGCGTATAATAAACTGGTCGAGCAGTATGTTCCCGAAGGAAAATCCGTAACCTATACCTACATTCAGGCGGATGCTAATTTTCTATCTACCTTCGATATTCGATTGAAAGAGGGACGAAATTTTTCTTCCCAAGTTCCCAGTAGCGGTCGCCAGTTTCTGGCCAATCAAGCTTTGGTGGACCATTTAGAGTGGAAATCGGACGCGGTCGGCCAAGAAATAGGCTACTATTCTTACCAAAATTCGGAGAATGGCGGCTATCGAGAAGTGCCAGTAAGAGGAGAGATTATTGGTATCATCGACGATTATCATCAAAGTAATTTACGGACTTCCATTGAGCCAATGCTTGTTCTCTACGGTTCGGGCTGGCAGGGACAACTTGCCGTAAAAGCTAAAACGGCTAGTTTGCGCAGCGTTGTTGAGGATTTGGAAAGCACTTGGAAGCAGAACTTCCCCAACGAGCCTTTTGCCTTTCAGTTTTTAGATGACGCTTTCCAACAGACTTATCAACAAGAAGAAAAGGTAGGGCAGATATTTAGTGTTTTTTCCGGTTTGGCAATTTTTATTTCTTGTTTAGGCCTGCTAGGCTTAGTGACTTTTGCCGCCGAGCGGCGCACCAAAGAAATTGGTGTCCGAAAAGTACTGGGTGCTTCTGTCTTGAGTATTATTCGTCTGCTTTCTTTAGACTTCGTCAAGTTGATTTTCATTGCGCTTTTCTTGGCGATACCCATTGCCGTTTACTTTATGCAAGAATGGCTCAATCGGTTTGTCTATCGAGTGGATTTAGAGTGGTGGATTTTTGCGGGAGCGGGCTTGATTGCTTTGGTAATTACCTTTTCTACCATTGGGTATCAAAGTGCGAGAGCCGCCTTGGCTAATCCAGTAAAATCACTCAGAAGTGAGTAAAAATAACTTCGAAAAGTAATACCACAACAATGCTTTTGAACTACTTAAAAATTGCTTTCCGTAACCTTATTCGATTTCGAGGCTACACGCTCATCAACATGCTTGGTCTGACGCTAGGGCTAGTCGCTTGCTTATTAATTTTTCGCTACATTGGCGACGAATGGAGTGTTGACCAACATCATTTGGATAAGGAAAATATCTACCGAATCAGTTCCGAATCTTCTCTTCGGAACGAACGCTCCGAAGGCGGACGAACGCCTTCTCCGTTGGCGAAAGCCCTGCAAGCCGATTTTCCCGAAATCGAAGCGAGCGCTAGGATATGCCAAGTATTCGACGTAGAAAAATTCTTAGTCAACTATAACAATCAAGCGTATTTCGAAGAACGGGTAGTTTTTGCGGACAGTAATTTTTTTGAGTTACTGACCTACGAATTTCTGCAAGGCGACCGAAATACGGCACTCGACCAGCCGTTTTCGGTAGTGTTGTCTAGTGCAATGGCTAAAAAGCTATTTGGAAAAGACAATCCAATCGGTGAAACCATCGAAATCAGCAGTCATTATGGTGGTCAAAAAGACTATCAAGTAACGGGTGTATTGAATGACCAAAAGTATCGGTCGCACATCGAAGGGGATTTTTTTATTTCGGCTCGTAGTGGCGCCATTGGAAAGGCGTATTTTGACTTGCAAGAATGGGCGGGACTCAACCTATTTTACACCTACGTTCGACTGCGTCCCGAAACCAACGTAGCGGCGTTGACGGCGGCACTTCCCAACTGGTTGGAAGGATACGCTGGCGACCGATTTCGAGAATTTGGCATTCAACGAACGTATAGTTTTACGCCCATTAGCGACGTTTACTTGAAAGCTGCGGGAGCGAATATTTTCGGGCCGAAAGGAAACGATACCTTGTTGTATATTCTGGCGGGCATTGCCACTTTTATTTTACTAATTGCTTGTATCAATTTTATGAATTTGGCGACGGCGAAAGCGAGTTTGCGTACCAAAGAAGTGGGCATCCGAAAAGCAGTGGGTGCCGACCGTTCGATGCTAATTCAACAATTTATGAGTGAAGCCTTTTTGTATGCCTTTTTAGCCGTCGTTTTGGGTTGCTTTTCCGCCGAATTGCTCTTACCTACTTTTAGCGCGTTGTTTGGACAATCTTTTACGGATACAAGTCTATTGAAATGGGAAGTTGTTCCTTGGCTATTGGGATTTGTGTTCGTTACAACTTTGGTAGCGGGTACCTATCCTGCTTTCTATTTATCCTCATTTAGTCCAGCTACTATTTTTAAAAATAGTACGGGACCCAAAGGAAATACCAGAAATGTTCGGCGAACTTTGGTCGCAATTCAGTTTATCATTTCAATCGGCTTGATTCAAGGCGTATTGGTGATGCAACAGCAAATGGATTTTATTCAGAATAAAAGTTTAGGGTTTAATCCCGAAGCGAAGATAGTACTATCGCTGAACACTGATGAAGCCAACCAAAATTATTCGACCCTACGGAATACGCTTTTGGAAAATGGTCAAGTCGAAGAAGTTGGAGCGGCGAGTGGCTATCCGGGCGAACCGAACGGCGGTACTTTCTTCTACTACAAAGATGGTCAGATGCCCGACGAAGGTTTTCTGTGTGTCAATAGCACCGTAACGCCCGAATTTATGCAGGTCATGGACTTCGAATTAGTAACGGGACGGCTATTTGACCCCAATCGTTTCGCCGACACGACGACTAAAGCCGTCATTACTGAGAAAACGATGCACGGTTTGGGGATGACGGCGGATAATGTGCTAGGACAAACCATTTACATTAACTTCGAACAGGGTGAACAGCCCGGTTTTGAAATCATCGGGGTCATCAAAGACTATCACGACGTTTCGCTGCATCAAGAGATGCAGGGGCAAGTTTTTGATTGGAGTCCGCAATGGCCAACGCCCTACGTAGTCGCTTCGGTAAAAACCGAGAACGTATCTAGCCTACTAGCCGATATGGAACAAAGCTGGCAGCGGGTCAACCCCAACGAGCCTTTCGAATTTCAGTTTCTAGAAGACCGCCTGCAACAGAATTACGAAGCCGACCAACGTCTTTCCCAACTGATTGTCTGGGGAACTTTACTCACCATTTTTATTTCCTGCTTAGGCCTATTTGGACTCATCACCTTTGCGGCCGAACGACGTGGGAAGGAAATAAGTATTCGAAAAGTGTTGGGGGCCTCTGTGCCTAGTATCGTCGCTTTATTATCCAGAGATTTTATTCAGTTGGTACTGTTGGCATTGCTTGCTGCCGCTCCCATCAGTTGGTACGTGATGCAGCAATGGCTGGACGGTTTTGCCTATCATATTGACGTGACTTATTGGACGGTCGTTGTGGCGGGCCTTTTTGCGGTATTGATTACGCTGTTGACCATTGGATTCCAAAGTGTCAAAGCCGCTACGGTCAATCCAATTCAGTCATTAAAAAGGGAGTAAGTTCTCGGTGAATGCTCGTCTGGAGATGAGTAGATAGCGATTTCAAGTCTGGAGACCATAGCAGTCAGGCTAACGATTCGGCTTTACTACTTTTAAAAGTCAATTAGGTTAAAAACCTAAAAGATATTGATTTCAAGATGCAATCTTGAAATATCGCCACAATCATAAGTAGATGAATATCAACGGTCATGTTCTTAGCCTAACGGTTATGGTCTGGAGACTTAAAATATCGGTTGTATGGTTATATTGTTCTCGTAACACTTTGGCCTACAACAACCAGCCCGCCTAGCGGCAGTCGGGCGGGTATAACCATTTAACAATATAGCCATCTAGCAATTTTAATTTTAATTGCACTAATGCTTTCATTCAATTTGATGACTTTTGATACAACCTACATCAACCATTATTTTTTCACCACTGACAGACAAAAAATATGTTAAAGAACAATTTCAAATTAGCTTTTCGCAGCCTTTTTCGCCAAAAAGGCTATTCTGTTATCAATATTGCTGGTTTATCCATTTCTTTAGCCGTCACCCTATTAATGTTACTTTGGGTACAAGATGAGTGGAGCACGAATAAATTTCACGAAAACGGCGACCGTATTTTTTACGTCAAACGGACCATTCCCCAAGAAGGAGATAAATTAGCGGTTTATCCGAGTATTCCTTATCCAGTCATAGCTGCTGCCGAAAAAGAACTACCCGAGGTGGAAAAATACATGCCTATGGGCTTTAGTTTTCAAGAAAATGTAGTGCGTGGAGAACAGGCATTTCGGGCGACTGGCTCCTTCGGGAATATGGCTTACTTCGAGTCTTTTTCTTATCCCGTTTTGCAGGGAGACATCAGTGGACTGGACGAGGAAGTTCCCAATGTGGCCATATCCGAATCGTTAGCCAAAAAGTTTTTTGGCAATCTTTGGACAACCAATGCTATTGGCGAAGCCATTGAAATCAGTGATGCGGGAGCGTTCAATATTATTGCCATCTTCAAAGATTTTCCCGAAAATTCGTCCATACAATTGGAGTATGTGCAGTCTTTTGCTAATCATTTGAGCAAAAATGAGTGGATGAAGGAGTGGTCGAATACGGGTATGCAAGGGACAATTTTGCTGGCGGAAGGAGCAGACCCCATTGCCGTTGGCGAAAAGCTAGAGCGTCTTTTCAAAGACAAACAGGAAGCCGAACGGAAAGAAGGAATTTTGCTCCAACGTTATGCAGACGATTACCTCTACGGGCAGTTTGACGAGCAAGCGCAGGTAGCGGGCGGACGAGTTGAATACGTGCAGATGTTCGGCATTGCCGCTTTGTTACTATTGCTTATTTCTTGCATCAATTTTGTGAATTTGGCGACGGCGAGAGCTTCTAAAAGAGCCAAAGAAGTTGGGGTGCGAAAAACAATTGGAGCGGGTAAGTTGGCGCTCATCAAACAATTTATGGCCGAGGCCTTCGTCATAACGATTACCTCCGTTGGTTTAGCCATTTTACTAGCGGAGACCCTATTGCCAAACGTGCGTCTGATAACCGAGAAGATGCTGGATTTTGACTACACAAAAACTACTTTTTGGTTAAGTATTGCTACCGTTATTGTACTGACCACCTTGTTGTCAGGGGCCTACCCATCGTTTATCTTATCTGCTTTTAAACCCATCAATGCGCTGAAGGGGAAAGTGGCGCAAAGCAGTGGTAGCGTCCATTTCCGTAAAGGGTTGGTGATTATCCAATTTGTATTAGCGCTGTTGTTGGTGGTAGGGGCTTTTGTCGTCAAAGAGCAAGTTACGTACATTCAAAACAAGAATATTGGGCTTAATAAGGACAATTTGCTCATTGTTCAAAGAGAAGAAAAAGTTGCCGCAGCGTACGAAGTGCTGAAAAATGAGTTATTGCAGGCAGAAGGCATCGAAAAATTAACCTCCGCAGGCCCGACACCCATCGATTTGCAGGCCTCCACTAGTGGAGTTGTTTGGGAAGGAAAAAGAGCAGACCAAGAGAACGAAGAATTTCAGATATTATGGACCGAGAGCAATTTCTTGGAGGTCTTTGAAATCGAACTGGCGAGTGGTCGCTTCTACCGAGAAGGTACCCAGATTGACTCAAATAGTATAGTGCTCAACCAAAAGGCAGTAGAAATGATGGGCTTAGCGGAAGACCCCATTGGACAAGTTATTCAATTTTGGGGCCAACCGACCCAAATCATCGGCGTAGTGGAAGATTTTAATAATCGTTCGTTGTACGAAGATATTGAACCTACGGCCATTCTACTAGACCCCGAATCCACTTGGTCTCTTTTTATTAAAGTCAAAGATGGCCAGCTGAGCGAAGCGATTACTAGCGTTCAGAAAGTATTTGGAGAGGTTGTACCAGAAGTTCCACTTCATTACGAGTTCTTGGACAAGCAGTACCAGCAGGTTTATAAAAGCGAGGTATTGACTGGAACATTGGCCAATTATTTTGCCTTCATTTCCATTTTCATTGCCTGTTTAGGCTTGTTTGGGCTTTCTACCTTTTTTGCCGAACAGCGCACTAAAGAAATTGGCATCCGTAAAGTACTCGGTGCTTCCCTAACGAACTTGGTCGTATTGCTATCCAAAGAATTTTTACTGCTCGTGAGTATAGGATTAGTGGTTGGCATCCCCGTGGCCTACTACCTGCTGAGTAACTGGTTAGACAATTTTGCTTTTAATATCCAATTAGAATGGTGGATGTTTGTGCTGCCCATCGTCATTGCCGTTTGCGTGGCGGCTACCACCGTCAGTATTCAAGCTATTCGAACGGCGATTATCAATCCCATTAAAAGTATCAAAATAGAATAATTAATTCAAGTTGCGGACTAAGTTTCTTGAATCTTAAGCAGGTGATACTTTGCCAGTCTATTGACACCCCACATCCTTTTAGAGATGAAAAGGTGCAGCGCACCGATAACATTTGTATCAAAAGTTGGTCAAAACGCTCCAAAGGTGCAGCGCACCGTCCACATTAAACCTTATTTTTAACAAATGTGGACGGTGCACTGCACCTTTGAGACCTACTTTCAGCAGCAGGTGATACAAATATTATCGGTACTCCGTACCTTATTTACCCTAAAGTAACCTTGTGGGGTGTCGTTAGACTTTGCCAGTATCTCCTGCTTTTTGGGAAGATATAAGAAAGAGATGCTGGCAAAGCATCGCTTTCTACTTCTTCTACGCAACTCGAATTAATTACTGAGAATTAGGCTTGTATGGAGTTTTTTCAAAAAAGACTAAATTAGGACTGATTCAATACAGATTGGGCAAGATTTAACTGATTTTTACAGATTTCAAACTCAAATGGCTGAAAAAATCAGCGAAAATCTGTCGAATCCGTTCAATCAGTGTTGAATAAAGTCCCAATTTGTAAACGGTAGGTCGCTCCTTCTGAGCTAGCGTTCTCTCTCCATTCTTTTCACAGGGCTTTCACCTTGAGTTAACATATAGCACACCTTTGATGCGCATGCGTAACATTGGTAATAAGGTTGACCAAATCCGAACACTAGCTGTCCGATTGTGGACAAGAATTTAGGATTAGGAGGGTTTGTTATTTTCGCAGAATGTTGATTTATAATGGGTTATGATTTTGGTACAGACATTGGTTTCTATCAGGTAAGCCGTGAAAAATACAAAATGCCATGTTAATCAACTATCTTAAAATTGCTATAAGAACCTTTCGCAGACACACTTCTTACACCGCCATCAATGTGGTCGGTTTAACCGTTAGCCTCGCTTGTGGTTTGATGATGTTGCTTTGGGTACAAGACGAATACGCCCAAGACCGCCACTACCAAAACAGCGAACAAATTTACCGCCTGTGGCGAAATTTTCCCGATGACAGTGGAGTTATCCAAACTAAAGGAACGGTGCCGTATCG
Source organism: Bacteroidota bacterium (assembly GCA_039024375.1). GTDB lineage: Bacteria > Bacteroidota > Bacteroidia > Chitinophagales > Saprospiraceae > JAFMDF01. Next base: position 13,274 of record JBCCQK010000001.1, read on the forward strand.
AGTAGCGGATGCCCTACCCGAAAAATTTCCCACGATAGAAAAAGCGGCGGCTTATCGTCCTTTCGGAAAAGTAGTTTTGCGAAAAGGCGACCAAGAATTCTTGGAAAACGGCGGCATGGGACATTTCGCTTGGTTCGATATTTTTTCCATTCCATTAGTTCAAGGAACGATGGACGGGGCGGACGAAAAATTGGACGGTATTTTTATTTCCCAACAATTAGCCGAGCTCTATTTTGGAGAAACTTGGCAAGAAGGAGTCATTGGACAAACGATGGAGGTGGATGGACGAGATTTGGGCAAGGTTACTTTGCAAGTGTTAGGAGTTTTTGAAAACTTACCTGACTACGCTAGTTTTGATTTTGAGTTTTTCACGAATGTTCGACAGTTTGCGAAAGACCACGGAAATTGGGCAAGTTGGCGAAGTAGTGCCTTTTGGACTTATTTTAAACTAGAAAAAGGCGCAAACGTTACCGATTTGAAAGAGCCGTTCGCCGCTTTGGTGGGCGAAAATGGCGGGTCTAAAAATTTAGCGCTTTATCCCCAACAAATGGGAGACACCTATCTCTACGCTCAATTTGAAAACGGAGAAGCTGCTGGAGGTCGCATTATTTATGTTCGGATTTTCTTTTTTGCGTCCTTGTTCTTAATGTTAATGGCCTGTATCAACTTTGTGAATTTGGCAACGGTGCAAGCAACCCGACGGTCGGGTGAAGTAGGGGTAAGAAAGGTAATCGGTGCGGGAAAATCGTCGCTGTTTTTTCAGTACATGGCGGAAGCCGTACTTATCACGCTGACGGGAGTTATCCTCGCCGTACTGTTGTGTGAAGCCTGTTTACCTTATGCCAATCAATTACTAGACAAAGAAATGAGTCTCAATTTTCGAGACACTCAACTGTGGATGACCTTACTGTCTATCACTGCCATTGTAAGTCTTTTAGCTGGAGCTTATCCTGCGTTACTACTGTCTTCTTTACCGATTACGAACATTTTAAAAAACAAACTTAGTAGCCAATTTAATAGCAATACGCTACGCAAAGGATTGGTCGTTACGCAGTTTGTACTAGCGGCGCTAGTATTGACCTCTAGTTTGATTATCCAACAACAAGTTCACTTTATCCAGCACAAGAATCTGGGCATGGACCGCAATCAAATAATTCAACTCAAAGTGCCCAACGAATTGGATGGGAAAACGCACGAATTGAAAAATGCGTTATTGACGAGTTCTGCCATCACAGAAGTGAGTCAGATGCAACAATCGCCGATTAATATTGGCCGTGCTACCGACGATTTTAGCTGGCCGGGTAAAGCACCCGATTTGGAAACGAGAATTCAAATTGTCTATGCCGACCGTGACTTGCAATCTATTTATAAAATGGAAATGGTTGAGGGAGCATTTCACCGAAAGGAAGTGATAAATGACTACACGGATGAATTGGTTTTGAACGAAAAAGCGATTGCCTTGATGGGATTGAAAGACCCCGTGGGCAAAACGATTCGCCTAGGTAATGAACCTTTGAAAATTATCGGAGTGGTAAAAGATTTTCACGCCAACTCCATGCACGACGCCATTCAACCTTTAGCTATTTTTAACGATACCGAAGAAGCCGACGAATTGTCCATCCGCTACGAAGAAGGAAATGTAAAAGAGGCGATTCATCATTTAGAAACGACCTATCAGCAATTTGTGGGCGACGCCTCGATACAATTTCAATTCTTGGACGAAGCCTACAATCGAATGTACCAAAGTGAATTACTCATTGGCAAATTAGCTAATTTTTTCACCATCATCGCTCTATTTATTTCTACGCTTGGTCTATTGGGCTTGATTGGATTTATGGCCGACCAACGCACCAAAGAAATTGGCATCCGCAAAGTATTGGGTGCTTCGGTCGGCAGCATTGTAGGATTATTATCTAAAGATTTACTACGCTTGGTTTTCATTGCCTTCGTGATTGCCGTGCCGATTACGTGGTATTTTGTACAGGATTGGCTGCAAAACTTTGCCTACAAAGTGGAAATTCAGTGGTGGATGTTTATCGTAGCGGGGGTAGGCTTATTGCTAACGGCTTTGCTGACGCTGAGTGTACAAAGCATTCGGGCAGCTATGGTGAATCCGATTAAGTCGTTAAAGAGTGATTGATTACAAGTTGTTCAGCACTCATTTTTTACCACACAGAAATAGAGCTCACAAAGCGCATGGAGTTCTTTTTCGAGCGTAGTTTTGACTACCGAGGAGTTCGATGTATCAAGGCTTCAGACCTGCTCGCAAGCATTCAAGCGGGCTTGATACGCATATTTGCAGGTCTCCTGACCTGCATGGAGTTGCCACACTAGTCACTAGTCAACCAATCACTAATCACTAACAAAATGTTTAAAATTTACTTAAAAATAGCGTACCGAAGTTTATTAAAAAATCGACTATTTACGGCTATCAATACGACTGGTTTGGCGCTCGGAATGTCGGCGGCTATCCTCATTTTTTTGTGGGTACAAAACGAGTTGAATTTTGACAATCACCATGCCGATGCCGACCGAATTCACCGAGTTATTACGCACCTAGATGTGGGGAACGAAATCTGGGATTGGTGGACGACACCTTTGTCTTTTGCCGAAATTGCTGCTGAAGAAATCCCCGAAATTGACCAGTTGACCAAGTTTAGACGGCGGCATTCGACCAATTTAAAAACCGGAACGGGACAGTTATTCAAAGAAATTTCCTTTGGCTACATCGACGAAAATTGGTTTAACCTTTTTGATTACGACGTATTAGCAGGAAGCGTCAATCAGTTTAACGAAAATATTTATAGCCTTGCGTTGACGGCTTCCAAAGCCCAAAAACTATTCGGCTACGAAGCCGCTTTGGGACAAACGGTTTACATTGATTCGGTGGGCTACACAGTAAACATGATACTCGCCGATAATCCCGCCAATACCGTGCTAACCTTCGATGGATTTATGCCGCTAGCAGCGCATTTATCCGTGGCGAACAACGCTGATGATGATAAGTCTTGGGGTAATTTCAATTATTTGACTTTTGTCAAATTAAAAGGAAATGCGCCGATGAAGGTCGTCGAAGAAAAAATGGTGGCCATTCTGGATGAGTACAGAACGAGCGAAACACAGCAAAATAACGCCGCCGTATCGCTAGAAGCGCTGTCGGATATTCGATTCAGTGAGACGGTGACGGACGATATTTTTACGCACCAAAACGCACAAATCGTTTACGTATTAGCCATCATCGGCTTACTACTTTTATTGGCGGCTAGTTTTAACTACATCAACCTATCAACGGCGTTGGTCAACAAGCGGGTAAAGGAGATTGGGGTCAAAAAGGTAATTGGTGCTTCTTTTCAGCACGTTTTTTTTCAACTACTCATTGAAACGGGATTAATCAGTTTATTTGCCTTGGTGCTGGCAGTAGGACTCGCCCAATTGGGGATGCCCTTTCTTCGAAACATTACGGAATTACCGCTCCAAATAGACTTTAGGGCCCCACAAATTTGGGGATTATTAGTAGGCGTAGCTACGTTGAGTACGCTCTTGGCGGGCATTTACCCCGCAGCGCTCTTTGCTGGCTTTCGGCCCATTCGGTTAATTAAAGGAAAATTACTATCGGAGAAAGGCGTTTCTCTGCGCAAAGGTTTAGTCGTTGCGCAGTTTGCTACGGCCATCATTTTTGCGACAAGTACTTTTTTTATTTATCAACAATTGCAATTCATCCAGCAAAAAAACGTAGGATACGACCGTTCCTACGTCCTTAAAATTGAAAAAGGATTTTCGAATGAAGACTGGCGAACCGCCTTTGCCAAATTTGGCCGCTTTGGCGAATCGCTAAAGGACATTCCCGAATTTGAAGGGGTGGCGATGACGAATGGTTCGTTGGTGCAAATCAATAGCTCTACTGCCGGTAATTTGGATTGGGATGGGAAACCAGCCGACGAAAGCGCCCCCATTTTTACGCTGCAAGCAGACGAAAGTTTGCTGTCCGTTTTTGATTTACAAATGACTGACGGGCGTTGGTTTGACAAAGCGCTAGCTTCCGATAAAAATAATGTCATCATCAACGAAGCGGCGGCGGCTACCTACGATTTTCCACGCCCCTTGGTAGGTTCGACCATCAAATTTCGAGGAAAATCGGGTAAAATCATTGGCGTGGCCAAAGACTTTCATTTCAAGAGTTTGCACGAAAAAATTGACCCACTCATCATTTCTTACAATGGGGAATTTAAAAATACCATTTTGGCAAAAGTGAACGGTAAAACGGGCCCTGCTGCCCTAGAGAAAGCACAACAGCAGTTCGCTACGTTTTTCCCCGATACTCCCTTTGACTATACGTTTTTAGACGATACGTTCGAAAAAATGCACGAGTCGGAAGCGAAGGTTACTTTCCTATTCCAGATTTTTGCGGGACTCCTATTGTTCATTTCCTGTTTGGGTTTATTTGGCTTAGCCACCTTTGCCGTCGAACGGCGCATCAAAGAGATTGGCATTAGAAAAGTCTTGGGCGCCAATACGCAAATTATTGTTCGCCTACTCTCCAAAGACTTCCTCCAACTGATTGTATTAGCCATGGTCATCGCAGCGCCGATTGCTTGGTTGATAACTCAAAATTGGTTGAATAACTACGCTTATCACATTGAGATACAGTGGTGGGTATTCTTGGTCATTGGTTCGGGTACATTACTACTAGCTCTTTTGACCGTTGGGACACAAGGCGTGAAAGCTGCGCTGATGAATCCCGCAGAAGTATTGAAAAATGAGTGATGCTGGATGCTGGTTTCTGGATGCTAGATACTAGTTTCTGGTTCCTAGACACTCGTAACTATGGTGCTGACACGATGACAAACATAAAATGAACCACTAGATTTCTATTGGTGTGCAGTCTCTAATGGGATTAAGTTTATCTAAGTCAGTACGGTCTGCACTAGTATCCAGAATCCAGTATCTAGAAACTAGCATCCAGCATCAAAAACAAAAAATCATGTTCCAAAATAACTTAAAACTAGCTTTTCGAAATTTACTAAAAAACAAAACGCAATCGAGCATTTTGATTGTCGGATTGACCATTGGCATGGCGGCCTGTATGTTGTTACTGCAGTACGTCAATTTTGAGTTGAGTTTCGATGATTTTCATCAAAAGCAATCGAACATTTATAGGATAGTCAACGAACGGATTCAGAACGGGGAGACGGTGCAAAAAGGAACCATTACCTATCCGACCATTGGGCCAACCATGCGAGAAGAATTTCCCGAGGTGAAAAACTTTACTCGAATGTATTATAGTTCGGATGTGATGATTGTGAGGGATAATGAAGTAGAACCCGTAGAACCAGGATTGTGGGTAGATGAGCATTTTTTCGAACTGTTTGATTTCAAAATACTGGCTAGCGAAGGGTTGCAATTACTCAACGAAACCAATCAGCTAGTATTGACCCAAGACCTTGCCGACCGCTATTTTCCTGCCGCTAAAGGGAATTACGAAAAGGTAATTGGCCAAGAAATGCGGATTGACCGCGACCCCGACGTGTATAAAATTGTGGGCGTCTGCGAAAATGTACCCGCCAATTCCAGTATCCAATTTGAAATGTTGGGTAGCTACGCTTCCTGTATTCGCTACATGGGAGAAGGGGCGGATAACAGTTGGACGTTCTCGGATTTTTACCATTTTATCGAGCTAGCATCCGAAACGGATGTGGCTGCTTTGGAAGCAAAATTTACCGATTTTAGTGAACGCCATTTTCGGGGTACCGAAGTGTCGGGAAGTAAGGAAATATTTACGCTACAACCTTTCGCCGATGCGCATCTGTATTCGGCAGACTTGGAATACGAAATTGGCCGAACAGCCAACGGACAAGCCGTTTGGTCTTTGCTCATCATTGCCTTTTTCATTTTGGTCATTGCTTGGATAAATTACGTCAATTTGAGTTCTGTTCGGGCCATTGAGCGGGCCAAGGAAGTGGGCGTTCGAAAAGTATTAGGCGCCAATCGAGGACAATTGATTCGACAATTTTTGGCGGAAGCCCTAGCGGTCAATACGTTTAGCCTACTTTTAGCGGTTGGGTTGGTGCAAATAGTGAGTCCATTTTTTGCAACGCATTTTGGATTATCCCCCGAAAATTTGAGTCTTTTCAGCAGCCAAAATGTAGGGAATTATTTGTGGTTGGCGCTATTTGGATTGATTGTTTTGGGGGTACTCGTTTCGGGGATTTATCCTGCGCTGTTGCTTTCTTCTTCCCAAATGACGAGTGTATTGAAAGGCGTGTTTGCTAAAAAAGCGGGCGGAGGCTATCTGCGAAAAGGACTCGTCGTTTTTCAGTTTACGATGTCCATTGCCTTGATTATTACTACGACTTTGGTGTCTAATCAAATCCAATACATGAGCCAACAAGATTTGGGCTTTGATGCTAGTCAAATCATGGTGGTGAATTCCCCCGAAATGACGGGGTTTGATAGCACCTTTATTGATAAAATGGACGCCTTGAAAGCAGAATTAGCCAAATTTTCAACCATCAACAAAGCGGCTACTTCGGGTAGGGTACCGGGCGAACGGATGGGGCGTATTTTTGACCTACGAAAGTCCGCAGAGAAAAATACGGAACAAACCTACACCACGAATTTTATTTTTACCGATTTTGAATTTGCGGAAACTTACGGCTTAACGCCTAAAGCGGGTCGTTTTTTTCGCCAACAAGACCATAACATTAACGGCAGTTTGATTGATAAAATCGTCATCAACGAAGCGATGGTTCGAATGCTCGGGTTTGCCACTAACGAAGCGGCCGTCCAAGAAAAATTATTTTTTAACAACCGAGATTATACTATCGTTGGCGTCTTACCCGATTTCCACCAACGGTCATTGCATCACCAAATTGAACCTATTCTTTTTGCACCTTTTTACAGCACTTTCAATGCTTTGTCGTTAAACATTACGACGCAAAATATATCCGAAACGTTGTTGAATGTAAAGCAGACCTACGCCGAATTTTTCCCTGGTAACACTTTCGATTATTACTTTTTGGACGAATCTTTCCAACAACTGTACGAGTCCGAACAGCGCTTTGGAAGCATCCTATCTTTCTTTACGTTGTTAACGATTCTTATTGCTTGTTTGGGATTATTCGGCTTAGCGGCCTACACTACTTTTTTACGAACCAAAGAAATTGGCGTCCGAAAAGTATTGGGGGCTTCCGCTGTGAGTATCGTTGCTTTGTTGTCCAAAGACTTTTTACGATTAGTGTTTATTGCATTGGTATTGGCTATCCCACTAGCTTGGTGGACGATGAATTACTGGTTGCAGGACTTCGCCTATCGAGTGGAGATGCAGTGGTGGGTGTTCGTGGTCGCAGGTGTTGGAGCCATTGGTATCGCTTTTTTGACCGTTAGCTATCAAAGTATCAAAGCAGCGGTGGCGAATCCGATTCAGAGTTTGAAAACGGAGTAAATAGTATCAAGTTACCCACTAATTCGTGATTGCAATAACTGATTGGCCAAACGCAGGTGAGGCGCATCGCCCCACTTGTCGTTATAGCCGTAACCCTGATGGTAGCTAGCAGGCGAGTTTCCCTAATCGTTCAAATAAGCGGAATACATCCAAACCAATTTTTCTTGTTCTCTGATGTAATCGCTCATTAGCGCATTCGTTCCTTCGTCATTTTTATCCTCCGATGATTCGAGTAATTCCCGCTCGATGGGTAGTAAAATTTCGTACCCTTTCAGAATGGCTTTAATTGCTTTGGTGCCACTCGAAACGTTCTTAGCTTCTTTAACCTTAGCTACTTCTATGTAGTCAGTGTACGTGTGTAAAGGAATAAAGCCCAAAGTTAAAATTCTTTCTGCTATTTCGTCAATTTTGAGCAGCGAGTCATCGTACAGTTCTTCAAACTTCAAGTGCAGTTCAAAAAATTTATCGCCCTTGATATTCCAATGGAATCCACGCGCGTTCATGTAGAAAATTTGATAATTCGCCAAAAGTTCGTTTAGCGTTTGGGCAAGTGATTCGGCGTCTTTTTTGTTAAGCCCGATTTTGTTAAGATTCTTTACCATGTCAATTTTTTTATGATTTATGATAGAAAAAGTCCTAACAGTCACAATAAGGATTTGGATGTCAATTTTTTGCTTTTTTTTGAAAATCGTTCCTCAAATCTATCAAGTTTATCTGCGTTCCCATCACGGATAAGAGGTTGAAAACGAGCATAATGCTAGCATTTTCTTTGTTTGGCCTAGTAGCCTACTTAGCATTTGAAAACCAGATAGATACCATCAAGACGTCCACCAAGGAGTTGTCTGTTGGAGCGAAATATCGAATAGCTGCCCCAACTCTGGTAAAACGTACTCGACATTATGGGCCTTGGCCGCTTCGACAAAAACTTCAGCGGGTTCTGACCAAGTGTGTTGATAGGAGAGTGCAAAACCTGCCCAGTGCACGGGCATTATCTTTTTTACCTTCGCATCGATGGCCGCCTGTACACTTTCGTCCGGAAATAAATGGACAGGACGCCAATCGTCGTTGTATTGCCCACATTCCATCAAACCAAAATCAAAAGGACCCAATCGTTCGCCAATGGTTTTGAAGTGTTGATTGTAGCCACCGTCGCCACTGAACCAGATATTCTCGGTCGCCGTTTTGAGTGCCCACCCACCCCACAGACATTTGAGTCGGTCCGTCAGCCCACGACCAGAAAAATGTTGGGTGGGGGTAAAAGTGATGGAAAGATTTCCCAAATCCTGCGAATCCCACCAGTCCATTTCAGTAATTGAGTCGGGGCGAACGCCCCAACTAACTAGGTGTCGTTTGACGCCCAAAGCAACGATGTACTGTTTAACTTTGCCTTTTAGTCGCTGGATGCTGGCATAGTCTAAATGGTCGTAATGGTCATGCGTCAATAACACGACGTCAATGGTAGGAAATTGCTCGATTAGACTTAGGGTATTCTCCGAGAATCGCTTGGTTACAATTGGCGCAATCGGTGTCGTGTCTGGCCCAAGCATGGGGTCAATGAGTACTGTCTTTCCACTAGCTCTTAGCAAGATGGCGGAATGGCCATACCAAATCATTTTCACTTGTTCGCTGGGAGCTAAAAAAGCCGCTTTGTCAAAAGGAACTACGGGAATCGGGGAATCGGGAATCTGCTTCTTTTTGTTGGTTAATTGTCGGTAGAGTACACCCGGAATTTTGGAAAAAGGCATATCTACTTCCACGTTTTCGATGTTTTGGAAGCGATTGTTTTGCCAATTGGAGGAGCGCTGGTAGGTAGCTAAATCTTGTTTCGTTATTTTGCCGCCGAATTGTTTGAAGAACATAAGAAGTTGTGTTATTACTACTACTTTATTATCTGATAGGTCGTTAAATAGGTTTTCGTAGCAACTATCAGATTATTGGACTCAAAGATAGTGCTTAATTTTTCCGTAACGTGTTGGTGTAAGTTGTTGACTTCGAAAATTTTAGCTATTTCCACATAACTACTTTGGACGGATAGTAGTAGATGAGCGATATTTTCGATAGCTATGGAGATATTGATAGACTGCTGAATTTCTTTTTGATGGATTAAATAGTTGGACGGCAAATCATCAAAATTCGCTTGGTGGTCGTAAGCAATAGCTGGTTCGGACAGTGTCACGCCGAGTGCCTTTAATACAAAATCTAGCGAAAGGTCAAAGTCGTATAAGACAACCACTGCTTCGTTTTGGCAAACCCTAATCACTTCATCAAGTAGTGCGGGGGATTTTGCATAAAAAAGAGAGCCTGCAAAGGTGATTACATCGAAGTGATGGTCTGGAAAATCAAAGGATAAGCCGTCGTAATGTTGGTAAGTTACTTTAGGATGAGGAATCGCTTGACTCAGCATTGCTCGACTTGGTTCTATGCCTATCACTTGCTCACAGAAAGAAGTTAAAGCAATGGCGGATTGCCCGACGCCACACCCGACGTCTAGTCCTAGACGATACGATTTTTCTCCTTTAAAATATTGGTTTAAAATAGTTTCGTGTAAGTTTGGACGGTAGGCTGCATAATGTTCCGCAGTAATTTGGTCGTATTCTTTGGACATAGTTGAGTTATATTTTAGAATAAAATTTAGGGCTGCACGAAGTTTACAAATTAGTTATGATAAAAAATAGTTACCTTTTTGAAAAAAATCTTCTCGTCTGTAATTTTTCCCTTCTTTCAGTTACTAACGTAAAAAATCTACTCATCAGCAACGATTGAATGGCTACGAATAGCGAACAGGAATTTATCGAACGGATTCAAAAACATTCGGGTATCATCCATAAAATTATCCACTTGTACGTGGATGATTTGGAAGACCAACGAGACTTGCACCAAGAAATCTTATTGCAAGCGTGGAAGTCGTTTGCCCAATTTCGGGGCGATGCCCGTTTCTCGACTTGGTTGTATAAAGTAAGTTTGAATACCGCCCTGACGTTTCAGCGAAAACAAACTCGACAAGCTAAATTAGCTGAAATATCCGAAACAATAGCGGAAGATAGTAGCGAACAGGCTGACCGTTCCGACTTGCTGTATCGCCTAGTGCGCCAACTGCATCAAGTGGACCGAATGATAATGACGTTACATTTGGAAGGGTATAAAAACGGGGAAATTGCAGAGATAACGGGACTCACCCTTAACCACATTAACGTAAAGTTGCATCGACTCAAAAACCAAATAATTAACCAGTTAGGGATGAGGAATTAAATAAACTATGCAAAATGACGAGCCTATTTTTTCTTTTAGCAAGGCAAATTTTTTCAGCATAGCCGCAGCTACGTTGGCAAAATTTAACGTAGCTAAAAGGAAAAAGAGGCCGTCAGATGTGTAGGTTATTTATTTCGTCATCCCTTAAAAAAGCTTAGTATGGATTTGCGCAAAGAATGGCAGCAGCTGCACCAAGAAAAATTTAATTATTCATCAATCAATAAAGAATCAATTATGAATGCGATTTATCAAGAATCTACTTCTACCGTTAGTAAGCTGAAATATCGTTTAAAAGGGAAATTATATTGGATTACCTTTTTTATCACGATTGGAGCTATTTGGATGCTATTTAGCCTAGACACTCCGGACCTGCTGCTTATTCAAGGTGTTTTTCTCACGGCTTACCTGCTGGGAGGGATATTTATTGGACTCGAATATCGTAAATTGGAAGTAGGGTTTGATTTGTCTGACCAGACATTACCATTCATGAAAAAACAAGCGCAAATTATGAAACGAGCCTTGCAGTTTGAAAAAATTTGGGGTTTGTTATTTTTTCCCATTGCGGCAGTGGGTGGCTTGGCGGTTGGTAATATTAGTAAAGGTATTGCTCTAAGTGAACTTTGGCGAGACCCTACATTTTTACTGATTGCGTTGGGATGCGTAGCTATATTAGCCCCTTTGGGTGTCTGGCTAAGCGATAGACTAAATGATAAGTCTTTCGGAAAGTTACTAAAAGAGTTGCAGGATAATATTCGGAGAATGGAGGATATCTTGTAGTGTTACAGAGGTTGGATTTGGGTGGACTTCTCTTAGGCTTCCATTGATAAGCGACTTCGACAGTTGCTAAAAGTGGTTCTTTGATATTTTTTGCACAATCAAAAATCACGAAGTGATTAAACTTGAATAACTCCGTATGAAATGCGGAGATTTGGACTAATCCAGACCTAACAATCCTAAAGGGATTGAACTTTTGCAAAATTGTCAAAAACTCCTAAAAGCTAACGGTAGGTTTTTTGTACCTTGATTCCACCCTCTTTTCTCCATTTATAGTGGTGTAAACTAATAATTCCGTCGTGGTGATTTTTTCTTGGGTAAAGCTCACCTCATTTTTAGAAATCGTTTATCTAACAAATACTTCGACAATTTGAACATTTATCTTTATCGCTTTTCTTATCCAGCAAAGATAAGCTATTCACTTAGCAGAGACCTAAAGAATAGAGGTTTTTACTAATTTCATACCAACGCTCAACTATTTAGAATAGATAAGGTTAACAAGGGGAGAAGTACTCATACTTATGCTGACTTTTTTTAAAAGACAGACCATACACCAAAAACCGTGTACTGTGTACCGAATAAAATTATTACCCTTCAGCTAACTTGATTTTGTAACCATGCTTTTTGCCATCGGAACGAAAGTTCGACTCAAACACACGGGCGACGAGGGAACCATCACAGAAATGCTGTCCGATGGAATGCTCAACGTATGGATTGAAGCGCAAGCGATGGAAATTCCCGTTTTTGAAGAGGATTTAGAAAGAGCGGAAGACTACGAAAACAAGCATTTAAAAGCAAAAATTATCCGTCCTAGTTCTAGTAAGAGCACTACAGTAACGACTCAAAAGCATGATTTACAACTAAGTGGACTCTCCGCTAACCAAGGGCTTTTACTAACGTTTATTCCTCGCTTAGACGAAGCAAGGTTTGTAAAAAAATATCAAGTCTATTTAATTAATGATACGGCTTACGAATTTATCTTTAGTGCCAAAGTAAGCCTGCCTAACCTTTCTAGTCGAACCATTCATGGCAAATTAACCACTGGTGGCTCTTTCTTCCTACAAGATTTGTTATTTGACCAACTAAACGATGCGCCTACTTTTGAGATAGAAAGTTGGCCCGTGACAACTGCTGGAACGGGGAACAAACAACATAAAACGATAAAGGTAAAAGCGAAGCAGTTCTTCAAAAAATCGGTACACGTTTCCTTACTCGACCAAACGGCGCACGTTTACGTCCTAGTTGAAAAATTAGGGAAACCCAAAGCTAAAAAAGGCGAAGATTTAAAAACTTATACGCAGCAAAAAGTCCGCCCCGTTCGCTACCAACAATCTAATTATAAGCGCCATCGCCAACACGATGTAGAGGAGTTTGCCAATTTCTCGGGCGAAATCGACTTGCATATCGAAAATCTACCGAGTAGAAAAGGAAAGATGAATAACGCCGAAAAGCTACACTTGCAACTAGACCATTTTGACCAGTTTATCGCCAAGGCGATTCGCTTGGGCGTACCGAGAATTTTCATCATTCACGGAATTGGAAAAGGTAAGTTACGAGATATTATCGCTAGTCGGTTGATACGAATGCCCGAAGTCAAGACCTTTAAAAATGAATATCATCCTCGCTACGGGTGGGGGGCTACGGAAGTTATTTTTTAATTTTGCTATTTCATCTAGCAGAAAACAGTTATTTTTGCTAGATGAAATAGCAAAATGGATAATTTATTAGAACAATCAGAAACAATTATTAGTCTAACCTCTACTAATTACATTAGAGGACTGATGAAGGCAATTGAATGGGATTACCGATTAATTGCAATTCGTGGCGCCCGTGGTATCGGAAAAACTACGTTAATCCGACAGCATTTGAAGCAGACGGGTGCGCTAGCAAATGAAGCACTTTACGTTTCTTTGGACGATTTTTATTTTACGGAACATGGTCTTTTTGAATTAGCAAAGGCGTTTGTCAAAAAAGGAGGGCGTCGTCTTTATGTCGATGAGGTACACAAATACCAGTTTGGTAATTGGGCGAAAGAAATTAAGAATATTTATGATTTTTTACCAACTTTACAGGTAGTATTTACTGGTTCTTCCATTTTACGGATACTCAATGAACAGGCAGACTTGAGTAGGCGTGCGCTAATATACGAAATGCAGGGACTTTCTTTTCGAGAATATTTAGAACTTACCTTAGGGAAAAAATTACCTGTCTTTGAATTATCAAATTTGCTAAGTAACCATACGGTACTAGCCAAACAAGTTATCAATGAGCACCAGATAAAACCCTATGCTCATCTACAAGAATATTTAACATACGGCTACTATCCCTTTTTTTTAGAGAGCAAGAAGGCTTATTTGAGTAGAGTGAGAGAGATGCTGAAATTAGTTATTGAAATAGACCTCAACTATCTTCCTGAGTATAGCATCACAGACCATCATAAAATAAACCGTTTACTGTACGCAATCACTACTTCTATTCCTTTCAAACCAAACATTAGCAAATTAAGTGGACGGATAGGTCTGAATAGAAACAGATTAACACAGTACATCTTTTTGCTAGAAAGATGCAGATTACTAAATCTGTTGCACAGTGACCGAAGCGGTATTACCACATTACAAAAGCCTGATAAAATCTACTTAGAAAACACAAATATCATGTACGCACTTGCTGCTAAAAACGTGCAGCGTGGAGCGATTAGAGAGACCTTTGTTTTAAATCATTTAAGATATGTACACCGAACGGAGACACCTTTTCCAAATCAAGTTTACTACCCATCTGTTGGTGATTTTTTGGTAGATAATATTGAAAACAGGTTCACTTTGGAAGTGGGAGGAAAAGGAAAAACCAATAAGCAAATCAAAGACGTTGACAATGCTTACATCGTGGCGGACGACATTGAATTTGGTGTTCATAATAAAGTTCCCTTATGGCTTTTCGGTTTTTTGTACTAACCTTCTACTCGTAAAGGTCTCCATTAGCCGTCTTTGCCAAATCAATCAACAACTGGCCAATATTCTCGGCACAGGCTTGCAAATAGATAGCGCCTTTTTCCGCAGTAGCAGCGTAAGGATTACCGACGCCCGTATCTTTAGTCACCTCCGTCCACTTTCTCTGGGCGGTTACCCAACCTTCTTGAAAGGCTTTGATTTTAAACTTTTTGGCGGCCCCATCGCCAGCTTCTTCCAGTGGTCGTACCAAATCAGGAGTAACATGCAAAATAGCACTCGTTTCCATTTCCCCTGCGTGGTCACCCGGTTCGTCGAAATATTGGTGCCAATCGACGGCTTGAAACCAGTTGGCCCAACAGATGAACATATCGGGAAAATGGAAGGACATTTCCCGAATCATGTTCTTGAAGTTATTCCCACCGTGTCCGTTCAAGATAACTAGTTTATCAATGTTTGCTCTTACTAATACGTCAACCGTATCTTTTAAAATGGCCATTTGTGTGCTCGGGTTAACATTCATACACAGCTTAACGTTTAACTGGCCCGTGTTAATACCAAAAGGAATGCAGGGTAAAACAATTATCTTAGTATCCGATTCCCAAGCTATTCTAGCCGCTTCGGCTGCCACAAAATCAACTTGATAATTGTCCGTAGCGTAGGGCAGATGATAATTATGGGCTTCGGTAGCGCCCCAAGGCAGGACGGCTACTTTATAATCCGTGTTCTGAACAGTTTTCCAGTTCGTTTCTGCGAGGATATACGGTCTTGCGGTCATTTTTTGTTTATTTTACGGATTGATAGAAATTTAAAGTTACAAATTAGGCGTGTACGAAGTCTTGATAATGCTTATTTTTTGACGCTGAAGAACGCTGTTTGAAGTTATGATTTGTTATATTTTTCGCTCTGACGTGTTCAATTTACTGTGAAAAGAAGAAAACATAATCGAAGCAGCGTTCTTCAGCGTCGAAAATAAAACCACGCACACGCCTAATTCAAAATCTAAAAATACGGATAATCAGAACGCTAAAATTTGAAAGGGTACATTTTTTATAACCTACGAGTTTTTAATAAAATATGACATCATCACTCCGACAGACTTTCACATTCTTTACGCTGCTAATATGTTTATTTAGCATAGGCTGCCAAAGCTACAAGCATCCTAATTTTTCGAAAAAAGATGTAAAAAAAGCGCAAAAATTAACGGGCTTAGAGTTTGCCAAGAACGAAATTGATACGATGTATCGCTACTTGGGTAGAAATGCTTTGGGCTACGATTCTCTACGGAATTACGCCTTGGATAATGAAGTTTTTCCCGCCCTACTTTTCGACCCACATCCCGACGGTTTTGTACTACAAAAAAATCAAGAATCAATTGCTTGGGAGCTGCCCGAAGCAGTTTCCCTACCGACTAATAGAGAAGAGTTAGCCTTCTACACGATTTCTCAATTAGCTTACTTGCTCAAAAACCGACAAATTACGTCCGAAGAACTAACTCGATTATACCTCAATCGCATCAAAAAATACGACAATGTACTACTTTCCGTAACGACCATTACGGAAGAGCGGGCTATTGCGCAGGCGAAAGCAGCCGACCGAGAAATTGTGGCGGGGCAGTATCGAGGGATGCTACACGGTATTCCCTACGGTGTAAAAGATTTGGTGGCAGTAGAAGGCTATAAAACAACTTGGGGTGCAGCACCTTACAAAAATCAACAAATCGACTACACGGCCAGTGTCATCGAAAAATTGGACAAAGCGGGAGCTATCTTAATTGCTAAATTGACTTCTGGTGCTTTAGCGAGAGGGGACGTTTGGTACGGCGGCCAGACCAAAAATCCTTGGGATATTCAACAGGGGGCGAGTGGTTCTTCGGCGGGGCCAGGCTCGGCAACGGCGGCGGGATTAGTTGCTTTTTCACTAGGCACAGAGACGTTAGGGTCTATCGTTTCGCCTTCTAATCGCTGCGGCTTAACCGGACTGCGACCAACTTACGGGAGAGTATCAAGACACGGCGTGATGAGTCTTGCTTGGTCGATGGATAAAGTAGGCCCAATGTGCCGAAGTGCCGAAGATTGTGCGATTGTTTTAGACGCCATTCACGGCACAGATGGAAAGGACAGAACGGTTAGAGATGCTACATTTGATTATCCCAAAGCGGTCAACCTGAGCGAGTTGCGCATCGCTTATTTGAAGGAAAACTTTGACCGAGATTCTTCTCAAATTGGTAAAAATAACCGAAAGGCCCTAGCCGCTTTCGAAGAAATGGGTGCACAATTAATACCCATTGAATTGCCCAAAAACTTTCCATTTTCTGCTTTCGATATCATTTTACGAGCGGAAGCGGGCGCTTTTTTTGACGATTTAGTGCGGTCGGGTGCGGTGGATGAAATGGTGCAACAAACTTATCGTTCGAGGGCCAATTCTTTGCGGCAAGCCAGATTTATTCCAGCGGTAGAATACTTGCAAGCCAATCGGCATCGTAAAGTACTAATTGAAGAAATGGCTACCATTTTTGAACAATACGATGTGATACTGACGCCCACTTTTGGTCGCCAGTTACTTATTACCAACTTGACGGGACATCCCGCTTTAGCACTACCGACGGGCTTAGACGAAAAAAATCATCCGACGAGTTTGACTTTATTGGGTGGTCTATACGAAGAAGGCTTGTTACTTCGAATAGGTCAGCAATTTCAAGAGCGCACATCATTTGAAGACCAACACCCACCCAACTTCAAATAAAAAACCGTAAGCAACTTTAAGGTGAGTTACTTACGGCTTTTAGCAATTTGCCCTCAATGGAGAGCGAAAATGATTCGTTAAGTATTACGCTTCTACGCAGTTAGTAGCACTGTACTTCAAGATGTTCTGCAGGGCATTATTAGTCGGCGCAAAAGTTACTTTTGGTAACTCCGAGTAGCCTTCCATCAATGATTGATAACTGTCAAAAAGAACCGTATCTACTAATAATGCTTCTTGGATTGCCAAGGTTTCTACCGCAGAAGTTTCTTTGTAAATAAACTTAACTAAATCGTTGTTCGTAAAGGTTTGCTTCATGAATAGAAGTTTAGTGATTAAATAAAGATTACGCCTACTAAACTAATTGGAATCATCAATTATTGCATTGTTACAAAAAATTATTCGGATTTTCGGAGTAACGCCAATTTTTTATTTTTATTACGCTACGCTGATTATTTTGCAGTAGTCTCTTCTAATAGGGGTAGATTTATGACACCATCTTAAGACCGAGTAGAGCAATTCTTAACGAGAATTTATTGCATTGCTAATAAGCTGTTAATGAGTAAATAACTTCCTCAGATTTTCTCCAGAAATGTCGATAATTGTAATTCACTAAATCGACGCCTCATGAAAAAACGCTTATTTTATTTGATGTTAGCTTCTATATCTTATTCGCTTACTACTTGCCAACAGACAAAAACTGAATTTGGTGTAGCCGAAAAATACTTACCAACTCCCGAGCTATTACGCAATGGAATTGTCAATAAATACTACACCCACGAGAAAAGAAAAAATAGCTACACCCCAATAACTAATGTGGAATATCGAGCCTATTTTGCAGGGGAATATCCCAATGAACTAAGGCACAATTACTATAATCCTGCGATGGAAATAACAACCGCTAAAACTTTTAAATTCGAAGACGATAGTATGCTGCTTTACGACGAGCAGCGCTTCTTTATCGGGGATACGGTTGCGGCGGTTATTCAAAAGAACGTAGTTAGAGATTGGCAAAATAATACTGCTCAACTTGAAAAAACGGTCGAGCGAAGTTGGGGAAGTCAGCGGTGGGAAACGCAACAGCAATCTAGTAGGGATACACTCATAGAGGGAAAGACCGCTAAAATTTTTGAGGGCACTACGCTTTACAGTCAAGTGAATCAAGGAAGTCAGTATCAAAATCAATCCAAAATTAAGGAAATTTATGTTCAAGATATTGGTCTGTACAGCCTAGAGTTTAGGGATTCTCTACGTCAAATTAAAATGGAATTGGTCGCTCAGATTCCCTACGAAATTTTCCGAAAACAACAAAAGCACAGGCGAAAGCGGGTAGCCTACATTGACCCTAAAAAAGTAATGGACAAAAGCGGTGAATTCGAGTTATGTAAAACCAATAACTACATTTATGATTACTACAATGGCCAAGAAGAAGCCTATCATTATCGAGGTGGGAAAAAGGAAATGTGGAGCGTCATAAAAGAGCATTTGAACGAGGAGAAATTGGGCAACGAATCGGGCTATCTCACCTTTCGTTTTGTCGTAAATTGTAAAGGAAAAGCGGGTCATTACGTTACGGAACAAGCAGATTTAGATTTTCAAAAGAAGCAATTTTCTGATGAAACTGTGGCTCATTTATTTAAAATTACTCGACAACTTACAGCGTGGAATCCTACAAAAATTAATGGTGACTACGTGGATGCCTATTTTTATCTAACCTTTAAACTCCAAAACGGTGAAATCATTGACCTCTTACCTTAGGAAAATTCAAAATTTAATCCCGATAAAATCGGGACAAAATCTAAAAGTGTCAATATTATTGACCCGTTTTGGAAAACTGCTACTAATTATTTTTCACAAGTTTCCTAATTATTATTTACTGTTTGGCTTTTTGTTTTTAATGGCTTGCCAAGATACGTCTACGCTGTATCAGAAAACGTTTACGGCTGAGGAGAAGAAACAGCTAGCTCTGCAAATGAGGCAGGGCATTGGCTATTACTATCAAGGTTCCGTTCCCGAAGTAATGCTTATCGAAGAGGGCTTATCGCTTGACCCTGATAATGTGGAATTGAATCGAGAAGTGGGTATTCCTTATTTGAAAAGAGGATTTGCCGCCGAATTTGAAAAATATTATCAGCGTACCATCAGCTTAGACCCCACAGAATGGATTGGTTGGCGAGGCTATTTGTATTTATATTTCTATCGAGATTACGAAAGGGCCATTGCCGATTTCGATGCAACGGACTCTTTAACGGTCGATTTTGTGGACTACCCCCAAGCGACTTCCGTGCATTTCATGCGAGCCATTGCTTACTTGAAACTAAAAAAGTACGATGAGGCGTTGCTGTATTTGGATATGCACTTAACCGAAGAGTTGAAAACGACGACTTTGGACTACATAGATGCTAAAACTTTTTTGTATCAAGCACTAGCTTACTACAAACAGGGGGCACTAGCAAAAGCGAGAGAATATTTAAAAATAGGAACTGATAATGCGCCTTACAGCGCTGACTTATGGTACTGGACAGCCAAAATCGCTTTGGAACAAGGGCAACAGGAAATAGCAAGAGAGGCGCTGGAAAAAGGGCAAACGCAATTCCGAAAAGGGTACCAAAATCAACGCCCTTACGTGGAAGAGTTTTTTCAATTGTATCAATCCGATTTTGATGAGTTGCAGGCACAGCTAAAATAGATAGCTCGTTCTTTTTCCCTTCCAATTAATGTAGTTGCCATAACTTTTATTTGAGATACTATTGTAGTGATAGTCGTCCAAAACTACAAAAAAAATAGCGTTTTGGACGATTATCCATTTTGATAATCGTCCAAAAGTCGTTGTAGAATAACTTAGGCAACACAGAAAGTTAATGTTGAGCAGTAAAAAAGATGTAACTAGAAGAGTTGGAAGTACGCAAAAATAAAGGTAAGTAATGCCGTTGGCAAATGCTCCGAAAGCGCTTTACGCAAGTTCTTAAGTGCTTTTGAAATTTGGTTTTCAACGGTTTTGATAGAAATATTTAACTGGTCAGCAATTTGTTGATAAGTCATTTCTTCGTAGCGGCTCAACACGAAGACCAAACGGCATTTTTCGGGTAAACTATCAATGGCTGCATCAATTTGCGCTTGCAGATTATCGGCGGCCAAATTTTGCAAAACGGAATTGCTTTTGCTAGCTAAATCTTCTTTGGGGGGCGCATTTCGGAAGTCAATTTTCTGGTCTCGAATGTAATTAAGGGCTTTGTTGAGGGCAGCTCGTTTGAGGTAAGCACGTAGAGAAGTATTGATGTTTATTTTTTCTCTTTTTTTCCACAACTCGTAGAAAACATCCTGTGCTAAATCTTCGGTAATCTGCGTATCGGGAATGATGCGGTAAACGCTTCGACACAGAAAAGTATAGTATTTTCGGAAAATTAAGTCGATAGCCGCTTCCCCGTTTTGGGTAAGTTGAGTCAGTAATTCTTCGTCCGTATAATCGACTTTTTTTAACAAAGAAGGGAAAGGTTTTGGAGGAAATGTAAAATCTAAAATTTTAAATTCAAAATTTAAAAGTAGCGGCAGTTACGATATATCATATTCAATAATTACAAGCGAATCTTGTTCAAGCGAGCCATCTGTCGTTTGTTGTCTTTTTCTTTGATAGATTGACGCTTGTCGTGGGTTTTCTTACCTTGTCCTAAGGCAATTTCCAACTTAATTAGGCCTCTATCGGAAAAATAGAGTCGATAGGGAACAATGGTCGAACCTCTTTCTTTTACCCGCTTTTGCAGCTTTTTGAGTTCTTGCTTTTTCAATAACAATTTTCGCTCGCGCCGAGCTTCGTGATTATTGTAAGTCCCATTTTTATACGGTGAAATATACATGCTCATGACGTACAGTTCGTCGTCTTTAAATCGGCAATACGCATCGCTTAGGTTGACACTGCCGCCCGTTCGAATCGACTTAATCTCCGTTCCTTGTAGCATGATACCCGCCTCGAAATTAGACAAAAAAGTAAATTCGTAGGCGGCTCTTTTGTTCACGACTTCTCTGGTACTGGTCTTTTTATCTGCCATAGTTTTGCTATCAAATTATGTAACGATTTAGGTATTTGGCAAATTAGTGTGTTAGCGCATTGGGATAGCCTTGATTCATTTGATTAGTAGAAACCAAGGTGCCAACCGGCCAGTTACCTAATGTGCTAAGTAAGTACCTAACTATAAATAATCGTCATTTTTGAAGTGGCTATTTTTTCGTTATGCAAGGCAAAAATTCTTTGCATAGCCTAGCTACGGAAATAATTTTTAACGCAGCAAAACGGAAAAAGAGACCTTCATAAAATGTGTCGATTATTTGTGGTTAGGTACTTAGTTATCAAATTATTATTTATTCTGCTTCGAGCGCCTCGTATATCAAATCTTGAATGCGGGGTCGAAAATCTCCTACGTACAGTTTTCGATTACGCATTGTGGGATACGTTCGATTGGACAAAAATACGTAAATCAAATTATTGTCGGGGTCGGCCCACGTGCAAGTTCCCGTAAAACCAAGATGTCCAAAGGTATTCTTGGAAGCCTTCGTCGAAAGGTTAGGATTTCGCTTTGGGTTCAATTCTAGCATATCGAATCCAATTCCCCGTCTAGTGGAATTTGGATGCCGTTGAGTAAATAGTTTAACCGTTTCGGGCGAAAAATATTGTTTCCCTCCGTAGTATCCACCATTGAGCAACATCTGCATAATCACGGCAATGTCGTTAGCATTAGCAAACAATCCTGCGTGACCACTCACGCCACCTAACATGGCTGCTCCCATATCGTGCACGTGTCCGTGAACCCGTTGCTGTCGCCAGTATTTGTCTTCTTCGGTGGGCAAAATTCGGCTTTTTGAGAATTTTTCTAATGGATTATACGTGGCGGTAGTTAAGCCTAACGGTTGGTAAAACGTTTCCTGCACATACTTATCAATGGGTTTACCCGAGATTTGTTTAATAATTTGGGCAATCATGTAAAAACCCAAATCGCTGTAAACGTACCTCCCCTTAGGGCGAACTTCCGAATCGTAGATTTGGTTCCAAATTTCCGCTTCGTACGCTGTTTTCATATACAAATTCGTAGCGACGGGCGTGTAATACCCATCGTTGGGTCCAAACTGGTAGTATTCGGGCATAGGGCGTTTGCGTTTATCGACGGTTGCTTCGAAGAACGGAATCCACGATTTTAAGCCCGAAATATGCGCCATTACATCCTTTAAAATGAGGTCTTTTTTGTTCGTATTTTTTAGTTCGGGTAAATAGTCACTAATCGGTTTTTCTAAATCGAGTTTTCCTTCGTCCACCAATTTCATGACCGAAATCGTCGCTGCACAAATTTTGGTAACCGAGGCCATATCAAAAATATCGTCGGGCTTAACGGGCCGTCGTTTTTGATAGGTATGATGCCCAAAAGCCTTATGATAGATTACTTTTCCATCTTTGGCAATCAAAATGACGCCGCCCGGTGTAGCTGCCGTATCAATCGTATGTCGCATGAGTTCATCTACTTCGGCTAACTTCTCAGCATCAATGCCTACACTTTCGGGCGAACCGTAGCCCAAACGCACCAATGGTGAAGTAATAAGTCCTTGATTGAACTTACTTTTACTTGAAGCTGTCACGGACAATCTACCTTTTAAGGCGTTCACGCCGAAAAGCGCTTGAGCGGCTAAGTCTTGCGTCATCTCGTCTTCGTCGTAGGCTTGGAGGACGTGGTCAAATTCATCAAAATATTTCAGAGCGTAGGGGTTACCAAAAACCGTTACAATTACTTTAGTCTCTTGGCTCAATGCTTTCAGAAAAGTACGAGTACTACGAGAGATGCCAAAGTTTTTACGAGCGCTACTGCTCATTTTGTGCAGTCCAATAATAACAACATCTTTCTGCTTCAATCGCTTGATGAGCGCAGGGAATTGAGTGGACGTAATTTCTTTACCCACCTGAAAATGGCTCATCTTGCCGAACTTAGCTAAACTTTTTTGGAAAGGCGTTTCTTTGGACACACCAATACTCAAAGACGCCATATTCTTTTTTTCTAATTGCTGAAACGGTACTAGATTGTCTTCATTCCGAACTAGAGTTAAGGCGTTTGCAATGAGTTCTCGCTTCAAAAGCTTTGCTTTCTCACTATTCAAATCGGGTCGAATATCCGTTAATTTGGCGGGCTGATATTGGTGTAAATCGTAGTTGTACTTGGCTATTAAAATCTTCTTAATCCGTTGATTCAAGTCTTCTATATCTAATTTCCCCGCTTGAATGTAATTGTTAATTTCCCTTACTGAAGCGTCAATATTATCAGGAACCAATAAAACGTCGGCACCCGCAACTAGGGCTTCGGCTTCGGGAACGCCGGGCTTAAAGTGCTTCGTGACGCCTTTCATTTCCATCCCGTCCGTGTAAACGAGACCGTTGAATCCCAACTGATTCTTGAGCAAATCAGTCACTACTTTTTTAGAAAGCGAGGTGGGCCGATTTTTAGCACTATCCAAAGCGGGAACGCTTAAATGAGCGACCATAAAACTTTGAATCCCTTGGTCAATTAATACCTTGAAAGGATATAATTCGACGCTGTCCAAACGGTCTAAGCTATGTG
This sequence comes from Bacteroidota bacterium, assembly GCA_039024375.1. Classification (GTDB taxonomy): domain Bacteria; phylum Bacteroidota; class Bacteroidia; order Chitinophagales; family Saprospiraceae; genus JAFMDF01. The sequence goes on from JBCCQK010000001.1 coordinate 37,018, forward strand.
GAATAATGGGTAAATCGTGGTGAGAATCTACGTCCGTGTCGCCGTGTCCGGGGAAATGTTTGGCACAAGCCATCACCTTTCCATCTTGCAAGCCCTTCATGTACATATAGCTTTTCGTAGCTACGTTATAACGGTCTTCACCGAAAGAGCGGGTATTAATAACAGGATTCGCCGCATTATTATTGACATCGGCCACGGGGGCGAAGTTAACGTGGATGCCAATGCGCCGACAGTCAGCGGCAATCTGTCGTCCCATCTCATAAATCAACCGATTGTCTTGAATCGCCCCTAGCATCAACTGCCTAGGAAAACTCATCGTACTACTTTTCATCCGCATCCCTAGGCCCCACTCACCGTCAATACTCACCATCAATGGCACTTTAGAAAGGCTTTGGTACTCATTAATCAACTCGGCGTGCTTTTCGGGTGTCCCTTGAAAAAAGCAAAGCCCACCTACTTTGTATTTTTGAATTTGTCTTTTGACGCTTTGAACATGGTCGGGGCCTAAATCCGAGTGCGCTCGAATCATAAAAAATTGCCCTAACCGCTCATCGGGAGATAGGCTTTGAAAAATGGAATCTACCCATATTTGGGCATGCTCATCATCGACATTTCTGTCGTTTCGATTATTTTGGAGGTGTGGCCCATCGTTGGCACTAAGCAACAAAAAAAGTGGAGCTAATAAGTAGAGTAGTCTTATTTTCATAGGATGTGTACGTTTGTCTATTTCGGACAGGCATCGGTTGAGGAACTGTCCTTAAGTGAAATCTAAAATTTAAAATGTAAAACTCTAAATTTAAAAGTACTGAAAATCAGTAATTATCTACTAAAATTCGTTCGATTGTTTGATGGCTTGATTGTTTGATGGTTAAAGCTACTTAGAAACAATCAAACCATCTGACAATCAGACCATCATCAACTTTATTACTAGTCACAGATGGCTAATTTTCAAGCAATTGGGAATTTAGACACGCTCTTACAATAAGGAACCGTGAAAATAATTTAGCATTTTCAAAAATTTCAACTTTCAGTTTACAGTACTTTTGAATTTTGGACCAGCCCGCACAGCAGTCTGGCGGGTTTGAAATTTAAAATTTTACATTTTTTTAAGGTACTCGGTAGGTATGTTTTCTTATAGTTTATCAACAATCAATCCATAATTAATCGCTTTGCTACATGAATGATAAATGTTGAGTGTAACGAAATCTCGATTTTATATCGGGAATGGATGATGAATAATTTTAATTTGTAAGAAATTAATCTTCACTGTAAAGAATAGAGAGCAGGGATTAGAGACGAAAGTACAGAAAACTAATTTTTGTCGCTTGAATGAAATTCATAAGTCTCTCATCTCTCAATGAAATGGTCTCTATTCTCTACTCTGGCCATCTAATCCTTATTCGCCAATTGCCCACAAGCCGCATCAATATCCTTTCCTCGACTGCGTCGTACCGTTACCATGATACCTCGATTGGTCAAATACCTTGCAAAGTCATCAATTCTGTGAGCAGCGGCTTTTTCGAAAATAGCGCCGTCAATTGGATTGTATTCGATGATATTTATTCTTACGGGAAAATCTCGGCAGAGGTCGGCTAAATTGGCCGCATCTTCTAAACTATCGTTAAAATTTTGGAAAGCAATATATTCAAAACTTATGCGATTTTTAGTGTTTTCATTAAAATATCTCAACGAATCCATCAAAATCGCCAAATTATTCTGTTCGTTGATGGGCATAATTTCGTTTCGCTTCAAATCGTCGGCAGCGTGTAAAGACAGGGCTAAGTTGAAACGAACGTCATCATCCGCCAATTTTTTTATCATTTTGGCAATACCCGCCGTGCTGACCGTGATGCGCTTGGGAGACATATTTAGACCTTCGGGCGAAGTAATGTGTTCTACACTTTTTAGCACATTTTTGTAGGCTAGCAACGGTTCGCCCATGCCCATGTAAACGATGTTGGTTAGTGGGTGGTCAAAGGTTGATAACGCTTGTTGATTTACGAGGACCACTTGGTCATAAATCTCTCCTGGTTCCAAATTGCGCAGGCGCTTCATCTTACCCGTAGCGCAAAAAGTGCAACTCAAGCTACACCCCACTTGCGAGGACACGCAAACTGTAAATCGGCGCTCGGACGGGACAGGTATTAAAACAGACTCGATAAGGTGGCCGTCGTGCAGTTGAAAACGGGTTTTGATGGTGCCATCGTTGCTGCGTTGCACCTTATCCGTTTGAATGCCATTAATGACAAAATGTTCCGCCAGTTTTTCCCGAAGCGCTTTTGACAAATTGGTCATTTCCGTAAAGGAATGGGCACCTTTTTGCCAAAGCCATTCGTACACTTGCTTTGCTCGGAATTTCTTTTCGCCTTCTGCCAAAAACCAGTCGAGCAAATCGGACTTGGTCAATTGGCGAATATCTATTTTTACCGTTTCCTTTGTCATTGTACAAAGATAGGAATTTTAATAATTCCTATTAACCACAAACTTTCGACTAATCGCCCTTTTCCCTTCCACTTCTATCACTACATAATACAAGCCATTTTGTGTTTGCTGCATATCTATGTTCATAAAGGCTGTCTCAATATAAGGAGTTTGCTGTGAATGAATCCTCTTTCCAAAAGAGTTATAAATAGTAATTACGGCCGATTTTTCTAAAAAAGGTTTGACGTACAGTCGAAGTTGCCGACGAACAGGATTCGGAAAAAGATAAAATTCATTTTCGGCAAAAGCCCGTTCCACCACTACGGTATTCGAATAGACGAACGACGCATCCTCGTGCCGTTGTTTGACTCGATAATAGGTAACACCCGATAAGGGCGACGAGTCGGAAGACCGATAAAAAGTGGCCGTCAACGCTTCTGGAACCAATGAGATATTTTGTAGGGTCTCAAAATGAATATTGTCCGTCGAACGCTCAACCTCGTAGTCCAAAACGGATTGATTCGAACTGGCAATCCATTGTAAATCGACTTGCTGTTTTGGGTCAAGAAAAGCTGAGAAAACAAGTGATTGCTTGTCCGTTGAACTGCTACTGGAAACGATACGAATAGTGTAATCTTCGACTTCGCCAAACTCAAAAGTACCACAGGTTTCGGGTGCATTGGTTTGACGCATAGCGACTCTCATTCGAGTGGTGCCAATGCCGGCATTTGCTGGAATAGTTATCTGTTCGGTGACAGATTGTGGATTGGTATTGGGCGTTTGCGCTTTGCTAACTCCCGAAAGCACTAATTCCGTTTCTACTTCAAACACGCCATTTTGATTAAAATCTATCCAAACGTTGATGTGTTCATCCCACTGTGTCCAACTGAAAGCGGGTGAAACACTCAGTTGATAGGTTTGCCCTCGTTCGACCGTCGTTTCTTTATTGGTAAAGTCACCGTAGCCTTCTTTGCTGGAAATATGGTCAAGTGTATGAAATTGGACTCGACCAATCCATTCCTGCCACGGCGATTGCCCTTTTGCGTCGCAGTAGTTTTCTATGGTCGCGGGGACATCATCGGGCGTTTCTTCCTGCTCAATGGGTGACGACACTTTAAAAGCCCGATTGATACTCTGTGCGGGTAGAAATTGCGCATTGCCCGCTTGTTGTGCGCTCACAACCACCGTACCTTCGGTGCCCGATAGCTTTAGCGTATTCCCATTTACTTCGGCGGGGCCTGACAATATTTGATAACTCACGGGTAAATTAGAGGTAGCCGTTGCGGCTAGCAAAACCGTTTGGGTCGTCGTCAACTGGTTGGCAATAGCGGGGAAGTTGATGCTTTGTGCCTGCTTTTCTACTACTGATACCTCAGAATTACTATCAACAATGCTTATTAAATAATCCTCTACTTCCCCTTGATTGACGACTTCACAAGGGGTTGAAAATTCCATTCTTTGCATGGCTACTCTCATTCTAGTCGTTCCAATTTTAGCCGTGTTAGGAATGAGAATAGTGGCACTTACTCCGTCGCTTGCCGTTGGCGGAACACCACTAAGGCTGACGGCACGCAGTACACTTTCAGTTTCTTCAAAACGACCGTTCTGGTTGAAATCAATCCAAACGGAGATGTGTTCATCCCACTGTGTCCAACTGAAATTGGGAATTACTTGTAATAGATAGCGTTCATTTTTAGCGTATTCCAAGTTGGTGTAGTCGTTGATTGTATAAACTGCTTTCGATGAAGTATGGTCGAGTTGTCCAAAATTGACCCGCCCAATCCATTCCTGCCAAGGGAACAAACTTTCCGTAGTACAATAATCGCTTGAAACTTCATTTACTTCTTCGACGGCTGGCGGCGTGGTAATTGGTTCGGAAACGGTAAAGGGACGGTCCACAAAGGGAGCGGGTAAATACTGACTATTTCCTCGCTGACTTGCTCGAACAATCACCTCTCCACTTTCGCCTGTAAGCGAAATAATATTATTAGAGATAGTCGCTGGTCCCGATAAAATGCTAAATTCCACGGGTAATCCAGAAGTGGCCGTCGCTGCAATGGCAAATGGACCGTCTGTTGTCAACTTATTCGCTAGAGAAGGAAAATTGATGAGCTGTTGCGTTGCAGGAACTACGGATTCAACGGTAAAACTACGGTCGTACGAAATCGCTCGCTTGAATTGGGCATTGCCCGCCTGACTCGCTCTAACTTTAACTGTTCCCGATTCGCCCGTAAGGGTAATCACATTTCCATCAACCGTGGCGGGGCCCGTGCGGATAGCAAAAGTCACGGGCAGACCAGAGGAAGCTGAGGCGGTGATGGCAAAAGGGCCATCCGTTGTTTTTTTATTGGGAATGGCGGGAAAAGTAATGGATTGCGATTGTTGCTCAATGGTTGGCGACTGAACGTCAAACGACCGTACAACATCTTTAGCGGGTTGGTATTCCTCATTACCCGTTTGTATAGCCCTTACCGCTACCGTTCCCGGCTGACCAATTAACGTAATCACATTCCCATTCAAAACGGCAGGGCCACTTTCCAATAAAAATTGAACGGGTAAACCAGAAGTTGCCGTCGCCGCAATCGCAAAGGGCCCATCCGTGGTTAACTTATCTAACAGTTTGGGAAAATCAATCTGCTGTTCCTTCTCTGTTGGAACAATGGTAAATTGAACCTCCTTCGTCGCCGAGGCGTGATTAAACGGCTGATGATTACTATTTGCCAATTGCAGTTTCAAAGTGTGCGTACCTTCGGATAAATTTTTTAAAGTATAAACGCCATTCAACGTATGAATATCAATGGGGGCTTGATTGTCTAACGTTAGTAGCAAATGATTGGCCTCATAAAAATCCAAATCCCCCGAAAGGGTGTAGCGAACATCTAACCTATTTTGGGTGTAGCTGCTACCGTTGGCGGGACTATTTAAAATTACTTTTGGTAACCTAGGCGGCGGCGTGACTTCGAATCGACGCTCTACCGAATTAGCCGCTTCGAACCGTTCGTCTCCCAATTGGGTAGCCCGCAAAATAACCGTTCCCGCTTCTCCAGTCAACGTAATCGTGGTGCCCGAAATGGTAGCAGGGCCAGCAATAACGGCCAAATCAACTGGTAATCCTGAACTAGCACTAGCATTTACGGTGAAAGGCGCATCGGTAGTCATTTTATCGGGAATCCCAAAAAAAGTAATCGCTTGGGGTTCTTTGCTTTTCCACGTAGACAGATGCTGTCCCGAAATAGGGCGGTCCAAACTTTTATCGGGCAATTTCCAGCCTACCGAAAAATGTCCACCACCGTTCGCTAGGCCTTCGATGTAGTAATTGGTACCAGCGACCAGCAGAATAGGGTCAGACTGTTGACTTGCGTATTTATTCCACTGGTTTGCTCGAGTGCTTTGCTTGACTAAGGCAATTTGTCGTTTATTTTTTGTCTGACCGTTCGTACTTAACCACAATTGGCTAGGTTCATTACTAGCTATCCAGAAAGTATATAAACCCGTTTGTGGAGGGCAGATGAACCCACGAATCCTCTGAGTATTCTCGGAAGTAGTTAACGGACTGGCTTCAAAACGGTCCAATGTTGAAGTTTCATTAGGCTTTGTTTGAACGGGACCATTATCCGTTAAACTTTGCTGGCCATCCGTCCAAATATCTCTCGAAATTTTCCCGTCGGTAGCACAGTTCGCCGTGGAAGGTAGCACAAAGTTAAAACTACGTTCGATAGGGGTAGCGGGTCGATACGTACTATTTCCTCCTTGCGTTGCTCGAATTTTGACCCTTCCGGGGAAACCCGTCGAGACAATTTTATTGCCAAAAATAATGGCAGGCCCTTCCAATAAGTACATATTCACGGGCAGACCCGAAGTCGCCGTTGCGTTCAGTACCACCTCTCCCGTCGTAATCGGTTGGTCGGGAATTGGCGCACATTCAATGGTCTGCGCCAACCCACCACAATCGGGATAAATATCTTTTTCGTAAACTGTAAACAAACCTTCGGGGTCCGTTACTTTTAGCGTTATTCGAAACCAGTAGGTCGAACCGTCGCACTCGACGGGCGAAAGGGAAGTAGTTGTGTTTGGTCGGCTATCAATCGGCTCGGCGTGTTCGTGGCCTTCGTGGAAAAGGCTCGTTTGCCATTCGTAACGCAATGAATTAGGGTGTTCCATATCCCTTACCGTTGCGGATAAATTGAGGGTTGTTCCCGCAGCGGCCGAAAACCAATTTTGGTTATCAATACTAGTCGAAAGAATAACGGGCGGTGTGTTATTTAACGAAATCGGAATGGTTTGCTCCGTTTGACCGCCTTGCGCATCTGTGACTTTTAACGTAACGGGATAGGTAGCGGGCGCATTTGAAGGAGCTTCGAAAATTACTTTAGGATTGATGTCCGTACTAGTCGCATTGTCCCCAAAATCCCACTCAAATTTTAGTGAACTGTATTCGGAGTCAAAAGATTGAGACGCATCAAATTGTACCGTTAGCGGACTAGTGCCGTAGGTTTGGTCAGCGTTAATAATGGCAACGGGGGGCTTATTTTGATTGCCTGTATAAGTGATTTTTCGAATTTGATTGGGGTAGCGCACGTAAAAAATGCCATTCTCCGCGGGAGAAACATTCATACAAACGACCGCTCCCGCATCCAATTTAAAGTCCTTGACAAAGGTTGGATTATTCTGTTCGTCAAAACCAAAGTTTCTTATCCAGCCAGCACTGTAATCCGCATGAAAGTAGGTGTTTCGATAAGGTTCGGGAAAATCTTTCCCCGTGTACCAAACGCCCGCCGTAGAAGAGTTTCCTTGAAAAGGACGACCCTGAACAGCGCCATCTCCAATGACGGACATCTTACCGTTGATAAATGCCCTAGCTTGATTGGTCCCGTGTCGCCAATCAATTTTGGGCGGCGTATGTTCCGCTCTTCCCACATCGTATAATGGATTTTCGTAGCCCGCCTTTTGACTAATTCCTTCGTATATCGGCCAGCCAAAGTTTTGTCCAGGTGCATCGACTACGTTTAAGTCTTCCCAAGTGGACCAACCGACATCGCCAAAAATAAATGTTCCCGGTCGGCCGTCGGGAGCGTGGTGACTGCCCGATTCGGGTTTGATGGCCATGCGGTAAGGGTTGCGAATCCCAATGCTCCAAGTACGGGACTGGGGCGCTCGTGGATTAGCTGAATCGTAATAAGGGTTGGAAGGTAAACCGTCGCCCGTTTCGGGGTCAATCCGCAGAATTTTACCACTCAAATTATTCAAGGACTGACAGCGATAGGCCCCGATATTTTGCTCGGGGGTAATAATGCCATCCGCTAATGCCTGTTGAAAATAGGTGGAAGGATGCGACCCTTCGTCGGCGGGGCTGGCGTAACTAGCTCCATCGCCAACGGTCACCATCAGAGTACCGTCGGTACCAAATAGAATTTGTCCCGCTCCGTGAGATTCGTGGAGAATCGGTGGTCCCGTCGATTTGCTTTCGCCAATTAGAATCTTTCTACTTCCATAGTCAATACTGGTAAAATTATCAGACGAGTTGGCAGTATATCGAGTAAGTCGAGCGATAGTCGCTTCCTTTTCGCTACTTACATCAGAGCGGTAATTATTAGTACCAAAGTTTAGCAAATGGTGTCGGTCCACGACGTACCATAAATAGAGGTGACCATTATTTAAAAAATTGGGGTCTAAGGCAAAACCTACTAATCCGAAATCCCGCCAATTACCCACTTCTTCGCTGATGTCAATCAATGGCTCCGTACTTTTGATTCCTTTAGAAACAGTCCAAACTTTTCCTCCTTTTTCCCAAACGTACATTCGTCCATTCTCGTCGAAAGTGACCCCAACGGCTTGATTCCAACCGTCAACAACCAATTCATCGGTAAATCCGTTGGGTTGCGCACAGATAGAAGAGAAACTTACGCACAGTAAAGCGAGTAGCCATAGCAAAGGGGGGCATTTTTTTTCGAAACCGAAAAAAGTGCAGTTCATACTTTTTGTTTTTGTCTAGGGGGCAGTGCTTAGGTAATTGGACAGAATTATACTCGTTTTATTAGACAGGATTACACGATTTACATAATTTTGATTATCAGTGTTTTAAATCCTGTTCATCCTGTAATCCTGTCAAAAAAACTAAAGTTAATCGTGTGCCAACACTTAGGTTTTTAAATACTTGTAAATGCGACGGGAATCTAAAATAGTTTTGCGAAAAGTAATTAGGTCGTGTATTAAAGTGGTTGATAGTGGGCGATATTTTCAAAGTATCGCCCTCCATCAACCACTTTGATACATCACCAAGTAATTAAATGGGTATCGCTTAAGATTTAGCTAAATTTTAAAATTAACCTGTGCTAGTTTGAAATGTAGATTACTAATTTTTGGCACTTTGAAATTTTAAGTTTTAAATTTTAGATTTCTTTGATACTTTTCCTCCAATAACGCTTGGAGAATTTTAGCGAATTGCTCGCCATTGGGGGGATTGAATAGACTCAGGTGGTCTCCGGGGACATCCAAAGTATGGATTTTTCCTCGAATGTAAGGTTTCCATCCTAAAAATTGGTGGTCTTCGATAAAAAATCGTTGTTCTTCGGCTCGAAATAGGTGTAAATCACCTTCGTAGGGGGTAATGGTATAGTTTTTCCAGGCCTCAAAATTACTCTGATTGACAATCGATTCTAATTGCGTGTCTTGCTGCGTTTGGGTGTCTTTACCTTCCTTGAAAACTCGATATTTCCAGTTGTTTAACTTTCTTATATAGACATATTTTCGGTAACTGAAATTCTCTACGGGATTGGTTACCAAGTCTTTCAAGTTCCAAGCGACTTTCTTACCAATCGTACTCACTTTTTCTGAAAAAGAATGCTCGAAATTGGTTAATTCGGGTTTAATCACCGTATCAAATACGCTTAACAGTAACACTTCCTTGTTCGCTGCTTGCAATTGCTTGGCCATTTCAAAAGCAATTAATCCGCCAAAAGAATAGCCCGCCAAAGCGTACGGTTGGTTGGGGTGCACTTGTTGAATCGCTTCAATATAATGACTCGCCATATCTTCAATTCTATCTAGCGGCTGTCCTTCCCCGTTCAGTCCTTTAGCTTGCAGGGCATAAATGGGCTGGTCGTCGTCCATATTAGCTGCTAAAGTTTGGAACATAAGCACGTGCAATCCGCCACCGTGAATCAAATAAAGCGGTGGTTTGCTACCCGTTGTTCTGATGGGTACTAGCGACCCTTCAAAGGTACGCTCCGCTTTTTTATCCAATAAATAACCTAATTGATTGATGGTAGAATGTTGTAACAAAGCGGCCAATGGCACTCGCCTGCCCAATTTCTTTTCAATGCTGGCCATCATGCTAACGGCAATCAAAGAATGACCACCTAGTTCAAAAAAATCATCGTGGATGCTTATCGAATCTAAGTTCAGTAGGTCTTGCCAAATAGCCGCAAGCATTTTTTCGGTAGGCGACGTAGCGGCGCAGAATATCTTTTTCTTGGCAACGTTGGACCACTCTGGCACGGGTAATTTTTTCCTATCCACCTTCTGGGAAACCGTCATCGGAAAAGCATCCATCAAAACGAAAGCGGCTGGAATCATGTAGTCAGGTAATTGACCCTTTAAAAATTCTTTCAGTCCTTCAATGGAAAAAGTAGCTTGGTTGCGGACGATTAAATAGGCGGCTAATCGTTTATCGTTCGGTTGGTCTTCTCGAACCATCACCCGATTTTCTTGCACTTCGCCGTATTGTCCAATGGCCGTTTCAATATCTCCCAATTCAATGCGATACCCCCGAATTTTTACTTGCTTATCCCCTCGATTCAAATACTCGATATCTCCATTCGGCAAGTAGCGGCCACGGTCGCCCGTTCGATAAAGCGTTTGGTAATGTTTTTCGTCGGAAAAAGGATTAGGGACAAAAGTCTTATTCGTTAGTTCGGGAAGTTGATGATAACCATTCGGCGCTACGCCAACGCCCGCAATGTAAATTTCTCCACCTACGCCAATAGGCACGGGCTGCTGGGTTTGGTCCAAAATGTAAATTTTTACATTATTGATGGGACGCCCGACGGGCAAGTAGCCGAAATTGTCTTCGGAAAACAAATGAGGTTGAATTTGCTTAGTTGTTGACCAAATAGTTGTTTCGGTGGGGCCGTAAATATTCCAAACTTCTTTAGTATTCGCCAACAGTTGCTGTGCCAATTCTTTGGACAAACCTTCGCCCCCCGATAGCGCTCGCAACTGCGGACTATTGGTCCACCCCGCTAGAAGTAGCATCTGCCAAGTTGAAGGCGTGGCTTGCATTAGTGTAGGCTTCGTTTTTTCAATTAACTCCTTTAATAAGAAACCATCTTTTACGGCTTCTTTGTCAGCAATGATGACCGTTCCACCCACGAAAAGTGGCATAAAAAAGTCCTGTACCGATGGGTCAAAGGCAATCGAAGCAACGGCCAAAATTTTATCTTTTTCGTCAATTTTATATTTATCAATAATCGCTGAATGGTGGTCAACTACCGCATAGTGCGGAATAGCGATTCCCTTAGGTTTTCCCGTTGAACCTGAAGTGTAAATAATATAGGCTGTGTCCGTCACCCGAGGCGTCGAACCATTTTGAATCAACGGTTGGAACGTATTTTCTAAACTATTTTCGTAAAAAAGAACCGTACCATCGAAGACAGGAATCTGGTTTTTCAACGGCTCGTGACTTATTAAAAAATCGGCTTTTACATCTTCTAAAATAGTAGCCAATCGTTCGGTCGGATTGATAGGGTCTAATGGAATATAGATAGCGCCTAATTTCAAAACGGCTAGTAAACTTATCAACATTTCGGAAGAGCGCTCTAAATAAACCCCAACCTTTTTTCCTCTTTTAACTCTTTTTTGCTGAAAATAGCCCGCAAGAATAGTCGCCCGCTGATTTAATTCTTGATAAGTAACTAGCTCATTATTAAAGGTTAAGGCTGTTGCATTAGGAAATTGCTGCGCTTTTTGTTCAAAAAGTGTATGAATACAAACCGTTGGAAAGTTATCCACATTTGTGTCGTTCCAAGATGTTAATAACTTTTCTCGTTCCGATTCGGGTAGCAATGGAAGTTGGGCAATAGGCTGATTGGGTTGCTCCAAAATGCCCTTTATCAAAGTGTCAAATTCCAGTAATCGACGTTGAATCGTTGACGTATCAAAAAGGTCGGTATTATAAATCCATTCGAAGGTAATGCCCGAAGCGTTCGTTTTTAAATTGATAAAAATATCGAAGGTCTCGTAATTGCGGGGAACGGCGCGAGTGGAAACTTTTAAGTCCCCAAAATTTAGTTGACTAAAATCGCTATCCAAGTTGAAAAGTACCGAAATAATGGGTTGCCGACTGGTGTCTCTAGGTAATTTTAATTCCTTGACCAATGCGCCCAAGGTATAATTTTGGTGGTCAAAGGCATCCAGCATTTTAGTCCGTACTTTTTTCAGATGCGCTAGAAAAGTATCGGTAGCGTCAACGGTCATTTTCAGCGGAAGCAAACTAACGCTATGTCCCACCAAACCTTGATTACCCGCAATGGCTTGACCCGCCGCTACGACGCCTAAAGTGAACGTTTCCTGTTGGGAAAGCCGATGAATGAACGTTTGAAAAGCGGCGAACATAAAATTGTAAAAAGTGGCGCCTTGTTTAGCCGCTAGTTGTTTAATATTTGTTTGCACATCGGCAGAAAAATGAATTTTTTCCATCGCCGAAGCATACGTCTTCACGGGCGGACGTAGGCGGTCCGTCGGAAAAGCTAAAACGGGAATATCGTCGGCAAATTCTTTTTTCCAATAATTAACCGACTGTCGATAGGCCTCCGATTCTTTCGCTTTTGCGACTTCTAAAGCGTACCTACTTAGTTGCTTGGGTGCGGTCAACGGTTGATGCTTTTTACCAACTAATTTAGCGTAAAGCGTTCCCAAATCCGTGCTTAAGATTCCCAACGACCAACCGTCGGCGATGATGTGATGCACCGTAATGATGACTAAATGAACGTCGTCGGCCAAACGAATGATTTGAAAACGAGACAGCGGGCCTTGGAATAAATCCATTGGGGTTTCGGCCTCCTGTTGGTGAATATCGGATAGGGTTAGGGACTTTTCTCCATTGGCCAAATCAATAAAAGGAATCGACATTTCAAAGTTGAGGGCAATGATTTGGGTTTTCCCATCTTCACTAAAAGTCGTGCGCAATGCTTCGTGTCGGTCAACTAGCTGCTGAATGGCGGTGCGCATTTTTTCGAGGTCCAAATTTCCCTCCAACCGGATTTCAGTCGCCAAATTATACGCCGAAGCCGCTTCGGAGTTGAACTGGTGTCCAATCCAAATTTCCTCCTGCCCGTCCGTCAACGGAACAATTTTAGGTTGGGTTGGGTCAACGGCTAAACCCATCAATTCGGGGTCAATAATTTCGTTTAAATCTTCGCCGTGCCATTCCATGAAGAATTGTCGGTCAAACATCTCGGCAATCGCCGTTTGGTAAATTTGATAGACTTTATCTAAATCTGCGTCGGAATGTTCGGTCGATAAAAATCCCGCTCTTTCGGTCATATACACGCCGTGGTGACGCATGACGTGAAAGAATATTTTGGACAACGGGTAATCGTCGATGACTTTCACCGCTAAGATGGAAGAAGCCGATTTTATGGCTAGAGGTGCTTTCGTTGCTCGGAAAAGTTGGGCCAACCGTTTGGCGAAAGCCTTGGTTCTACGGTTTAAGTTGAATTGCAGTTGTGGCCCATTTGCTTTTAACTGTTCTAAAACTGCCTTGGCTGCCGCTAAACTCACGGGATGTTTAACGTACGTCCCACCAAAAAAAGTAACCATCGCTTCGGGGAACGAATCGTCACCGAATTGCCACTGACCGCCATCGAAGGCATCCAAATATTTAGCCTTCCCCGCCAACATCGCAATGGGTAAGCCGCCACCCGCAATTTTCCCGTAAGCGCATAAATCCGCCTCGACGCCGTACCAGCCCTGTGCGCCCGTTTGGGTCGCCCGAAATCCCGTTACACATTCGTCATAAACCAGCGCAATATCTTTTTGAGTAGCAATACTTCTCAATTGTTCCAATACTACTTTTCGCTGTAAGTGCGGTGTTTGGGTGTGAAAAGGTTCAACAATAATCGCCGCCAAATCATCGGCATTATCTTCGATAACGTCCATCAGATTTGGGTCATCATAGTAGAGTACTAATACATTTGAAACCGCCGATTCTGGAATGCCCGGCGCAATCGTCATAGACTTCGTTCGTCCTTTCAATTGAACACCCCTTACTAGCATTTCGTCAGCGATACCGTGGTAGTCTCCTTCAAAAACGGCTACTTTTTCTCGACCCGAAACGGTTCGGGTGGCTCTAATGGCGGCGGAGATGGCTTCCGAACCCGTATTGACCAAGGTCGCCCGTTCCATGCCCGTCACTTCACAGAGTAACTCAGCCACTTCCTTGGCCAACGGTGGTAAAACGGCTAATTCCGTTCCTTTTTGCATTTGTTCAATGACCGCCGTTTGCACAAAATCGGGCGTGTGACCGAAGAGACCAATACCAAAACTCATTAGAAAATCGATGTATTCGTTTCCGTCCACGTCCCACATTTTAGAGCCTTTGGAACGAGTCATGGCGATTTGGTAAACGGCGTCTTTCCACAGTTTATTGAAGGCTTGAATGGAGCGTGGGTCGGATAAATATTGCCGTTGCACTTGACTCAATCGTTTCGACCCTTGGGTTTTCTGATTGTATTTTTTTATAAAATCCGCTAGTTGCCTTTGTTGAAAATCCGTTAGTTCCGAGACACCTTTCGGAATAGGTTTCCAAGGACCGAAGCCTTTTGACTTATCTGCATCGCTTACTTTTGGAGGTAGGGAAGTTAATTTTTGGGGCGTGGGAGACGGTATTTTTCGGGGTGAATTTTGAGCGGTACTTATTTGGGTTGGCACCGGCACATTAGTGGTCGTTCCACTTCCTTTCAGCAGGTCTAATTGCTGCTGCATGATTTGCAACTGTTGGTTGATGACCGTTTGTAAGGTGCTATTATTAGTCGTCGAGGTGGTTGGTGACACAATTGTTGTGGGGGTAACCGTATTTTGAACGATTACTGGTGGCAGAAATAAGTCTTTGGCTAGAGTTTCATCCACGTACTCAGCTAATCGCTCAATGGTGGAAGCGTCTTCAAAAAGTTTCCGAAAGGTAATGGCTAGCTGAAATTTCCGATTAAACTTCGTGACCGCTTGGGTCAAAAATAAGGAGTCAAAGCCAAGTTCTAAAAAGGTGGCTTCGTTGTCCATCTCTTCGGCTTCCAAGCCACTCAGTTCGAATAAAATTTCTTTGATGAGGTCAATCAGATGGTCTTTTCTAGTCATCGTCTGGGGTTTTATAGGAATTGTCGAAGTAATAGGTTGAACAGTAAAATGGAGGGGCTGTTCCACTGGCGTAACTCCAGAGGTTGGAATTGTCTGTTTGGTCAAGGCGGGCGCTATCCAATGTCTTTTTCGTTCGAAAGGGTAAGTAGGTAAAGGGACTTTGGCGGGGGAAAATGGTTCGTAATATTTATTCCAATCAATAGCTACGCCGTTACACCACAATTTTCCTAGCGTTTTTTGCAAAAAAGCCACATCATCAATCGTTTCCTTAGGGTGTCGAACCGACGAATAAATGGATTGCGTTTTATCTTTTTTAGGATGCTGCCGAGCAAAAGTAGCCAATGTTTGACCGGGGCCAACTTCTAGTAAAAGGCCATTTTTTTCTTTTAAAATAGTGGCCAAACCATCCGAAAAACGCACCGTTTGTCGAAGGTGGCGTACCCAATAATCGGGCGTTACCATTTCTTCGGGAAGCGCCCAATTTCCATTGACGTTGGAAATGACTGGAATGATTGGTGGATGAAAACTAATGCCTTTTAGAAAGGCGCTAAATTCGGGAATGATGGGTTCAATTTGTGCCGAATGAGCGGCCACATCAATGTGTATTTTGCTCGCTTCTATCCCCCGTTGGGTTAGCTTTTGGTGTAAATGATTTATCGCTTCGACGGTTCCCGAAACTACACAATTATTGGGTTTATTGATGACCGAGATGCTTGTTTTATCGGACAAATAGGGCGATAGTTCCTTTTCCGAGAGGGAAACGCTTAACATACTCCCCGCTGCCGATAAACCTTCAAAAAGCTGTCCCCGCTTGACGACTATCCGCAAACCGTCTTCCCAAGAAAATACACCCGCCAAGCAAGCAGCGGTGTATTCGCCCATGCTGTGGCCAATCATTTGGTCGGGTTCGATTCCCCAATTTTGCCAGAGTTTAGCTAAAGCGTACTCGACAGTAAAAAGCGTGGCTAAGGCGTTGGTCGGTCGCTGAATGGCCGATTTATGTTCGTTGGTCGCTGATATGGTTTCGGTAAAAAGCAATGGTGCAATATCCAGTTCCCATTCCTTTTTTAGAAAATCTGCACAGCTATCCACCTGCTCTCGAAAGGTTGGAAAAGCGATATAAAGTC
Source organism: Bacteroidota bacterium (assembly GCA_039024375.1). Classification (GTDB taxonomy): domain Bacteria; phylum Bacteroidota; class Bacteroidia; order Chitinophagales; family Saprospiraceae; genus JAFMDF01. The sequence goes on from JBCCQK010000001.1 coordinate 52,917, forward strand.
CCTTTGCCATTCCCACGTACTGCGCTCCACCACCGGGGAAAAGGAAGGTGATTTTGGAGGCAGTATTACCACTTTTTAACTGATTTTTAAAAGTAGCAGTAGGTTTATCAGAATTATTTGATGAGTAAATATTGCTCAATCGATAGTTGAAAGCGGCTCGCCCCGTAGCTAACGTATAAGCAACATCTACAAGACGAATGTCTGGTTTTCTTTCTAGAAAAGCGGTCAATTGTGCCTGCTGCTCGTTCAAAGATGATTCACTTTTTGCGGAAAGCAATAATAAATTAAAATTAGGAGTAGGAATCGTTTTGGTGTTTTCTTTAACTGCTGGTGCTTCTTCTAAAATTAAGTGCGCATTGGTACCACCTAAACCGAAAGAACTAACCCCCACTCGTCGAATCCGTTCACCTTTTTCCCAACGTTGCAATCGGTCGTTGACGTAGAAAGGAGAATTGGCAAAATCTATTTGTGGATTGGGTTTTTCAAAGTTCAATGATGGTGGCAGCAACTCATATTTCAAGGACAAAGCCGTTTTAATAATCCCCACTAAACAAGACCCAGCATCAAGGTGACCAATGGCCGTTTTGACGGAACCAATGGCACAGTATTGTTTTTTATCCGTATGCTTTCGAAAGGCTTTGGTGAGTCCCGCCACTTCAATTGGGTCACCTAAAATAGTTCCCGTCCCGTGCGCTTCCACGTAGTCGATAGCGTCCGCCGATAGATTAGCTTTGGCCAAAGCGGTCGTAATCGCATCCGATTGTCCTTTGATACTTGGTGCTGTAAACCCTATTTTTTCATTACCATCATTATTGATGGCCGTTCCTTTAATAACTGCCCAAACATGGTCTCTATCTTCAAGTGCACGGTCTAGCTTTTTTAAAACAATACTTACCATTCCGTTTCCTCGTACCATTCCCTTTGCTTCGGCATCAAAAGCTCGGAGATAGCCGTCGGGAGACAAGGGTCCACCTTCCACATAATCGTAACCTGCTTGCAAATCGGGCTGAATTCGGCCACCACTCACGAGTACCATATCCGAATCGCCGTTCAAGATACTTTGGCAAGCGAGATGAACGGCCGTCCCCGAAGTAGAGCAAGCGGTTTGCACATTTACGGCGGGCCCCTTCAAGTTCAATTGATAGGCTACTCGGCTGATGGCAAAGGTTTTTTCACTGCCTAGCGTGTCTTGATATTCCCCTGCCGTTGCTAATAAATCGGGATGGGTTGCAATATTACCGGAAAAGTAAGAGTTGCGGGCAACGCCTCCGAATATGCCGATTTTACCTTTGTATTCGTAAGGATTACAGCCCGCACTTTCCAAAGCTGCGTAAGCTACCTCTAATAAAACTCGGTGCTGCGGGTCCATCATCGCTGCCTCTTTGGGATAATAGCCAAAAAAAGCCGCATCGAAACACGCCAAATCGTCGAGCGATAAAGTTCTGGCGACTCGGTTGGTCCGTTTTAGGAGTTCTTCGCCTTGTCCTAATGCTTCCAAATCGGCGGCCGTTACGGCTCGACTTACATCTTTTCCGTTGACCAAATTCAACCAGAATTCGTGTAGCGAATTGGCGCCCGGTAAACGGCAAGCCATGCCAATAATGGCGATGTCGGACGAGGAGAAACTACTCTTAATTGGTTGTTTTTTAGGTAAGTTTTCTTGTGTATCAAGTGGCATTTCGTACCCTAAGTCCTTCGCTAAAGTAAGCGTTTCGATATTTAATTGCTGTATATTTTTAGGTGAAGGAGTAGCGGCTTTTTGGGCGTTTATTTTTGTAAATTTCAAAAGGTTGCTATCGCTCATTGAGCGGGATTCGGCGTGAATCCCATTGATGTTTTTTGTTTCAATGTTTTGGTAAGGAGTCAGTAAATCGGGGTGAAAAGGCAGGTCAATTTGCTGACAAAGCGCCTTCATCATTTCCTCGGGCCGTTGCACCAACGCTTCGTACTGCAATCGAAATTGCTGATTCTGCGGAATTTTCTGTAAAAACTGTTGAATATTTCGATGGCTTTCCAACCAAACCAACTCTCCTAGTTCTTTCGAATTATACCGATGATTTTTTAGATACAGCACTTGTTCCATGTGGTACTTTTCGAAAGAATGAACCATGGATTGTGGATGGCGTACTAAATGAATAAAAATGGGATTATCAAAGTTTTGGTGGATATTTTCTAGTGTTGCTGCGTCCAAAGCGTAGGCGGGCGTTTTGTCCACAATGATTTTGGGAGCCGCCCACGTTTGCAATTGTTGGTAAAAATCTAAAGTAGTAGCGCCGTCCATTTCCCATTGTCGAATGGTTGCTTTCGCTTCGTCCACGCTGCAATTTTTCAGTTGCATCACCGCCCGAACGGCGCCTTCTTGCCAAAGCTCGAATTTGCCAACGTAGGCTTGATTGCGCTCCGCCAAAGTCGAGAATCCCAATAATTTTAGTTCGTTGAAAGCAACTAAATCGGGATGACCCGCCAGCATTAAACTCAATAGACTAGTCCCCGAACGGGGCGGCGCTAGTATAAAAATAGCCGATGGGTTTTTTATAGCGATTGGTGTCGGCGCAGTAGAAGTGGGAAGGTATTTTTTGAAATCGGCAATTTGTACCGCAGTTAACCTACTTTCTTCTTCCTTAGCGCTAGCTACACTTTTCTTCGTTTGAATAGCTAATTCTTTCGCGTAGTCTTTAGTTAAAAATTGAGCATACTCGGCAATCGTTGGATGGTTAAAAATCGTTGTGACAAAAATGGACGTATTCAGTTTTTTTTGCCATTGTCCGATAAATTGAGCCGCTTGAATTGAAGTACCACCTAGTTCAAAAAACTTATCGTGGCGGCCAATGCCGTCTATTTGTAAAATGGATTCCCAAGATTTTGCTAGTTTCTTTTCCAAATCACCTTTTAGAGTAGTATAAGCTTGTGCCAATTTGGGACGACTGCTCGGTGGTAATGGCAACGCCTTTCGGTCGAATTTTCCATTTGGAGTTAGAGGCATTTTGGCTAAAGTCACAAAACGAGTAGGTAGCATATAGGGCGGTAACTGCTGCGCCAAAAAATCCCGTAGTTCGCTGATGGTTACCGCATTTTCACTGTTCTCGGTCAAATAGGCTACTAACATTTTTTGACGATTATTGTCGTCTGTTCGAAGCACGACCACCGTTTCTTTAACACTCGGATGCTGCCCAATTGCCGTTTCTATTTCTCCCAATTCTATTCGATAGCCGTTGAACTTTACTTGAAAGTCGGCTCTGCCCAAAAATTCGACGCTATCGTCGGGTGACCACTTGGCCAAATCGCCCGTTTTGTACAGCGTTTTTCCCCCACGAATTGCTTGAAAAGGGTTGTTAATAAATCGTTCGGCAGTCAGTTCAGACCGATTCCAGTATCCTTTTCCAACTACGTCTTTTGCGCCGCCAATGTAAATTTCGCCCACCTCCTCCTTACCAACTTCTTGTAGCTGTTCATTCAAGATGAAAATTTCGTAGTTAGCAATTGGAAAACCAATGGGTACTTTAGCTGCTGCGAACCCTTTCGGTATTTTAAAAAAAGTACAGTTGACGGTCGCTTCCGTTGGGCCGTATAAATTGTACAATTGACAGTTAGTTAGTAACTGTTCGTGTCGTTGGGCTAAAGAAGTTGGGCAAACTTCTCCCGATACGTTGATGAGTTCGAGAGATTGTAATTTTTGGGGATTGGCTTGTTCTAGAATTAACGTATGCAAGGAAGGCAGCGTGAGTAGGTGGGAAATCTGCTGCCGCTCAATCGTATTGGCTAACTGCTGGATATCCTTTTCTTCGTCCTGTCGAGGAATTACTAAGGTTGCCCCTTGATAGAAGGTCCAAAAAATGGTCAACACCGATACGTCAAAAGAAATGGAACAAGTCAGCAACATTTTATGGATAGGATTGGGCGCAATTTGCTGTTGCCCTTCTAATTGATTCATTACGTTTTGGTGGCTAATCATCACCCCTTTAGGACGCCCCGTTGACCCCGACGTGTAAATCATATACGCCAAGTCGGTAGATTGATTGACTTTTTGGTAAGGTTTCGAGAAGTCTGGTTCTAATATCTGTTGAATCTTCTCTATAAAAACCAATTCAGTAGGCAGTCCTAAAAGATTACTTTTAAAAGCACTTTGTGTAATAACTATTTTAGCTTGGGCATCTTCCACCATAAATCGAACCCTCTCCTTCGGGTAAGCCACATCAATTGGTACGTAGGCCGCTCCTGCCTTTTGAATCCCAATAATTGTTACCAATAATTCTAAAGAGCGTTCCAAATGAAAGGCCACAAAATCGCCTCTTTGAACGCCTTTTGCTTGTAGATAGCTAGCCAATTGGGTTGATTGTTGGTCTAGGGCAGCGTAAGTCAGCACTTGATTTTCGAAAATCAACGCTGCTTGATTAGGCGTTACAGCCGCATAGTGCTCGACCAATTCGGGTAGGAGGGTATTCTTTCCAAAAAATGTTACGTTTTTTGAGGACATCGCATTGTAGTCTAGGTAGTGATTGGTGACTAGTTGATTAGTGACTAGTTAGACAGAGTGCTGATTTTCAACCGTTTGTGCTACTCAAAAGTAAGTTCTTAATAATTACTTAGCTGGTAGCACAGCCTTTAGGCTGTCCTGTTCACAAGCCTTTAGGCTTGGACTATCTTGCAAAGGTCTAAAGACCTTTTAACCTGACAGCCTAAAGGCTGTGCTACCGATTGGGAACTTTCGATTAAAAAATATTAAATCACCTCATGTTCTAACTTGAACAAATAGTCAGTTAAATTTGTAGGGGGATTTTTCGATGAAGCGGCTTTGGATAAAGCCAATAAGTAGGCGTGATTGTTTTTTTATCACGAATTGCAGTGGTGGTGGAAATGGGAGTAGGTATAAGTTCTTATCGACAAATTTACAAAAAAAAGTGGTTTAAAGGAAGAACGGATTGCAGTGGGGTACAAAATAGTGTAAGGTGTGTTTGGGGATTGGGTTCCAAGACCTACAGAATGGCTATATTGTTGTATGGTTATATTGTTTGGCAGCCATATAGCCATACAACAATACAATTACACAATTAGTAGCTTTTTTGATGCTTATTAAAATGATTTGTAGCTGCTTAGCGCATTTTTCACCATAAAGTCCATACAGTTCATAGAGTCCATAAAGTTTTTTTCGAGCGTTAGTATCGACTATTTCGAGCGTTAGTATTGACTATTTTGTACTGTTTAAGCGTTTTCAATGCAGGGTGGTAAGTAGGTACAATGATTTTTTAGATATGAACTGCATGGGGAATATTACCTCAATTTTTGTAAGGCCTTTAATATCTTTTTACCTCTCGATTGAAAAGCTGCCGTTCCGTAGGGTAAGTGTTCCTCAATAACTAAGCGTAGTTCCTCTGATAAATCGGGTTCTTTTTTGCAAATATTATACAAGACGGTCATGGAGAAAGCACGAACGGCCACCGCTTCTTTGGGGTCTAACAAATAGCCAAAACAACAATCGGCAGCAATGCCCATCAAATCTTCGGGCAATTCCACATCCTGCAGAACACGAACTGTATTTCGCTTGACGGCAACGTGTAAGTTTTTATTTTGAAGATTATGCACTAGTTTTTCTAGGTGCTTATTGAGTAGAAAAGGATATTTCTCTACACAATGCATCATTATCCACGCCGCCCGTTGCGTTACCCGATGTTCATTGCCGTAAAAATGGGTCATCAATTCATCAAATCGGGACTGGTCTGCGTCGATATAATCTCTCACAAGAATGGCTTGTGCCTTAGAATGTTCTTTTAGTATGGCGGCTTTTAGGTCCATATAGTCATTTTACCTAAACTGCCAGTTGTACTTGTCTAAATTAGACAAACTTGCCTCCAACAAGTCAATACAATTTCGAATATCTGTTTTATGAGCCGTTTCAATGGATTGATGAATATGTCGGGTAGGAATAGAAATTGCTCCCGCAATCGAACCATTTTTACCGTAGCGTTGAACTGCTGCGGTGTCCGTTCCACCAGCGGGTAAAATTTCTTTTTGCCATTTGATGCCGTTCTTTTGCGCCACTTCGACCATGTAGTTGACCATTCGATAGTCACAGACGACGGAGCCATCCATGACCTTAATACCTGCCCCTTCACCTAGCTTGGTAACCATTTCGTGCGGATTCGCTCCGGGTACATCAAAGGCAATCGTTGTGTCTAAGCCAAAGCCAAAATCGGGGTCGATTTGGTGACTTGCACTCATAGCTCCTCTCAATCCGATTTCTTCCTGCACGGTAAAAACGCCGTACACGTCGTAAGGCACTTCTTTATCTTTTAGCGATTTCAATACCTCTAGTAAAATATAAACAGAGACTCGGTTGTCAATGGATTTTCCATTAACGCAGTCGCCCATTTCAATCAATTGCCGCTCTCTGGTGATGGGGTCACCAACCGAAACTATCTTTTCCACCGCTTCTTTGGACATTCCCGTATCAATGAAAAAATCTTGGATGTGAATAGCTTTGCCCCGTTCTTCGGCTTTCATTAAGTGGATAGGCTTACTTCCCATTACACCGATAATGTCCTCTTTTCCGTGAATAATGACTCGTTGCGCCGTCAAGGTTTTGGGGTCAAAACCGCCAAGCGTGTGGAACCGAATAAACCCATCGTCATCCACGTGCGTAACAATGAAGCCGATTTCATCCATGTGAGCGGCTACCATTGTTTTTTTGTCCGCTTTCCCTTTTTTGATGGCAATCACATTACCCATCGCATCGACAGAAACCTCGTCAACGTAAGGGGTAACTTCCTCCAATACCATTGCTCGAATTCTTTGCTCAAAACCAGAAGTACCGGGCACTTCGCATATTTTTTTCAATAAGGGTATATCAATCATTTTAACGTACTATTTTTAGTGTAATGTCTTTGACAAATGAATGATGGGTGATAAATGATGAATGATTTTAATCCGTAGTAAATACGAAATAAATAGAATTATTCATCACTCATTATTCATTTTAGTTAGTAATTATGTTTTTTATAATATACAGGATTTTTCGCCTGCGAAAGTACAATATATCAGAGATAAATGAGAGGTCAGAAGTCAGACCGTCCTTAAGAACTGTCAGAAGTCAGACTTCATAAAATGCTAAAAACTAAACATTCGAATTAAAAAGCAAGTGGTAGCTTTAACGGCAAGAAAATGGATAAGTTAATCAATTGATAAAGAATATTTTACATTTTTC
>JBCCQK010000002.1:0-58363 GCA_039024375.1 Bacteroidota bacterium
CAAATCCGAAAAGTGTACGGAAAAGAAAAATCGACTAATATTCATATACATATTTATGTAGTAATCAAACTTTATTCTGTGAAATAGTCAAATTTCTCCATCATCGCTACCCGTTGGAATAAAGTTTGGACGAAAAAAGTCAACTGTTATATTTTACTTTTTGATGCGCAATTACTCGGTAATTCTTGCTTTTTATAATGCGCTGAATGAAGGTTAAAATTAAGGGTATTGAAATGAGTTGTTGACTTTGTGCGCACATTGTAGCGGCTTAGTTTACTACTATTCCAATCAATATTGAAACTTGATGCAGTACAATTTGACAGCTACATCTTCACAAAACTGAATCACCCAATAAGTTACCACCTCCTCCCAAACATAGATTTTTAAGTCATTTTCTTTGCGTGATTTTTACCTATTGTATTTGTAGGTAAGCACATTTTATCCCCATTTTTTTACTATAATTTTCATTTGCAAGTAAAGTGATGTTGTGTTGATTCATCCTTGTTCTTTTTAAGAAGACAGTGGATATAAAATAGAGCGTGTCATGAGGAAATATTCTAGGATAAAACAATGGGTTAGCCTATTAATTATCGTCTTATTATTACCTTTTATTGTAGTAGCTAAAGACGACCCTAAGGCTAAGGATACCTTTTTTTGTCAACAGATAACCTTACTCAAAAGTAGTCTCCACCAAAACCTACGGACTGCTTCCAATAATCAACCTGCTCAAAATAGCTTTCTGACCAACGAATCATCCGTTTCACCCCTTCAATCTTGTAGCATTATCCAAAACGGCAACTTCGAGTCGGGTAATACCAACGGATGGAACAGATTTACAAGTGTCTCAACAGATGCTCATTCGGGCAATTATTCGGGATACCGAGCGGACGCTGCCCAAAATCCTTTTCAATGGCGACCAAATAGCGGCATTATCGGTGGCGAAAGTTATACGTTGACCTTTTGGGCTAAAAAGGAAGGAGGAGGCGTTTTAATCGTTGGAATTGATTGGTTAGACGGAAATCAAACGGAAGTAGGTGACGTAGAAATAGGTAGCATCACGAGTGGGAGTTGGACAAGATACACGCTGACCGCCGCAGCACCCGCCAACGCAACGGGCTTTGGCTTGTGGACTTTTCAAAATTCGGGTGCCTTCAAAATAGACGATGTTTGTCTCTCATCGGGTGCAGTTACTCCGCCAACTGGTTCCGAAAATCCTACCGCATTAGCAGAAGGCTTCAATTTATTTATCGAACAAAACGTCACCCTCACTAGCGGAGATATTGAAGGCCCCGTTGCCATGGGCGGTAATTGTGTTTTGACGGGGCAAATGGCCGTAGCCGGTAACAATGCGGGTACCTACATCGCTCCCGGTGATGCTAATCCAACGGGCTTATTGATTGGCGGTAGGGTAAATTACGTTGGTGGAAATGGCGTAAACGTATTACAAAGTACCTTTGTTAAATTGGGGGATGACGCAGGCTCGAATGTATATGATACGAATAACGGTACCCAAGTACTCACCAGAATTACGGCGGGTAATTATGACGCTACGCCCAGAATTAATTTGAATACTAACCAATCCGCTGCTTCTGTACTGCAATCTAATTTAATTGATTTCTCCGACCGATTTGCTACTTTTAGTGACTACACACAGCAAATGCGAGCATTTTCCCCGACGGGTACGATTTCGATTAGCGGGACTTCGGCGAACATTAACCTTACAGCAAATCAGCTTAATGTATTTGAGATAACGGCAGCCCAGTTAGCCAGTATTAACGCAGTCTATTTTAATATCCAACCTAACGCCAATACCCCTTTAGTTATAAACGTCAATGCAGCGGGTAGTCTCACTTGGGATGTCCCTACTTTCGCTGGTATTGGTGACTCACAAGGCCCTTTTATGCTGCTCAATTTTCATAGCACGACCAATTTAACTATCAATGGCCCTAACACAATTGTCGGTACTGTATTTGCTCCGAGTGCAGATTTTATTAAAAATACTTCGGGAAACGTAAATGGTCAGGTAATAGCTAAGTCTTTTGTCAAAAATAACGGTGAATTGCACCAGCATCCTTTTGCGGTTAATCTACCGTTGAATCGAAACGGTGGTGGTAGTATAGATAGTGATTACGGCGACGCCCCCGCTAGTTACGGGGATATTTGCTACACCATCACGCTCAATAATAATCCTTATTCACCCACCCGTTTGGGGAATACCGTTGACGGAGAAACGAGCATGGCACACTCTGCAAATGCTAATGGAGACGGAGCAGATGAAGATGGAGTGATTTTATCCAATTCGGGCGTTTGGGAGCCTGGTACCACTCAAAATGTCACCTTTTCTTGGAGCAATAACGACTGGGATGGCTTTGTGTACGGTTGGGCCGATTGGAACGGCAACGGTACTTTTGATAATAGTGAGGTCATTATCAACAATTTTCGAGTAGGTAGTAGTAGTGGAACAGATAACTACGGCGGCCAACGAGCACCTAGTGGAACTAAGACCATCAATGTCAATGTACCCAGCAATGCCGCCTGTGGAACGACCTACGCCCGATTTACTATTCAGAGTGACGAGAACGAACAGGGACCAACGGGAACGTACTGCTCGACGAACGATTATTCGCAAGATGGAGAAGTGGAGGATTACCAACTCCAAATTACAGGGGGGAGTTGTTCGTCGTCCGCCTGTATCATTTTGGAAAATGGTAACTTTGAAACGGGCAATACCAGCGGCTGGAATCGCTTCACCTCCGTTTCTACCGATGCGCACTCGGGTAATTATTCGGGCTATCGCGCCGACGCAACTGAAAACCCTTTTCAATGGCGTCCCAATAGTGGTATTGTGGCGGGTCGCTCTTACACTTTAACTTTTTGGGCGAAAAAAGAAGGCGGCGGCGAATTAATTGTGGGAATTGATTGGATAAATAGTAATAGTACAGAAATAAGTGATATATCAACGGGAGATATTACTAGTTCAAATTGGGCGCAATATACCCTCACGGGCAGTTCACCCGCCAATACAACGGGCTTTGGACTTTGGACGTATCAAACCTCGGGGGCTTTCAAGATAGACGATGTTTGTCTCTCCGAAACTGATGGTGGAACTACCGAAACTACCGATTACAGTGATGCACCTGCCAGCTATGGTAGCGTTTGCTATTTGGTAGATGTAGGAGATATTGATTTAAAGCTAGGCAATAATATTGATGCTGAAGGAACGGCACTGTACAGCAATGACGCTATGGGTGACGATAATAGCGGAGACGACGAAGACGGGGTGACTTTTGTGGGTGGAACAACAATTAGTGCAGGGACGGTCGAAAGTATGACCATTAACTACACAGATGACAAATATTCTTCTTTCTTATCAGCTTGGATAGATTTCAACAGAGATGGAGATTTTAACGATGCGGGAGAACAAATACTGGACGATTACAACATCATCAACTTTGACGGTACTGCCAACTATAACTTGATTTATAATGTACCCAATAGCGCCTCCTGTGGAACTACGTTTGCCCGAGTCATTTTATCGGACGACGAAAACAACGGTCCATCGGGTTTGTATTGCTCGGTAGAGGGGGAAGTAGAAGACTACCAAATCACGATTGCGGACTGTTCTAGTACGGGTAGTGACGTAGATGCGGACATTACTTGCGACGATGGACAAGAGATAGACCTAGTCTGGGAAGGACTCAAAAATGCCGTTCCCAAAACCCTAACTATTCCTAGCGGTGGCACCGTTTTCCAAACAGTGGTTGAAATTGTTTATCTTAAAAATAATCCAGGAGAGACGATTACTGTAACGGATAATACGGGAACCAACCACGTATTTAATCGGCAAAAAATAGACAACGAATACGTTTATCGAGGAACCATTAACGGTAATATTTCGTCCGTCACTTACACGAACCAAACCTATGAAGACCGAGCCCAGTCAATGATGCTATATGTTTATCGAAATAGTAGCGCAGGTCATTTAGAAATTGCAAAATTTACTACAATCAGTGGTTACCAGAATGTTAAAACAGTTGATTTTGTAATTCCAACGGGGGCTGCACCGAGAGATATTTTAGTGAGTGTCCCCGTTTCCGAAGTAACTCTGGATGGTCGTGGGCTGAAATTAACCGCTAGTGCGGGTGGGGTGAGTTATTCAACCGTAGAATACTGGAATAACCTGCCAAACGGTTGTTGTATCGACGTGGTAGATTTACCACTGAATAATGTACCCGCTAATGCATCGGTCGTCACTTTAGAAATTGACTCCAGACATTCGTCTATTCCTAGCCAAAATGCCCAGTCCTACGTCATTGCGGGAACGGTTGCGTTAGAAATTGAATGTAGCTGTCCCAGCTTTTCAGCACTCATCAATGGACCCAGTTCGGGTTGTACAGGAAGCCCCGTTACTTTTTCAGCGCCCGACGTCACCGAGTTGCAAGGAGAAACGTACGTCTGGAATTTTGGTGCTGGTGCCAATCCAGCCACGGCTACTGGACAAGGCCCTCACAGTATTACCTACGCTTCCAGTGGTAAAAAGAGCGTGACTTTACAAGTAAGTAATCAAGTATGTGACGGCTCGGCTAGTACTACGGTTTCTATTCACGGAAACATCACCAACGGTGGCACCATTGCGGGCAACGAATCTAATTGTGGAAGTTTTGACCCCAGCAACATTACTAGTGCAGCGGCCCCAACGGGCAGTGGCACTTTTACTTACTCGTGGCAACGTCGAACCGACCCCGAAAATGATGGTACTTACACGGGTTGGACGACCATTGGTGGCGCAACGGGAGCTACCTATAATCCATCTACTATTAGCGTGACGACGCAATACCGTCGCCGAGCAGAAGGGGGAAATTGTAGTGGTTGGGTCAATTCTAATAATGTAGTGACCAAGACCGTTTTTAACGACGGAACGGATTTAGTCGTCAACTCGGCGGGCGACACCAATGACGCTAACCCTGGTGATGGTACGTGTTCCGACAGCGACTGTGTCTGTACGCTGCGAGCAGCCATTCAAGAGGCCAACGCCCGAGCGGGCGCAGACGTCATTACCTTCAATATACCCACGAATGACCCCCGTTTTTTCAATCCAAGCGGCAACGCCACGAGTGGCGACGAATATTTTAATATTCAACTAACGCTCGGTGATTTGCCCACGGTGACGGAGGACTTAGTCATTGATGGACTAACTCAACCCAACGCTGCTTGTAATGCCAATTTTGTTAATCTGCATCCCTCCATTGGTGGGCAGAAGCCCCAAGGATTAATGGTATTAGTCAATGCCAATCAAATTACGGGACGAACGACTTATTGGCGAAGCACCGTTGACCGCTTGGTACTCAAAGGAATTATTATGATTAATTATACTACGGCCAACATTGGCGGAACTTATGGGCTGGACCCCCAAAATAATGTGGCAGGTTTAGAGATGGACTGCAGCATCATTTGTACTGGTAACTAGAACAGTATACTGTAAAAAAATAACCTCTCTCCCATACAACCCCCTGTTTCAACAAAAAAATAAACTACTTTATAATGAAACAGATACAAATCATTGGAGCGACGCTAATTATCCTAATTTCTATTTTTAGTAATAGGATAATGGCACAGAACGTAGGCATCAACACGACCACCCCCCAAAATGCACTGCACGTTAAAACCATTAATAGTGGAGACGACCCGCTACGGTTAGAACTTCTACAAAATGCGGTAGCCAACGATACTTCTTTTCTCGTCTGCGACCCCGCTACGGGCGTGGTGCGCGAGGTGCACATTGATTCCGTCTTTGCCCAAACGGGCGAATGGGTTTATGACCCTGCGAATCAACTTATTTATGCCCGAAGAGCGTTAGAAAACGGCTACGATGTCCTTGTTACCAACGATGGAGATATGGGCGTGGGGACGACGGGGCCGACGAATCGAATGCACATCGTTGCCCCCAATAATCCTTTGCGGTTGGAAGGGTTAGAAACGGATAATTCGCTGACGGAAATCCTGCTAACGGATGCCAATGGGGTCGTTAAAAAAGGAGATGCTAATACCGTTTTTATCGACACGGACGAGCAACAAATTACTAATTTTAACATTAATCCTACGTCTAATGTTTTAACTTTATCGCTAGAAGATGGCGGTACGCAAACGGTGAATTTAACGCCCTATTTGGACAACACGGACGACCAACAAATCCAAAATTTTGCGATTGATGGAGCAAATATATTAACCTTGACTTTGGAAGACGGTGGCACGCAGATGGTTGACCTAAGTCCCTATTTGGACAATACGGACGACCAGCAAATTCAAACCTTTGCCATTAATCCAACGACCAACATACTGACCTTAGCCTTAGAAGATGGCGGTACGGAAACGATTGACTTAACGCCTTATCTGGACAATACCGATGACCAACAGATTACGACGTTTAATCTGAATCCTACTTCGAATGTGCTGACGCTTACGTTGGAAGATGGCGGAACGAGAACGGTTAATTTTTCCGACCTAATCGACCACGATTGGTACGAAGTGGGAACGACGAGTCCCCCGAATAGCATTAACGACAATATTTACACACAGGGGAATGTTGGGATAGGGACAACCAACCCAACCGAGCGATTGCACGTACAAGGAAACCAGTATCTATCGGGCGCTTTTCACAAGTATATTCTCGGCAATAGTGCTTCTTCCTACCGAATTATCAACAACGACGGAGCGGGTAATTTTTCTATTTACCTCAATTCTACACCGGGCACGAGTCCCACCTACGAATCGAACGGTCCCGCCTACCGAACCTATTTACAAGCTATCAACACTACGAACAATAATTACAGGTTTATGTACGCTTCGCCTGGCACTTCGGGCGGAGCGATTACTTGGCAAGAAGGCTGGTCGTTGAACCCCAACAACGGCAACTTCGGGATTGGCACCAATAGCCCCGCCGAAAAATTAGACGTAGAAGGGAATATTGAGTTGAATGACTTCTTGATTATGAATGGCAAACAAGCCCTTCGTGGGAATGATAACTGGTTGCGACTAAATCAAGCAAATCAATTTACGACGGGGGTTTATACACCTAGTTATTTTCGAGTGGACAACCGTGTAACTTTTAACGAAGGGGCTGGGGATTTTGACTTCCGAGTAGAAGGAACTAGTGATACTCACTTGCTGTTCACTGATGCTTCTACTAACCGAGTCAGTATCGGACGCAATAATCCATTAGACAAGTTACATTTAGCTAATCCTGGTGCTAATAATCAAGTAGGGGTACGCTTTGAAGACCCTACGGCAACGGGCTACGGTGGTCGGGTTTATTTTGACGATGCTTCCAATACGTTCCGAATGATTACGCTTTCGGATAATGCGGAGGTAAATGGCGGTTTGGTCATCAATCGAGATAATGGCCGAGTAGGAGTTGGTACAACTGCCCCAAGCCATCAACTACATGTGAATGCAGCTAATCCGCTGCGCTTGCAAGGTTTACAGACCGATAATGGACTAACGGAAGTATTAGTCACCAATGCTAACGGAGTGATAAAAAAGACGGATATTGAAAATATTGCGCCGGGCGACGACGATTGGTATGAAGTAGGAACCACCAGCGAACCCGATAATATTAACGATAATATCTATACCCAAGGCTTAGTAGGTATTGGTACGAATAACCCCGTTAGTCGCTTAACTATTAATAATAACATTGCTCACGATGCCAACTTTGACTATTCCGATGCGACGCTATCCATCTTTGATAGCAACAATAACGGTGGCAATACGCCCAACGGTACTAGAGACATTTTGAGTTTGACCAGAGAAGGTGTAGGTGGACAAGCATTTGGAAATCGGGCTGCCTTTGCCTTGGGAAGATTCGAAAATGTCTCCTCAAATGCACGTACTCAACTAGATATCAAGCTAACTGATGGTGGTTTCACCCAGCATAATACTATCATGAGCCTACGCAGTAATGGTAATGTCGGATTCGGTGTAACGGCACCCGTGGCTCGCATTGATGTCAACGGTATTACTAAATCTACCCATTTTGAAATGGGTCAGTCTGGTTCTTACTTCGGCGCTAATTTATTTTGGCAAAGTGGCACAGGGTGGACTCGCCGCAACGCTGCACAAGGTGGTTTTGCCATCCGTAATACCAACGGTGATTTCGACCTGCGTATCGACGACCAAGCGGCGACCCCAAGCGTGACGACCCGATTATTTGTCGAAACGGGCGGTAATGTTGGTATCGGTACTTCTACGCCTAGCCAGCGATTAGACGTAGTGGGGAATATCGAATTGGATAATAATTTGTTCATGAACGGTAAAAACACCATTCAATCGACCGATAACTGGCTCCGATTAAATCAAAATAGCCAATATACAAGTGGCATTTATACGCCAAGTCATTTCCGAGCAGATGGCAATGTCATTTTTAATGAAAATGGAACGAATAATACCTTCCGAGTAGAAGGAGACAACGATGCCAATTTAATTAGTACCAACGGGGTGAACGACCGAGTAGGTATCGGTACGGGTTCTCCGAGTAATAAACTACACGTCAAAGGGATCAACCCATTACGTTTGCAGGGCTTACAAGACGATAATTCGTTAAGCGAAGTCCTTGTTACCGATGCTAACGGGGTCGTTAAAAAAACGGACATCAGCAATATTGCGCCGGGCGACCACGATTGGTACGAACAAGGAACGACTAACGAGCCGAACAGTATTGACGACAACATTTATACGCAAGGTAACGTCGGCGTCGGATTGACCGTCCCCACCGAACGCTTCGAAGTAGCGGGGGGGAATGCAAGATTCAGTAATAATATCTACAAAGCGATTACCAACACAACTTCCAGTCAAACGGCGAATTATCGGGTAGTGAATAACGACGGGTCGGGTAATTTTATGATTTACCTCAATTCTACTTTAGGGACCAATCATCAATACGAAACGTCGGGCGTCGCCTATCGAACGCTTTTAGCGGGCATCGGTGCCACGGGCGTGGACAACAACTACCGATTTTCTTACGCCGCCGCCGGTACGGCGGGAGATGCCATTAGCTGGCTGGACGGATACAGTTTAGACCCCGACAACGGCCATTTTGGTATTGGTCTAGCCGAACCACTCCACAAGCTACACGTCAACGGACGAATGATGCTCGATAACGGGGTCATCCAACGAGCGGGAAGTGCTATCACTAGTACTAGCGACATGGGACTCTACCAGCTCAACGCCGCTCACATGCGCTTTGTGTCGGCAGGTGGTCGCTTCCGCTTTTTTGTCGATGGAGCTTCCAATCCCATCGGTGGTACGGCCGCTTTTGTGATTCGCGAAACGGGCAGAGTAGGAATAGGTACGGAAAATCCATTTACCAATTTAGATGTCAATGGCGCTAGCGGAGCGAATTTGCAACTAAAAAATACGGGCGTCAACGAAGGTTTATTCTTTCGGGTGGATGATAACAACGCATTTATTACCAACAAAGATAACTTCTTGGGGAACGGCACTTCGGGGAATGGCCGCCTAATTCTCGGTGGCGCAACGGGGATTGATTTAAACTACGGTAATAATGGTAGCGTAGGCACTTTAGGATTGAGACTACTCAACAACGGAAACGTGGGCATTGGAGCGGGCAGTCCCAGCAATAAATTACACGTTAACGCAACTAATCCGTTGAGATTACAGGGATTGCAAGACGACAATGGCTTAACCGAAGTTCTGGTGACAGATGCAAATGGTGTGATTAAAAAGACGGATATTGCCAATATTGCGCCGGGCGACCACGATTGGTACGAGCAAGGAACAACTACCGAACCTAATAGCATCAACGATAATATTTTTACACAAGGCAATGTGGGGATTGGAACTACTACGCCCAGCCAGAAGTTGGATGTGCAAGGAACGGCACGAATCGGTGAACGGTTGAACGTTGGACCCGATGCGGGGGATGGTGGCAATACACAGGTGCGCATCGCGAGAAATTTCACGAATAATGGCGCTTCGTACCAGCTTTTTTCCAGTGCGACGGTTACTTCCCCCGCACTAACGGCAGACCGTACTTCTTACGGTGCTTATTTTAGACTCAATAATAATAAGACCGAGAACATTGCGGGAGGTTTTGATTCCGATGGGGTCGGAGGAACATTTATTTCGACCAACAGTAGTAACTCCACCTTCCGAAACCTATACGGTATTCAAGGATATGCGGATAATGTGAGTAATGCTACTGCTAATTTGGGGAATTTGCAGGGTGGGCAATTTAGAGCCTACAACGCCTCTACTACTGCCACTATTGGCAATGCTTTTGGCATTATTTCAGAGGCAAGAGGAAGGGGAGGTAGTTCAGGAAATATTACCAATGCTTACGGAATGCGAGGGCAGGCACTTCCTTACGCAGCGCAGCTAAATACCGCTATTGGCGTTCAAGGATATACTTATACGAACAACGGCCACGCTGGAGACATCAATAATGCCTACGGTGTTTACGGTCGAGTACGAGTAGATTCGGACGATGGCGGAAACATTACTACCGCACGGGCAGGATACTTTTTGACGGATAGAAGAGCAGGAGCGAATCTGATGACGACGGCTTACGGTTTACAAGTGGATGCCAATAGTGCGCAAACGATTTTTGGCGTTCGAGTGGATGCGGACGACGCCGCCGCAACTACCAACTACGGACTATACATCGACGCTAAAAATGCCACTAGTAATAACTACGGTATATGGGGCGAAAGCGGCGATTGGATACTCAGCGCCAACGGTAACGGGATAGCGGGTGGAACGGGTAGCCACGGAGATTTAATCTTAGGGGCCAATCAAGAAATGTCGCTGTTCTTCAATGGAACCAATGCGAATATCAACACCACCACGGGAGATTTATTATTGAACCCCAGTCAAAATGTGGGTATTGGTCACAACAATCCCGATGCCAAATTGGATGTGGTTGGCAAAACCCAAACGACTAATTTCCAAATGACAGCGGGGGCCACGAATAATTATGTCCTAAAATCGGATGCAAACGGAAACGGTACTTGGTCCCCCATTACCGATTTTCAAGCGGCGCTCATGGACCACGATTGGTACGAAGTAGGCACCAGCAACGCCCCCGACAACATCAACGATAACGTATTTACCCAAGGAAATGTAGCCATCGGTGCGAATAACCCAACCGAAAGACTACACGTACAGGGTAACCAATATTTATCTGGCCAATTCCACAAATACATCAATGGAACGAGTACTTCTTCTTGGAGAGTAGTCAATAACGACGGGGCGGGGAACTTCTCGATTTACCTTAACTCGACTATTGGGACTTCGCCTACTAGAGAATCTGCTGGTCCCGCATTTAGAGATTATTTAGGAAGTATTGGGATGACTAACAATACGTATCAGTTTATGTACGCTACGCCGAGTACCGCAGGTAGTGCCATCTCTTGGTTGTCAGGATGGTCTTTAAATCCCAGCAACGGTAATTTTGGTATTGGCACGGCCACGGCGGATGCTAAACTACACGTCAATAATGGGGATATGGAAATTACAGATGGGTCTCCGACCATCAAATTTGAGGATAATACGAGTGGGCATACCGACTACTGGATTCACAATAATGACGGTCGCTTGTACTTCATTTGGGATGAAGACGACGACGGTGGTTGGACGGGCGAATCGCCTTGGCCACTTTACTTCGAGGGACGTAATTCTTATTTCGACGGAAACCTACTAACCACCCGAGCCGACCTTAATCGAGTCGGTATTGGTACAGCTAACCCTAGCCAATTATTAGAAGTGGCGGGTAACATTGAAATGGATAATAATCTGTACATGAATGGCAAGAATGCCCTACAGGATAGTGGCAATTGGTTGAGATTAAATCAAAGTAGTCAATTTACTAATGGGGTTTATACGCCTAGTCATTTTCGAGCGGATGGCAATGTTACCTTTAACGACAATGGTACGAATAGCACTTTTAGAGTAGAAGGAGATACAGACCCCAACCTAATCAGAACCAACGGAGCGAACGACCGAGTAGGTATTGGAACAGGGTCTCCTAGCCACAAATTGCATGTCAATGGGACCAATCCGCTACGCTTACAGGGATTACAAACGGACAATGCATTGACGGAGGTACTCGTTACGGATGCCAACGGGATAGTTAAAAAGACGGATATAAGCAACCTAGCTTCCAGTGACCACGATTGGTACGAAGTAGGCACTACCAACGAGCCTAACAGTATCAATGACAACATTTTCACTCAAGGATTAGTTGGCATCGGTACAAATAGTCCTGCTAGTCGGTTGACGGTGAATCATAATATTGGACTAGATAACAATTTTAACTACAACGAATCGGCACTCACGATATTCGACAATAATAATAACGGGGGCAATAGTCCGAATGGGACTAGAGAAATATTAACGCTAGCGAGAGAAGGGGTCGGAAGTCAAGCTTGGGGTAACAAAGCCGCATTTGCATTGGGTCGCTACGAAAATGCAAGTACAAACTCACGTAGCCAACTGGATATTAAGCTAACCGACGGATCCTTCAATCAGCATAATACCATCATGAGCTTGCGCAGTAATGGCCACGTTGGTATTGGCACAACGGCTCCAAGCGAGGAACTAGACGTAGTAGGTCGGGTTAGAGTTTCCGACCGAATGCGCGTAGCGAGCGGTCAAACGGCAGGTCGTATCAACGCCGATGGCGCCGATAATTTACCGGGTTTGAACTTAAACGGAGAAGACAACATTTGGTTCGATGGCGGACAAGTTCGAATGACTACCCACGACGGTTTTGGTAATTGGTCACTAAAATCAGGAGCTGATAATGACGACGTAAAAATTGGGGCGAGCAACGGTGCGGTAAAAATGCGGATAGACGAAAATGGCTCTTGGCAACTCTATTCGAAAAATGGCTTGACCAATGGGAACGTCATCTCGTGGAACTTAGGCTTGTTCCAAAACGGAACGGGGCGGGTAGGGATTGGTACCAATAACCCATCAACGGAGTTGCAAGTTATCGGTAACATCTTCGCTACGGGCAACGCTTCCGACCGACGTTTCAAGAAAAATATTCAAACTTACCAAAAATCGGCCCTAGCCGAAGTCGCTAAAATTGAAACCGTTTCCTACGAATACCGAACCGACGAATTTACGGAAGAGCAATTTCCCGAAGGCATCCAAACGGGTTTTATCGCCCAAGACTTAGAAAAAATCGTCCCCGAAGCGGTATTTGACCGAGCGGATGGGTTCAAAGGCGTCGATTATGGAAAAGTAACGCCTCTTTTGGTAAAAGCATTACAAGAGCAACAGGCTATTATTGACGATTTACAAAAAGAAAACAAGGCACTGAAAGCACAAAAAGAAGTACAACACCAAACCCTCGAATCGGTACAAAGTCGATTGGCAGCTATTGAAAAATTAGTAGCAAAATTGACCGATAACACCACTAATAACGAACAAACATCCACAAAATGATTCAGCCAAAAAGTATTTGCTTACTAGGCGGTCTATTCCTGTTCGGTAGTCTAATGGGGCAAAAAGCGCATTTTTTCAACGATAGCGCCCACGTCTTTGTGCAGAGTGGAGCGACCATCTACGTGCAAGGCGACGTGTACAACGACGATTCGGGTACGTTTGACCACAGTGGCAACCTGCACTTTTCGGGCGATTGGACGAACACGGCGGGCAACGCTGCTTTTATCAATAGCAGTCCGGGAACAGTTTATTTTTTTGGAACCAATCAGTACATCCAAGGAACGGACTTGACCCGATTTCCGAGTGTCACCTTGTCGGGAACGGGCATTAAAACCCAACGTGGAGTTGATTCCGAAATTGAAGATATTTTCGATTTGGTCGATTCCGAATGGGCCACCAACAGTCAAGTGCTAAGCGTAACCAATCCAAATCGGGAGGCTATTTTACGGAACATTGGTTTTGTGTCTAGCGATAGTTTGAACGGTTTTTTGGTTAGAGCCATGAACAGTACCGACGACTATTTATTTCCTGTGGGTAGCAACGGTATTTTGCATAATGCGCCCTATCGGTATCGACCTGTCATGCTTCGTCCAGAGAATAGTGCGGCTAATTCCTTTGGCGTCAGACTGGCCAACCTAGACGCTTCGAACGATTTTACGGGCGGAGGGACTGGCTTCAGTAGAGACAATCGTCCGCCGACCATTGGTGGCATCAACGAATATTTTTACCATAATATCAACCACTTTTCGGGCACTAGCCGAGCGGACATCAACATCTACTACTATAACGTCGATGGCGATTTTAAATCCATTGCTCGCTGGCAAAACGAAAATTATTGGCTAGACATGAACGCTACGGTTAGTACCATTAGTAATGTGCCCAATACGGACGGGGCCAATCGGGTAGCGACTTATTTGGGTTGGGACAATTTTGCTCCCGACGGGTTTGCGCTTGATTTTCCCTGTTCGGTCGATACGGCGGGCGGCATTATGGGGGACGAGGTAGCTTGTGGTAGCTACGACCCTTTGCCGATTACCAGCGTTTCGGCCGCTTCGGGGCAAGGAGGGACGCTGGAATACCAATGGCAATTTTCCGAAGATGGTGGCCTAACGTGGCAAGATATTGCAGGAGCAACGAACGCCGATTATGATCCTAGTACGATTTCTACTAAAACCTTCTATCGACGGGGAGCGAGAATTTTCGTCTGGTGTAATTGGACGTATTCGGACGTGGTGGTTAAGGATATAGTGCCTACTTTGATGTTGCAAGACGACGATTTTGTGGCCTGTTCCAACTTAGAGTACACGGGCTATCCCATTTTGAACGATGCGGGCTTGCAGAATCCCCTCTTCAGTATCGTCAACCAACCAACCTACGGTACGGTGACAATGGATACAACGGGGGAGTTCACCTATTCGCCCACCGTAGCCACATGTGATACCGACGAATTTGTCTATCAAGTTTGTAACCAACCAGCGGGCTGTTGTGCGACGGCAACGGTTCGATTAAACATGCAAGACACCGTGGCGCCGATTATCGTCAACGTACCTGCGGATGATTATTTTAGTTGTGATGAAATCATTCCTACTGCTCCCGAAGTCATTGCGACCGATTTTTGCCCCCAGATTTCCATTTCTTTGGACGAAATGATTACCGAGGGTGACACGAGTGGTTGCCCTAATTACACGTTGACCCGAACTTGGGTGGCTACGGATAATTGTGGCAACTCGGCGATTGACGAACAGGATATTGTGGTTAGAGACAGTACCGCTCCCGATATATTTAGAATTTACACGCTTCCAAACGGCAAAAAAATGGTGGGTGGCGTAATGGAAAATGTTAATCAAAACTGGAAAATCATTTCTCTGCCGATTGACTTTGCTTCCCAGCCTTTGATTTTCACACAAGTAGTCACCAACAAAGAAAACACCCCCGTCGTGACTCGCCTTAGAAACGTGACAAATACTCAGTTTGAGCTAAGGTTGCAGGAAGAACAGGCCGAAGACAGCATTCACTTGCGGGAAAGCGTCGCTTGGATTGCGATAGAAGTGGGTAGCCAACAGGATGGATTTACGCTAGAAGCGCAAGAAATTAGTATGACCGATGCGTGGCAGTCCGTCAATTTTAGCGAAAATCATACCGATGCGCCGAGTTTGTTTGCCACTTTACAGACCGTCAACGACGCAGACCCCGCAGGATTGAGAAGACAGAATTTATCGATGAATAGTGTCCAAATCGCCATCGAAGAAGAAACGTCCATTGATACCGACGTGCGCCACGAAACGGAAACAGTCAGCTATCTAGCCATCGAAAACGACGTTGCGTTGACGACCCATCTAGCCGAGTTGTTTGGAGAAACAGGCAGCGTTTCGGTCAACCACGAATGGTTAACAGTACAGACCGAAAACGAGTATCACAACCCCGTGGTCATTATGGGTGTCCCTAGTCACAACGGGGACCAACCGGGCGTGGTTCGAGTAAGAAATGTGACCGCTAACAGTTTCCAAGTGAGGTTTCAGGAGTGGAATTTCTTGGACGGTGGGCACGTTTCCGAGGAAGTATCGTTTCTAGTGATGGAAGGAAGTATTCCGTTGATGTCTCCGACGTTTTGTGAATTAGGGACGGATAATTTAGAATTGGGTAAAGATATTATTGCCATAGACAATTGTGACAAAAACGTGCAATTGCAGTACAGCGAGCAATCCGTTTTTGCGGACAACGCTAGAAATACGGTGCGCACTTGGTACGTAGAAGACGCCTGTGGAAACGCGACGGGACTCAGCCAAACCATCACTTGCGCGGGCGTAGCGTTGCGGCTAAAAGCAATGTTGCAGGGGGCGATGCTAGCCAATCAAGAATACGGGTTAATGCGGGATGACTTGCGTCGAAAAGGGCTCTTGCCCAACAAAGAACCCTACACCGCTATGGAGAAATATACACACATTCGTGGTGGGAACGAAACCTGTCTGCCTGGACTATTTGACGTTACGGGGGAGCAGGCCATCGTAGATTGGGTATTTGTGGAACTTAGAGACGGGGATAATCAAGAAAAAGTAGTCGCCACTCAGTCTGCCCTTATTCAAAGAAATGGCATAGTTGTATCCGCTCGCGGAGATACGCTGCTTTATTTTGACAATCTGCCGCCCGACAATTATTACGTGTGCTTGCGCCACCGCAATCACCTCAAAGTGGAGACGTTGTACCCTTACCTTTTTGATGCGGCTAATATTCCATTAATTGACTTCACCTACCAATTTTTACCGACCATTGGCCATCGAGTGTTCACCGAAAGTGAAGGCGGAAATGCAATGTGGTCGGGGGACTTAAATCAAGATGAAAAAACGATTTACCAAGGCCCTCAGAACGATGTCTTCGATATGTTTTTGGAAGTCATCCTAGCCTCCGAGAACACCAATAACTTAACCAATTTCATCACTACTGGCTACACCTTGAATGATTTTAATCTCGACGGGGTAACCATTTTTCAAGGCCCTAATAACGACCGTTCCAATCTGCTTTTCAATACCGTTTTGATTCATCCAGACAATACAACCAACGCTTCGAACTACATTTTATCTACTCAGGAGAAGCCGAATTTTGAAACCTGTTTTGCCAATAAAACTTTAGCCGATTGTGATTTTGACCAAGACGGGAAATTGAACCGCAACGATGCCGACGATGATAACGACGGGGTCGTGGATGGCAACGATGTGGACCCCTACAATCCCCAGAGTGATAGCGACCAAGACGGAATTTCCGATAAGGTAGAGCAACAAAATGGCACCAATCCACTGAACGCTTGTGACCCTTTTACCGCAGATGCTAACTGTGGAAAGGTAGATAGGGACCAAGACGGTTTTTTTGGTAATTACCCTAAGGGGCACCAACTATACGATGAAAATGACCAAGATGCTTGCCTACCCAATCCACAAGTATCCAGTTGTAATTGCTCAGACGGAGACAACGATGGGTATATCTATGTTTGTCACACTCGCCCTAGCGGTAAAAAACAGACGCTGAAGGTGACTCTTGCCCAGTGGCAATTGCGGCAATTACTGGGCGACACTTGCGGGAGTTGCAACGGCGAATTTTCGAACGATGGCTCAGAAAATACGGACGATGACAATGGTAGTAATAACGATGATGATAATGAGGAAGAAGAGGATGATAAAAATAATGATGATAATGAAGAAGACGAGGAAGAAGATGATGACGACGACGAAAATGATGATGATGAAGAAGACGATAACTCAAATAATAACCAACCAACCGACAGCACGGCTACCAATCCTTGCTTCCCAATCGTTACCGACGAATGCGACCAACAGGAAATCGTACTCATCTTGGGGCAGGACAATTATCTCGTGGAAAAAGAGCCGAATAAAAACTACGGCGGAGAGGAATTTTTCCGCATGAATGCCAAAAACGGAGAAGTGGAACATGGCCTCATCAAATTTGAATTATTTCAACTAGCAGGCAAAAAAGTTATTGACGCTAAACTTCGCTTGTACTTGATTAACGGCGAAGGCAAAGGAAATATCATCAAAGCGTATCCCGTCTTATTCCCTTGGTCGGCGGGCAACAAACAAGGAGATTCCGCTGCTTCCAATTGGAAAAAGCGAACGGCCAATCGGAACTGGAACAGGCCAGGTGGTGATTTCGGTTCTACCTCGGTAGGGACGATGAATACACAAGATAAGGGCTTTCGAATTATGTCCTTAGATGCTGCTACCGTCCAAAGCTGGATTGATAATCCCAATGAGAACTTCGGCCTTCTATTAAAAAGTACGGCGGGCGAGCGCGACAATCAAACCGAGTATTATTCTTTTGATTTTCCTAATGCTAATTTTCGGCCCGTATTGGAAATAACGTATTATGAATAGTCTTGATGAATCCATAGATGATAAGTGATAAATGAATCATGTATCAGTCATCACTCATCATCCATTATAACCCATTGTATGAAGAATAAACTATTGGCCGTCTCCATTGTCTTTGGATGCTTAATTTTGGTGGTTTTTCCAAATGAGTGGGTGACTAAGTCCAACAAAAATCATGGAACGCAAGAAAGTGCTCCAATGCTTCTAGTTCTCGCAGAATACGCAACGGGTCGTAATACTTGTGTGCAACCTACGGTGACTACTTTTGCCGTTGCTCCATCTTGCAACGGTGGTACGCTACAAAGTAACGGATTTGTGCAATTGACCACCGCTAACGATGCCGACCGATACCATTGGTCATTAGGCGATACCTTCGACGATTTGGGAGGAGTCAATGACTACGGTAACGCAACGCTCTTGAGTTCCTTACCGAATAATTTAATAACGGGACAACCTAATCCCGTCGATTCCCAAGCCTATACCATTCGTTTTTATAATAGTGCGAATAACTGTTTTACAGACCACCGAGTCGTTTTATACGAAAGAACCTGTGTTCTAAATAACCCCTGCGAACTAGATTCGTCGGGCAGCATTGCGGGGGACGAAATAGCCTGTGGAAGTTACGACCCTGCGTTTATCAGTAATGTAACTCCCGCCACTACTTTGGGCGGTAGTCTCGAATATCGCTGGCAATTCTCCGAAAATGGTGGTCTGACTTGGCAAAACATTGCGGGAGCGGCCAATGCGGGTTATGACCCCAACGCAATAAACACGACTACGCTGTACCGACGGGGCGCTCGACCTTTTATTTGGTGCAATTGGACTTATTCCAACGTCGTCAGAAAAGAAGTGATTAGCAGTCTCAGCTTACAAGACGATGTGTTCAGCGTCTGTGCGGATACGGAATACGAAGACTATCCAATTTTGAACGATGGCGGATTAGTGAACCCTACTTTTAGTATAGTTACCCAACCTACTTACGGAATGGTTACGATGGACACTACGGGTGCTTTTACTTACGTTCCAACTACTGCTACTTGTACAGCGGACGAGTTTGTTTATCAAGTATGTAATCAACCCGTCGGCTGTTGTGCCACGGCAATCGTTCGATTAGATATGCGGGACACCGTTCCGCCCGTGATGGTGAACGTACCCGCTGATTTGAGTTTGAGTTGTGACGAACTAGTTCCCGTTCCCCCTTTGGTGGTAGCTACCGATTTTTGTCCCCAAATCTCCATTTTATTAGACGAAAAGACCACTGACTTAGATACCAACGGTTGCCATACCATCATTACTCGAACTTGGTATGCGACGGACAAATGCGGCAATGTGGCCGTTGATAGCCAGTTGATACACATCGTGGACCAGACGGCACCCGATTTCTTTAGAATTTACACTTTGCCCAATGGAAAAAAAATGGTGGGTGGCGTGATGGAAAACGTCAATCAGAATTGGAAAACCATTTCCTTGCCCATTGAATTCTTGACCGAGCCCCTCATCTTTTCCCAAGTAATCACTACCGAAGAAAGTACGCCCGTGACAACCCGTATCCAAAATGTTACCCATTCGCAGTTTGACCTAAAAATACAAGAAGAACAGGGAACGGATAGCATTCACTTGCGGGAAAGCGTTGCTTGGATAGCCATTGAGCAAGGCAATCAGCAAGATAGTTTTTTGTTGGAAACGGGAAAAGTAAATCTCACACACGCGTGGAATACCCTCAATTTTACCGAAAATTTTACGCACTCGCCCAGCATTTTTGCGGCCATGCAAACGGTCAATGATAGTGACCCCGCCGCGTTAAGACACCAAAACCTATCCAATAACAGCGTCCAGTTAATGATTCAAGAAGAGGCCTCCAGAGACTCCGACCCGAGCCATCTTATGGAAGAAGTGGGGTATCTTAGCGTAGAATCGAACAGCCATTTGAGGACCCAAAACGGGGAAGTTTTCGGCGAAACGGGCGTAGTGTCGGCAACTCATCAATGGGTTAGGGTCATGACTCAAAACAACTTTCATAACCCCGTCGTGATTGCGGGGGTGCCGAGTCTTGTGGGAGCGCAGGCGGGTATTGTTCGGGTTCGAAATGTTCAACCAAATGGCTTTGAGGTTAGATTTGAAGAGTGGAGTTATTTGGATGGTAGCCACGTTGCCGAGACTATTCCCTATTTGGTGATGGAGGGTAGTATTCCTCTAACCAGTCCCTCTTTTTGTGAGGTAGCAATGGCGGATGTAGGAATTGGCGAAGACCTAGTGGCCATTGATAATTGTGCAAAAAATGTTATCCCTCGCTACGAAGCCCAGTCGGTATTGTTGGGAAACACCGAAAATACCGTGCGCACTTGGTACGTGGAAGATGCTTGTAGTAATGCTACGGGCCTAAGCCAAACCATTTCTTGTGCTGGCGTCGCTTTGCGCTTGAAGGCAATGTTGCAAGGAGCGATGTTGGCCAGCGAGGAGGAAGACTTGATGCGCGATGACTTGCGTCGCAAAGGATTAATTCCCCACTTGGAGCCTTATTCGGCTATGCCTACCTACACCCACGTAGGAGTGGGCGGTGGAGAGGAATGTCCAAGTGACCGCTTGGCGATTACGGGCGAAGCCGCCATCGTGGACTGGGTTTTCGTGGAATTGAAAGCAAGTGACAATCCAGAAAACGTAGTGGCCACCCAATCGGCGCTTCTACAGCGAAACGGAGAGGTCATTTCCGTTGAAGGCGACCCGCTTTTATATTTTGACAACCTTCCGCCCGGTAATTACTACGTAGCCCTGCGGCACCGAAATCACCACCGAGCGGAAACTTTGTATCCCTATTTATTTAATCCAGCTAATATACCTTACATAGATTTTACTTACAAATTTTTACCAACGGCAGGAAGAAGTGCTTTTGTGGATGGCGCTAATGGCAATGCTTTGTGGTCGGGCGATTTGAATGCAGACGGTAAAACCATCTTCCAAGGGCCCGACAATGATGTGTTCAATATATTTTTGGAGGTGCTGCTAGATTCTTTGAATACCAGTTATTTAACCAATTTTATCTCTACGGGTTATACTCCACACGATTTCAATTTGGATGGTTTAATCATTTACCAAGGCCCCAATAACGACCGTTCTAATTTACTGTTCAATACTATTTTAAACCATCCCGACAATCACTCCAAGGCGTCCAATTTTATTCTAACGACCCGAGAGGAAACCAATCCAGAAAATTGTGGACAGGATAAAACGGCAGCGGATTGTGATTTTGATAACGATGGAAAATTAAATCGGAACGATGCGGACGACGATAATGACGGAGTAGTGGACGGTAACGATGTAGCGCCCTACGACCCTGAAAGTGATAGCGACCAAGATGGCATCGCAGATACAATGGAAAAGCAAAATGGAACGAATCCCTTGAACGCTTGTGACCCCTTTCAAGACCATCCAGCCTGCGTCGGCCAAGACTTCGATGGCGACGGATATTTTGGCAATTACCCACAAGCCCACAATTTATACGATGAACAGGACCAAAATGCCTGCTTACCCAGTTCACAGGCAACCAATTGCGACTGCTCCGATTTGGACGAGGACGGGTATATCTTTATTTGCCACACCTCATCAACGGGAGAAAAGCAGACGTTGAGGATAACGTTGGACCAATGGAACTTACGGCGGTCGGTCGGGGACGTATGTGGAAAATGCTCCGAAACGAACTAGTGTTTAACAGTCTCACCTGTTACGTCGATTCCTATTTAATGACCTTATCCAATATTTTCTCCAACCTCTGACACATCACAATAAAATTCAAGCGCATCATCAAATTGGTCGAGTATTTTTTTGCCTTTCAGAAAATAGCCGATGTTGTTTCTAATAGGATAGTAGAATTCCCGATTAAGTTCTTGACCTGTTGCGTCTATTTGAACTTTCTTAGTGGCGGTTACTAAGCTAATTTTCTCTTTTTCTCGAAGGTCGAAGATTTCAGCAAGCAGACCAGCTAGGTAATAGGCTTTACAAATAGCCCGCTCGATTAATTCTGTAAAATGGCTGATTGAAATAGGGTTGATAGCCTTGGTAGAATCCCACCATAAAACTAATGAACGTCATAGTACAATACCGCATATCTTCTTTGGAGCATTCTTCGTCTAAAGGAGTGTGGTAATAATTGGCACTTTTTCCCTCATCTGGTTTTCGATAATAGGCAAAGTAGGGCATATTACCTTTCATATCGAATAGCTGCATTCCATAGGCGTATTTCTTACCATCCCGTTCAATCGTCAATTTGAATTTGTAGGCAAAAGAACATTTGTAATCGTCATAATTATTATGCCCGCCAAAATAGGCATATAATGCCATATGCATTTTGGCTAAATCAAAATTATGCTCTTTATAATAGTGGAAATCTAATAGCATGAGGAGGTCGTAATCTTCAAAAATAGGCGCAAAATTTCTATAATATTGGTCAAACCATACTCGGTTGCTCAATTTTCAAAGGTGACCGAAACGTCAATTTTTTTTAGGTGTAAGGTAAGTGGTTTGCTCATTTTTATGATTTTTTTGGTAGGCTATGTTTATCTATTCGTCCGAAGTACCACCAAGAATTAGGCACTCACCAAATCCGAAGCATTATCATAGTCAATAATAAACCATTCGTGATAAAGCGTGGCGATGTAAAAACTATGCTTAGGAAAACGCTGACAAATCGCCACAAAACCAGCTCCCCAAGCGGAATCATCGTAAGTGGTATCTTTGATATAAAGCACCAACTGTTGGTCATCTTTGCTTAGAAAATGGTGTAGTAGGGTGATATTAGGGTGATTATCCGCACTTACGGGAAGTAATACCGATAATCCAGCTATTTCCATAAATTCCGCATCGGCCTCTGGCTCGTAATCTGCCCCCGCTTTTTGATACATGGCGATGGTTGCTGCTCGCTCTTTTGTCCCCTCCATGAATTCCCATTTATAGGTAAATGGACCTTCGTGTTTTTCAATGATGCGGTCGTATTTAGTGGCTTTGATTTGGGCTAGGGTTGCTGGGGATAAGTCTTTGATTTTCATAGTTTTTACTATTTGCTATTGCCCATCCCGCAAAATAATCACCGCTTGATACCCCACTAACCCCGCACTCACCAATAGGGCCAAACCAATGCTGCTAGGCGAAGGAAAAACTGCTAATAAAGCAATAGTAATAATAACCCCAATAAAAATAAGCACCGACTTTTGTAGTAAAACATCCATGATTCGCTGTTTAGGTAAAATAAAATTTTACACCTAACAGCAAAAGGGGCAGAAAGTTGGGCTAGATTGGCAAACCTCCAATAAATCGCTCTATCGCCTCCACCATCTCCAAGGACCCGCCATAAAACGGCGTGCGCTGATGAATTTCTTTCGGCGATATATCCAAAATAGCCTGATGCCCGTTGGATGCTTTGCCACCCGCTTGTTCTATCAAAAAAGCCATGGGATTGCACTCGTACAGCAAGCGAAGTTTACCGTTCGGTGCTTTTTGCGAATCGGGGTACATGTAGATGCCTCCTTTCAAAAAAGTGCGGTGCAAATCAGCAATCATCGAACCGATGTAGCGGCTGGTGTAAGGTCGATTGGTGGGTAAATCAATATCCTTACAGTATTCGAGATAGGCTTTCACGGAGTCGGAAAAATAGGCGTAATTTCCTTCGTTGACGCTGTAAATGCTACCATTTTTGGGAATCTGCATGTTGGGGTGAGACAAGTAGAAAACACCAATACTGGGGTCATAAGTAAAGCCATTGACGCCTTTTCCGGTGGTAAAAACGAGCATGGTAGAAGACCCAAAGATGACGTAGCCGCCGGCGACTTGCTCTCGCCCTTTTTGCAAAAAATCGGATAAGACCGCCGTGGTGCCGATGGGAGAAGCCCGACGATAAATGGCAAAAACGGTACCGATAGAAACGTTGACCTCAATGTTGGAAGAACCGTCTATGGGGTCAATCAAGACGATGTATTTACCATTTTTGCCCGCTTCGTTTTCAAAAATGATGGTTTCTTCTTCCTCTTCGGACGCAATGCCGCAGACTTCGTTTCGAGCTTTCAAGGCATTGATGAAAATTTTATTGGCATAAACATCCAGTTTCTTTTGTTCCTCTCCTTGCACGTTTTGGGTCCCTACTTTCCCCATCAAATCATCTACTAAGCCTGCTTTATTAATTTGACTATTCATCACTTTGGAGGCTAAAGTAATGGCATTAAATAGTCGAGTTAGCTCTCCTTTGGCGTAGGGAAAATCTGCTTGTCTTTTGATTATAAATTCGCCGAGTGTAATTAATTTTTCCAAAATGTTTTTTGGTGGGGAAGATACGATTTTTTGCGACAAGGCAATACTATTGGTCCATTTCTCTAATTCACCTGCTCCACCACTCCTTCATTCCCCACAAAAATCACCACGTACGCCCGCAAATCCGTCAGTTGCTGCAAATACGAGTCGTTTTGCAAATACTGCTGTAACTGCTGCACGGCGGCCGCTTTCACCTTTTCCGTTTGCCTCGCCGCCTCTTTTTTTAGATATTTTAGTTCAATGACAAATTGATAAGTAGGGTCATAAGGCGGTCGGCGCACGAGCAGAATATCCACAAAACCTTTTTCGGTCGGTGATTTTTTGACTTTAAATTCGTGGTGAATTGTGTAAATGCCCGACGTAAAAAGAGCGGCGGTGAAGATGGCTTTGACGTACTTTTCGTCAAATTTGCGCTTGTCTCTGGTGGATAGTTCCGTCAGCACTTGGGAAGTAAATTCGACCAAAGGCAACAAATCATTGTCCAAAGCCATCGCTTTGATTTTTCCGTGTACATCCACGTAGTCGTTATCCAGAGTGCTCTCTTCTAGCAAGATTTGGTGAAAATATTGGTAATACAATTGCTCTATCACGTAGTTGGGCATTCTGAAAATCAACTCATCCAAACGATGACCGTCGATGGTAATGATACCCGTGTAGAACATGAGACTAATAAAGTCGTGGCGGTCAAAGCGTCGAACAAAGTTGAATTGTTGCACCAATTGTGCGGAAATCGAACCGTTGAGCAACAGCTCGTTGAGGTAGATCAAATTTTGTCTTTCTCTATCTTTTATTTTGAACAGACGGCGAATTTTGGTGTAGTCGCTGGCGATGTTGATATCTAGTAGGGTATCGGGATATTTTTTTCGTTGGCTATAATTATCCGCAAAATAGAGCACCATATCCGAGTTATAGACCCGCTGACTGGTTTCTTTATTAAATAAATAGCCATTATACCATGCTTGCAAATCCTGCAAAACGGTGGGCAACTGTTCCACCGATATTTCTATGCCTCGCAAGATGTCCATAACTTCCGCTTCGGTGAAGCCCATCATGTGGTTGAACTCGGCTTGGGTGCTAATGTTGGTGGCCATATTAAACCCGCTAGTGAGACTATCCAACGTAATCGGCGAAACGCCCGTAATAAAAAAACGTTCGATAAAGCCCGTTCTGGTCGCAATTTTAATCGCCTCGAAGAATTTGCGCACGTACCCATTTTTGCTAACAATTTCGGTAAACTCTTTGAAGCGAAAGGCTAAAATTTCGTTGGCAAAATGGTCGTATTCGTCAATCAGTAAATAGATTTTTTGGTCGGGTGCTTTTTTCTCGGTAATGGTAATTACATAATTAATAACTTCTGCGGGAAAAGTACACTCCAATACTCCTTTTTCATCTTCTTCGGAGAAAAATTGAGGGTACCTAAAAAAAGAATCTTCTAGCACTTGATTTGACACTTTTTAAAAAGGCCTCATAAGTATTCTCGTACGAAGACGTATCAATCGCCGAAAAATCAAAAGTGATAGTCAAGTATTGATTAGCCCGCGGCGTAGGATTTTTACCAATATAATACTTATCGAATAGATTATTAAAGTCTTTTTGGTGGTAAATATCGTAGTAATATTCTAGCGTGGAAATGAACAGGCTCTTCCCAAATCGACGAGGTCGAACAAAAAATAAATGATGCTGATTGAGCTGTTCTATTCTTTCAATAAAGGGAGTTCTATCTACGTAATAGAATCCATAGGTGGCAAACTTTTTAAAGTTACTCGTACCGTAAGGAATTTTAATCATATTGTGGCTATCCTTTCTTAATAATGCCATTCGGCTTCCCAAAAATATACATTTTCTGCAAAACGTGGTTTTGACTATCATCACGACTTACGATGCCACCACCAGTTCCGAATGCTGTTTGAACTGACTAAACACAACAACCAAAAGTACGCCTAAAGGCAGGCAAATAGACCCCAAAAACAAACCCCAATAATAAGGTATCATCCCCCACCCCAAAGCGAACAGCGTCCCCTGCACAAATAGCAGTCCTTCCGAAACCGTAATTCCTACCAGAAATACAAAAATACCCATTCTAAGAGGAGCAGTTGCCACGAGCCATTTTTGCCGCAAAGCCATTCCCAATAAAGCCGTCGTCAATAACCCCAATAATAATAAATGCAAAAAACCAATGAGGTAACTTTTGATGGTAAAAGACAGCATCGCCAAAGCGGGAATAATGGTCAAGGCTTGAATGCTTATTTTGAGCAGGAAACTACCGGGGGCTACGCCGAATAATAGACGTTGTAGGAACAAAATCAAAGAGGGGTGACAAAAATCACCCCCCTAGACTGACAAAAGTCAATACCTAAAGTTAGTTAGCGGCGTAACTTGCACCCGAATTAAAAATTGAATCGACATGGAAATTATTTTCGTCCTCATTTTTGTCTCTTTATTGATTGCTTTAGGCTTTCTTTTCGCCTTTTTTTGGGCCGTCAAATCGGGACAATACGACGACGATTATACACCATCGGTCAGAATTTTATTTGATGATACTAAAAACGAGAAATCATGATTTCCTTACAACTCCTTGTTTACTTTCTTTCCTTTGGTCTATTTTTAACAATGCTCATTCTGGGGCGACCCATTTTAACAAAATCAGATAACAACCCCTTTTCATAAAAAAAGGGAGCACGGAAAGGATAGAGAGCATCTAATATTTAGGCAAAGTGCCTTTCTGTTGCGCTCGCCTTTATTTGAAATAGTACTATTTATTTTGAATAGGAAGTAGTGAACACTACATCAATCGGAAAGAGACAAAATTGAGTTATTGATTATTTGTCAACGCCATGAATCTCTATTCTCTGCTCTCTACTCCCTATTCTCAATCAAAAAAACATTAGTTTATGGCTCGTATCGAACACTTTAGCTACGATAATGAGATTGTGAAGAAATTCACCTACGCCTCCATGTTTTGGGGCGCCATTGGGATGTTGGTAGGATTACTAGCCGCCCTACAGCTCATTTTCCCCGCTTTAAACTTCAACACGGCGGAGACCACTTTTGGTCGAATTCGCCCGTTGCACACCAATGCGGTTATCTTCGCTTTCGTCGGTAACGGTATTTATATGGGTGTGTACTACTCTTTGCAGCGACTCCTCAAAACGAGGATGTACAGCGACGCCTTGAGTAAATTTCACTTTTGGGGCTGGCAGGCCATCATTCTCGCCGCTGCCCTTACTTTGCCACTCGGTATCACCAGTTCGCACGAATACGCCGAATTGGAATGGCCGATTGACATTGCCATTGCCGTCGTTTGGATTGCTTTTGGTATCAATATGTTTGGTACTATCTTAAAAAGAAGAGAGCAACACCTCTACGTTGCCATTTGGTTTTATATCGCCACTTGGTTAACGGTTACGGTATTACACGTTGGTCACAACATCGAAATTCCCGTTAGTATGTGGAAGAGTATTCCCGTTTTTGCTGGGGTACAGGATGCTTTGATTCAATGGTGGTACGGACATAATGCGGTGGCTTTTTTCCTCACCACGCCCTATCTGGGTTTGATGTATTATTTCTTACCCAAAGCGGCCAATCGACCCGTTTATTCTTACAAACTGTCAATTATTCACTTCTGGGCGTTGATTTTCATCTACATCTGGGCGGGCCCTCACCACTTACTCTACACTTCTTTGCCCGATTGGGCGCAGTCGTTGGGGATGGCCTTTTCGTTGATGCTGATTGCTCCGAGTTGGGGTGGTATGCTGAACGGACTGTTGACCCTACGAGGTGCTTGGGATAGAGTACGGACGGACCCCGTTTTAAAGTTCATGGTCGTAGCGATTACCGCTTACGGGATGGCGACTTTGGAAGGGCCGATGTTATCTATCAAGAGTGTGAATGCCATTAGTCACTACACCGACTGGACGGTAGGACACGTACACGTGGGTACGCTAGGTTGGAACGGGATGTTGACCTTCGGGGTCGTCTATTGGTTGTTACCAAAAATGTTTAACACCCAATTGCACTCTACGAAACTGGCGAATACGCACTTCTGGATGTCCACTTTGGGTACTTTGTTCTATACCATTCCGCTTTATTGGGCGGGTTGGACGCAAAGTTTGATGTGGAAAGAATTTTTACCCGAAGGCATGTTGACTTACGGTAACTTCTTAGAAACCGTTACGCAGATTTTACCGATGTACGGCCTACGCGCTTTCGGTGGAGCGATTTACGTAGCGGGTGTTTTTGTGATGATTTATAACCTGTGGAAAACCGTACAAAAAGGAAATTTTGTCGCCGACGAACCTGCTTCTGCCCCTGCCTTGACCATGGCGGGTGCGCACAAAGGCGAACACTGGCACCGATGGATTGAAAGACGTCCTGTACAAATGTTATTAGCATCTTTATTCGTGGTCTTGATTGGTGGAATGGTGGAGATTTTCCCCATGTTCATGGTCGAAGAAAACGTTCCAAAAATTGCCTCCGTTAAGCCTTATACACCTTTAGAATTGGAAGGTAGAGATTTATACATCAAAGAAGGCTGTATTAGTTGTCACTCGCAGATGGTGCGCCCTTTCCGTTCGGAAACGGAACGCTACGGCGAATATTCTAAATCTGGTGAGTTCATTTACGACCGACCCTTCCTTTGGGGTAGTAAGCGAACGGGACCAGACTTGCACAGAGTGGGTAAAAAATACCCCGATAGCTGGCATTACAATCACATGATTGACCCAACTAGTACCTCTCCGGGGTCGATTATGCCTCCCTACCCTTGGCTGGCCGAAAATGATTTGGATGTCTCTAGCACCAAGCGAAAAATTGAGGTCTTGAAGATGTTGGGGACGCCCTACGGCGAAGGCTACGAAGATGAGGCCTTGGACGATTTGAAAGCGCAAGCGCAACAAGTAGCCGCCTCGCTAAAAGCGGAAGGCATTGAACAGGAAAATTTGGCACAGAAAGAAATCGTGGCCATTATTTCCTACTTGCAACGCTTAGGTACGGATATTCAACCACCTGCTAATCAGGCTAGTAATTAAATGTCAGATGTCAGACCGTTCCTTTGGAACTGTCAGATGTCAGACAGACAGTAACTATCTTTAAAATATCACAAGTCTGACTTCTGACCGTTCAAATTTATTTGAACAGTCTGACGTCTGACTTCTAAAATAACAAGATGTATAAATATATTCTAGAGGGAGCGGGAGACATCAACTGGATGGCCCTCTTCGCCTTAGTCACTTTCTTTTGGATTTTTTCGGTAAGTGCAATTACCATTTTTCTAAGGAAAAAAACATTTATCGACCACATGGCCCATTTGCCTTTGGAGCAAGAGGACAATAGCAATTTGTGAAATCCTATAAATCCAAAAAAATCTTGTCATCCTGTAATTATAAATAAGCAAAGTAATGAAAAATAAATGGCAAAAAAATAGTTGGCTCATCGGGCTTTTCCTCCTAAGTGCAGCGTCCAATTTGCTCGCACAGGAGGAAGCAATAGCCAAAAAAGCCGTCGAATACGGCTGGGGAGAATGGGCGCTCGAAAACATTGTCCTCTTGATGGGGGCAGCTACCATTGTGGGGGCTTTTGCCGCCATCATGAATTTGAGCAATACCATCATCAAAGTACAACAAATCCAATTGCTGCAAGAGCACGGTGCGGCCGTCATGGAAAAATTGGACTTGGTAGAAAAAGAACCTTGGTGGAAACGACTCTACGACAAATCGTGGAGTCTCGTACCCGTAGAAAAAGAGAAGGACATCCTGCTCAACCACGACTACGACGGCATCAAAGAATTGGACAACGTCTTGCCGCCGTGGTGGTTGGCGATGTTCTGGGGCTGTGTGGTCATTGGTTTTGCTTATTTGGGCTACTACCACGTTTGGGACTACGGCCTTAGCTCCACCGAGCAATATGCGCTCGAAATGGAACACGCCGAGGAGCGGGTAGCTGCTTTCTTGGCCAAACAAGCGGATAACGTGGACGAAAATAGCGTGGTATTCGTAGAGGATGATACCAAGTTGAGTCTTGGGCAGGCCATTTACACGGCCAACTGTGCGGCTTGTCACGGGCAATCGGGGGAAGGTGGCATCGGACCAAATTTGACCGACCCTTACTGGCTACACGGTGGAACGATTGCGGAAGTTTTTAAAACGGTAAAATACGGCGTTCCCGCTAAAGGGATGATTGCTTGGAAATCGCAGTTGCGACCCTCCGACATTCAAAACGTGGCGAGTTATATTTTGACTTTACAAGGTAGTAATCCGCCGAACGCCAAGGAACCGCAAGGAGATTTGGTAGAAAATGCGGAAGAAACACCGCAGCAAATTGGGATGAAGTAACGGTTCACGGTGGACGGTTCACGGTTCACGGTTAAGTAATCGTAGAGACCACTAGCTGATAACCGATGAATGTGCTACAAATTGGTGGAACTTTGATTTTTGATTTACCGCTAACATATTAAAGCTCCACTAAATTGTAGCACACTCGTAACCGAATAATTAACAATCATGACCACAACGCCTTTTATAGAAGATACAGAAAAATACCGCGATAAAATTGCGACGGTGGACGAGCAGGGCAAACGGATTTGGGTCTATCCCAAAAAGCCGAAAGGGCCGTTTTACAACGCTCGAACCTACCTTAGCTATGCGCTATTGGTAATTTTGTTTGGCTTGCCTTTTATTAAAGTCAACGGCGACCCCTTGGTGCTATTCAACGTATTGGAGCGCAATTTCATCATTTTTGGGCTACATTTCACCCCGCAGGATTTTCACCTGTTCGTTTTGGCGATGCTGACGTTTATTGTTTTCATTGTCCTGTTTACGGTGATTTACGGCCGATTATTTTGCGGTTGGGTATGTCCGCAGACCATTTTTATGGAAATGATTTTTCGTAAAATTGAGTACTGGGTAGAAGGTGACTATACGGCGCAAAAGCGCTTGGATAAAGCACCTTGGACGGCCGATAAATTGCGTAAAAAAGCCCTCAAACAGGTGCTGTTCATTGGAGTGTCGATTTTGATTGCCCACACCTTTTTGAGTTATATTATTGGCATTGACCAAGTGCGAGAAATCGTGACCCAATCGCCTTTGGACAACCTCGGTGGCTTTACGGCGATGGTCATTTTTACGGGTGTTTTTTACTTCGTTTTCGCCAGTTTACGGGAACAAGTTTGTACCACAATTTGCCCCTATGGTCGCTTGCAAGGCGTATTGACAGATAAAAATACCATCCTCGTTACCTACGATTTTGTGCGGGGCGAACCAAGAGGCAAAATTAAAAAAGCGAAGAAAACAGCACCTAAACCCCAACCCAAAAGGAAAGAAGGCGATTGTGAAAATGCTTGTGACCATTGCAAAAGTGGTAAGGTTTGTCCTTCCGAAAATTTGGTTAACCAAATAGAATCGGCCGTCATGGGGGCAGCGGTCAAAGCAGCCGATTTTCCACCGATTGTGGAAGAAAAGCCATTGAAATTAAAAGGTGACTGCATCGACTGTAAATTGTGCGTTAAGGTCTGTCCCACGGGTATCGACATTCGAGACGGCATCCAATTGGAGTGCATCAACTGTACGGCCTGCATGGACGTTTGCGACGAAGTGATGGAGAAAGTGGGTCGAGAAAAGGGCTTGATTCGCTACGATAGTTTGAACGGTGTGGAGACCAAAAGCAAGAAAATTTTTACGCAGAGGGTCCTCGCCTACACCGCCGTTTTAGCCATTTTGATGGTGGTCAATATTGCGATGTTGGGCAGTCGGTCAGACGTAGAAACGGTGATTTTGCGAACTCCTGGTATGCTGTACCAAAAGGTGGACGACCAAACCATTAGTAATCTTTATAACTATCAAGTGTTTAATAAAACGAATCAGGCCTTTCCGTTAACCTTTAAACTTAAAGGAGACGTAGGGGAATTAAAGTGGGTCGGTAAAGCGCCCACCACGAAAGAAAACGGCATGGTAGAAGGCGCCATTTTTATCGAAATGGATAGAAAAGACTTAAACGGTCGAAAAAATCAGTTGACCATTGAGGTCTATACGGGCGATAAGTTGTTGGAAGAGGTTTCGACGAATTTCTTTGGGCCTGGGTAGCAATCAAGTATCGGATATTTTGAAAATATCCGATACTTAAACAATCATCAAAAAATATCAATATCATGAAAATATCTTGGGGAACAGGCATCTTTTTATTCTATTCTTTTTTTGCCACCACGCTATTTTATCAAGTATTCAAATCGACGCAGTACGACCACAGTCTGGTAGTAGAAGATTATTATGCGAAGGATTTGGCGTACCAATCGACGTTTGATAAAATCAATAATAGCAATCAACTTAACACACCAATGAACATCAATTATTTTGATTTGACGAGACAGCTTTCGCTGGATTTTCCAGAAGACTTAACGCCCATTTCGGGAAAGGTCTTGCTGTATCGACCCGATAATAAATCCTTAGATTTGACGCTTCCGATTCAAGTGAATGCGCAAAATAAGATGAAAATTGATATGCAGACTTTGGCCAAAGGCCGCTGGAAAGTAGAAGTAGA
Source organism: Bacteroidota bacterium (assembly GCA_039024375.1). Taxonomy (GTDB): domain Bacteria; phylum Bacteroidota; class Bacteroidia; order Chitinophagales; family Saprospiraceae; genus JAFMDF01. Next base: position 33,171 of record JBCCQK010000002.1, read on the forward strand.
TTGGACGGCGGATAAGGTCAGTTACCTCAATCGGGCGACGGTTGATTTGATTGAAGTGGATAATTCTCCTCTGATTTCTGAATTGAAGTAAAAATAATAGAGTATCGGACACTTTATAGTATTCCAAATAAGTGTTCACTATTTCAAGTTGGCGATATTTTAAGATTATAGCATCGCAAATAAGTTTTTAATATTTTTCCAATGTCGATATTTTAAGATTGCATCTTAAAATGAATATTTTTCAAGTTTTCAACTTGTATTACCTCTTTTATGAGCCAGATACGATTAAATCGTAAAAGATACTGGTTTGAAGTTGAAAACTTCAAACATCGACATACCGATAACTTGGTAACACCTCACATTTAAACCTAACCTAACATGGTAGCATTGATTCTCGGCGGCGGCGCGGGCACTCGTTTATATCCTTTGACCGACGTACGGTCCAAACCAGCGGTTCCCTTGGTGGGTAAATATCGCTTGGTCGATATTCCCATTTCTAACTGCCTGAACTCGGGCGTCAATCGGATGTTCGTTTTGACGCAATTCAACTCGACTTCGCTCAACCAGCACATTAAAAAAACCTACGGATTTGACCATTTTAATAATGGCTTTGTGGACGTTTTGGCCGCCGAACAAACGCGGGGCAATATGAACTGGTTCCAAGGAACGGCGGATGCGGTGCGGCAGTCGATGCAGCATTTGTTTAACCACGATTTTGAACACGTGCTGATTTTATCGGGGGACCAGTTGTACCAAATGGATTACCAAGAATTACTGGCGAGTCACATTGCCACGGGTGCAGAAATTTCGATTGCCACTATTCCCGTTACGGCGGAGGACGCTTCGGGATTTGGCATTTTGAAAATGCAGGAGAACGGGCAAATCAAAGAATTTATTGAAAAGCCCGATGCCGCCGAATTACCCAACTGGACCTCTCCCCTATCGTCCGAACAGACGCGAGTGGGTAAACATTATTTGGCCTCCATGGGCATTTATTTGTTCAATCGGCAGACGCTACTGCAATTGTTTTCAGATTTTCCAGCGGCTAACGATTTTGGCAAAGAGGTCATCCCCAACGCCATTTTGACCAATTATCAAGTCAACGCCTTTTTGTTCGACGATTATTGGACGGACATCGGTACGATTCGGTCGTTTATGGAGGCGAATTTGGCTTTGACGGACGATATTCCTGCTTTCAATTTATTCAACGAGCAACACCGCATTTTTACGCCCGCTACGATTTTGCCCCCTGCCAAGTGTCAACACACGAGGCTGCACCAAGCTATTGTCGGCGAAGGTAGCATTTTGCAAGGGGCAACCATCCAACGAGCCATTCTCGGATTGCGCACACGGGTAGAAAGCAATACGACTGTCAAAAATAGCATTGTGATGGGTGCCGACCATTACCAAACGCTCAAAGAAATTGCGGCTATTAAACGCTTGGACGAATTTCCACACTTGGGCATCGGTAAAAATTGCCACATCGAAAATGCCATTATTGACAAAAACTGCTCCATTGGCAACAACGTACAAATTGTCGGCGGCGACAACCTAGCGGACGTCGATACGCCCCAATACGCCATTCGAGACGGCATCATTATCGTCAAAAAAGGAACGGTGTTACCCGCTGGGACGCAAATTGGCAAGTTGGTAGAAGAAATTGAAGAAGAAATTGTAGCAGAGACTTTTATTTTTGAAGATAACAACGTAGCGGCAGCCTTGAACGATAGTATCGGCTGGATGCTGGATTAGTTTGGAAGAGCAGAGAGTAGAGAACAGAGAATAGAGACTCAATAGCTAACAAACTTAGAAATCGTTTGACCGTCCGTTCACCGTGTACCGTCAACCGTTCACCGAACAAAAAAATCATGATATTCTGGACAGCATTCACCATTGGTTTATTTGGAAGTTTACACTGCATTGGCATGTGTGGGCCAATTACCTTGGCGATGCCGCTGGAAAAAAATAGTCGTTTTTATCTCCTAACGAACAGTTTGCTCTACAACTTTGGTAGGGCAATCACCTATGCTTTGTTGGGAATATTTATTGGTATCATCGGGGAGGGAATCCTTTTTGCAGGTTTACAAAAGGTCTTATCCATTTTTACGGGAATCTTCTTGTTGGGTATGGTATTTTTTTCCGTTAACCTAGAGGCCAAAATCGTTTCCTTCCCCTTTTTTAACCAATTTTACCTCAAAGTAAAAAGTCTATTGGGGCGGTATTTAAAAAAGAATACCCAAGGCACGGTACTGACCATCGGAATGCTCAATGGCTTATTGCCCTGCGGTTTGGTCTATTTGGCGCTGATTGGCGCTTTGTCGGCGGGTACGATTTGGGCGAGTAGTTTGTATATGTTCGCTTTTGGTCTAGGGACGATGCCTTTGATGTTGCTCTTTTTGTGGTTTGGTAAAAGTGCTCACCAAAAATACCGCTACCAATTGCGCCGCCTATACCCCGTTTTTCTGACCGTTTTGGCGATTTGGTTTATCTATCGAGGGGCTAATTTCTACTTGCCACCCGATTTTAAATTGAGTGCCGCTTTGCAGTATATTCCGATGTGTCATTAGGTGGTAGCACGGACTAAAGTCCATGCTACCAGCAAAATCTAAAAAGAAAACGCCAATTTCCGTAACCTAAAACAACATGTTATGACAGTTCAAATTCACGCACCTTTTGAGGTGAACCCCGGTTTACAAGAATTGATTACCAAAAAGATTAACAAGTTAAAGACTTTTCACGACCGCATCGTTGGCGTAGATGTATTTTTAAAACTAGAAGGCCCGAAATCCCTCGATGGCAAAATCGTAGAAATGAATATGTATTTGCCGGGTCCCGACGTTTTTGCCAAAGAAATGTCCACTTCTTACGAAAAAGCCATCGCCGCTACTGCCGAAAAATTGGAGCGGCAACTGAAAAAACGCAAAGCGAAATTGCGAGCTGCCTAAGTCCTATATAAAGTATCGGATAGCTTGAAACTATCCGATACTTTCCCTAACATTTTCAATCCTTATTGACGACTACCGAAACGATTCAAATCGACAATCTAAAATGTGGTGGTTGCGCCAATACCATTCGCAAGCAATTGGCGCAATTATCGGGCGTAAAAAATGTGGAAGTCGATGTGCCAACCCATTCCGTTAGCATTACCCACAAAGGCTTGATTGCCAAAGCGGCTTTCTTACAAAAATTAGCGCAGTTGGGTTATCCCGAAATGGGAACAACAACGACCTTACAAAAAGCTAAGTCTTTTGTCAGTTGTGCTATTGGGCGCTTGTCATGAGATAAGTCCCTATTAAAAAGTTACTGATAATTATCAACGTTCGTGCTAGAAAATATGGCTATTTGAAAAATCTCAAAGTGACCTTCAAGTTTGATGGTTTCTCCAAAAAATGCCTACCTTTACCTCGTGGATTTGCTAAAAAAGCTAACTAAGGAATAGATAAAAAATTAAGTCGAATTAATTAGACCAATTTGGCTAATAAAGACTAAGTAGAAGGTAATTATTAGAGAAAACCGACATTCGTGTGTAAATACACGCAACAACGTACAGCACATGGCAAAAAAGAAAATAGAAGTTGAGGGTCTCAATATCCAAATTAAGGCAAAAGGCGAACAGGATTATATTAGCCTCACCGACATAGCCAAAAAAAGTAGTGAATCCAAACCCATCGTTTTGATTAGAAGATGGCTTCGGACTCAAAAAACACTATCCTATCTCTACGCGTGGGAAGAAGTGCACAACCCTAACTTTAAAGTATCCCAAAAAGGATACTTTAGAGATTTGATTGAAGATAATACTAGAGAAGTGAGTCCCGCTATCTACGTAAAAGAGCTCGGCGGCATCGGAATTATTTCGACCGCTGGACGCTTTGGAGGCACTTATGCCCATAGCGACATTGCCCTAGACTTTTGTCGATGGATAGACCCCAGATTTTCAGTATGGGTCAATAAAGAATTCCAGCGGCTCAAAGCCGAAGAGCAACTTAGACTAGGAGACCCTTTTAACATTAAACGCTTTTTAGCCTCTGGCAACTATTCCTTATTGGTTACCTCCATCCTCTCCCAAGTGGACGAACGATTACTGACCCATCCTCAACCCTACAAAAGCCGCTTACCCTTCGCCGCCGAGGCCGACATGATTAATAAAATTGTCTTTGGCAATACCTCCAAAGAATGGCGACTCCACAATACTGATAAACCTACTAATCGCAACCAAAGAGATTACGCAAGTGTCCTTGATTTGACAGTACTCAACAACCTTGAGTTTCTAGATGCCATGCTAATTCAGTGGGATGTCATAGAACTGGAAGAACGGCAAAAAATTCTACAAACAACCTACGATTTTATCTACCCGATTTTGCAGCGGTCTAAAACCATTAAGGAGTTACAAAAATTGGCGGATAGGAAGATGGGGTGAGCATGGAAAAAAATACTCGTTCCCCTAGACTTCACCGACGCCTCCAAAAATGCGTTTGAGTACGCTTTGCAACTGGCGAAAGAACTCGGCGCCGAATTGCATATGCTGCACGTTGTTTCTCCTGCCCCCATTCTAACCAGCTATCCGCCCGAATTGATGGTGGTACCTGCTTTTGATACAACCGTAGGCGTGAAAGAACAACTAAAAAAATTGACGACCTATTACCCCAACAAGGACAAAGATGTGCTCATTGAGCATAATGTTCCCTTACAATATTGGGTCAAAGAAGGACCAGCCGTCACCACCATTTTAGCTACTGCCGAAGCCCTATCCGTCGATATGATTTTATTGGGCGCCAAAGCACGAACGCAAATCGGTAACTTCTTGTTAGGCAGCGTAACGGCGGATTTAATTACACAGACCGAACTACCAGTTTTGGTGATTCCCGCCAATTGCGCCTACGAGCCTATTGAGCATATTGCCTATTCCACCGAAATGGAAGGCAAAGACCAAGCTGCTTTTCAACAACTCAAGCTACTAGCCAATCAATTATTAGCTCGATTGCAGCCCTTTTTCGTCAATCAACTGACGGCCGATGTGTCCAACGATATAGAAGAAACTTGGACAACGGCTTCTTTGTCTCCTAAGGAAGGCGAGATAGAGGACGTAGCCGTAGTACGCCAGCCTTTCGTGACGGTAGGCATTCACTATTTTTTGGAGCAGCATCCATCCCAAATCCTAGCAATGTTTACCCCCAAACGCTCATTTTTAGCACAGTTGTTTCACCTTAGCGTGACGCAGCAGATGGTGGCGCAGACGACGATTCCTTTATTAATTTATCGAGGATAAATTATTGGTTGTTAGTCTTTTTAAACAATTGATGCGAACAAAAAATATCGAATTTTAACTTTCTCTGGGGACCCACTTTGGTGGGGCTTTTTTGGTGAATCTACAATAGTATCTGGAGTCTAGTGCAAAGCTGCCAAAAATCACCCATTTCATCATTTAACAGGTGACTTTTATCACCAGATTTATTTTGACCAGTAAGTAATTTGCAAATAATTCAACACTCTGTGATTGGGGTGCCCGATGACAAGTGGGGCAAGTGAGGAAGGCTTTTGTGGTGACTAGGGCGACTGATGTAAAATCAGCTGATATTATTGCTTTTTGCAAGAGTCAACTGGCTACTTTTAAAGTGCCCAAACACGTTGTTTTTTTGGAGGAGTTGCCAAAGAATGGGACGGAGAAGATTGATAGGAAGATGTTACGGGGTTGATGCCCACGCTTAGACGTTGTTTTTTGGTCATTAAGTTAATTTCTTATCAAAAAAATACTTTCAAAGTATCGCCTATCCTATCTTGTCCTCAAACGCTACTTTCTTCGTAAAGCGCTAAGATGGTTTTGGAAGGCACCACATCCGACTGTCGAAAAATCAACTCGCCGTCTTTGAACAACAAACAAAGCGGCAGTTGTTTTGCTTGATATTTTTTCGCTATATCCGCATATTGTGCTACGTTGAGTCGAGCGATGGGCAGACGGTCGCTGAGTCGCTGGCGCACAATTTTTAAAATAACTTCCATTGTCTCGCAGGCGGTACATTCCTCTTTGTAGAAAAGGATTAAAATAAGGCGGTTATTTCGGATGAGTCGCTCAAAACGCTGTGTTCTATTCATTAACTCCATTCATTAAGAAAGCTGTTAGCAATAAAACTCAAAGAAACGACCTTTAATAACGGTGCACTTGACCAATGCTTTTAGCACCTTAAAGTCGATGACCATCCCATTTTTAGGATGCCCTTTTTGCTCCAAAGGCTGCCCCGCCACCGTTACGTGTAACTGGTAGGAATGCCCGTGAATATTGCGACAATCGCCGTCGTAATCGAGCAGCGCATGCGCCATTTCAAAGGTAAAAATCTTAGTTAGCTGAATTTGTCGATTCATTGCTTCTTGGTATAATCTGTTTTAAACAACACATCCCAAATGGGCGAACTGACGCCAAACCCTTTGTCGGGGTCCTTGAAATGGTGTTTCAGATGGTGCGTTTTAATTGCCATCCACAGTTTTCCACCGTTGATATGGGCGTGGTGCGTAGCGTAGTGAATCCTGTCGTAAACGAGGTAGCCAAGTAGAAATCCCGTAAAGAAGAAGTGGAAGCCGTCCGTAGGCACAATCGCTTGGAACAAGAAGTAAAAAATGGTGGCCAAAGGCAAACTCGCAGCGGGTGGCATCACCAACCGCTTAGGGTCGTTGGGGTAGTCGTGGTGCACACCGTGACATAAAAAGATGGGGTTGTTTGCCCAGTTTCGTAGTAGGATGATAGTGAAATAGAAAACGGTGGAGCAAATATTCGGTAATGGTCCACACCAAAGCGCCTAGTAGGACGTAGCCAACTCCCGTCCAAGGCGATACGGTTAAGCCCGTTATGGCCGGATAGAGCAAGTAGCTAATGATAGGGATGTAAATAAGCAGCGGCGTTGTCCAATGTACTTTAGACAAGGCATCCATCCAATTAATTTTAAACAAGCGAATGGATTCGGGTTTGTTAGAGACGTATAATTTTTGCACAGTTGAGTTTTTTACCAAAAAAATAAAGGGCAAAAGTAAACGCCTGTCGAATAAAATGAGGTGACTTTTATCACCTCCGCTTCAATAAATAAAAGTAGCCATTTCCAGAGTTATCTTACTTACTTTCAATAAATCATGTCCTTCACCACTACGACTGACCTTATTTGTAAAGTAGGTATAACTCGCAATTTCACCGCTTATCAAGCCCGCTTAATTTGGTGATACAGTCACTACACTCAAATCCAATCGTACCTCTACCATACTAAAATCCTCTTCTAGTAATTCTACAAAACCTCGTCGTCGGAATACCTCTACCATCGTCCCATTTGCACGCAGCACTTCCGCCCGAATCGCTTTTATTTGGCGTTCTCGGGCAATTTGGATGATAAAATCGGTCAGTTGTCCGCCCAAACCTTGGCCTTGCCAAGCATCGGCGATTAGGATGGAATATTCTCCAACGTCGTTCCACGGGTCGATAATGAGCCGCACGACGCCAATCATTTTTTTCTGCCCATTTTCAATAAATCCGGCAATGATGGCAATCTCTCGGTCATAGTCGATGTTGGTGTATTTGACCAACTCATCGTGGTCGGGTTTGGCAAAATAGTGAAAGAAGCGACTGTAAATGGTTTCTCTGGACAAAAGGTCGAACATCGCCGCCTCCAAAGGTTCGTCTTCGGGTTGGATAGACCGCAACATGACCTCTAGACCACTTTTCAGTGTAATATTTTTGGTGTATTCTTTTGGAAAAGGTGGAATGGACAAATGGGCAAAAGGTTTGGTTTTTGAAAAATCGTTGGTTAGTTTGACGTGCACATCTACCGCTATCCCTCCCGTTTCGTCCATTAAAAACGGATTGACGTCTAGTTCGGCAATGGCGGGTAAGTCAACAACTAAGTTGGCAAATTGCACCAAGGTGGCTTCCAATTCAGTCTTATCCACGGCGGGCATCCCCCGAAAACTAGTGAGTAATTGCTGCACTCTAGTCCCCGCAATCAAGTGTTTAGCGAGTGCTTGGTTGAGCGGCGGTAAGGCCATGTTAACGTCTCGGTGAATTTCCGTTTCGACCCCTCCCCGACCAAAGATGATGACTGGACCAAAAATGGGGTCTTTTTTCGCCCCCAGCAGCAACTCGTAGCGTTTGTCTATCATTTTTTCCACCAAAATTCCCTCAATTACCACCTTTGGTTGAGCAGCTTTTACGTTTTGTATAATCTGCTCATATACTTCGGCTGCCTTTTCGGGACTACTTACGTTCAAGACCACGCCTCCCACATCGGTTTTATGTGGAATTTGAGTCGATAATACTTTCAAGACGACGGGACTACCAATAGAGACAGTTACTTCGGCTGCCTCCTCGGCGGATTGTACCACGTAAAATTCGGTCGTCGGAATGTCGTAATAGCGAAGTAGCTGTTTGCCTTCCCACTCGTTGAGGTGAGTTCGGCCACTGTCCAGAATACGCTGAACCATGGCTGCGGCGGCGTTTTTTTGGGTCGCAAAATCTTCCGCAATGGGTAACGGCGTTTCGTATAATAAGCGTAGATTATTGGAATATTCGACCATTTTTAGAAATACCTCCACCGCACTTTCGGGGTAGCGATAGTGGGGAATGTGCCCCTGTTCTAGCACGTTTCGACCTGCTTGGACGGACACTTCGCCCATCCAGCTTGCTAATACTGTTTTGGAAGACCGTTTGACAGCAATCGCCAAAGCAGTAGCAATCTCCGTCGGCTGGGTGGTCTTTTGGGGCGTTAAAATGACCAATACCCCATCCACATTTTCATCTTGTAAGCAGATTTCAACTACCTTTTGGTACCGCTCGGGCGTAGCATCTCCTAGAATATCTATGGGATTATTTCGACTCGAATGGAGCGGCAAAAAAGTTTCCAAAGCGGTCTTACTTTTAGCCGTAAGTGTGGCCATCGTTCCTCCGTTACTCATTAAATAGTCGGTCGCTAGTACGGCGGGTCCACCCGCATTCGTAACAATCGCCAACCGATTACCTTTGGGTAGTTGTTGCAAGGCCAGACTCCCCGCCATGTTGAACAACTGCGCAATGGTATTGACCCGAATGATGCCCGCCCGTTGGTAGGCGGCGTTGAAGACGGCATCGTTGCCCGCCAAAGACCCCGTGTGCGAAGTTGCCGCTACTGCCCCCGCTTCACTCTTTCCCGCTTTGAGCACAATAATGGGTTTGTGTTGGGTAAAAGCACGGGCGGCACTCATAAATTTGTGTGCCCTAGTCAAACTTTCCATGTAAATGAGAATACAAGCCGTACTGGGGTCTCGACCAAAGTAGTCAATCAAATCGGCAAAGTCCACATCCACCATCGACCCCAAAGAAACGAAGTGGCTAAACCCTACATTTTGCTCCACTGACCAATCTAAAATAGAGGTACAAATGGCGTCACTTTGCGAAATCAGCGCAATTTTTCCCGCCAGCGGCATCCGACTAGTAATACTGGCATTGATGCCCAATTTGGGTTGAATGACACCCAAACAATTCGGCCCAATAAGGCGTATTCCGTAGGTTTTGGCAGTCGTTCGGATAGCCACATCATCCACTTGCCCTACCGCTTGCATTTCCGCAAAATCGGCCGACACCAGAATGATGCCCTTGATACCATACTGCCCGCAGGCTTCCACGGTAGATAACACCGTTTTGGCGGCCGTCGTGATAACCGCCAAATCTATTTTTTCGGGCAAATCCCGTAGCGTCTGGTAGGCGGTCTGACCTTGAACTGTAGCCAATTGGTCATTAATGGGGTAAATCTTACCCTTAAAACCACTGTCCAGCATATTTTTCATTACTATATAGCCCACCGTTTTAGGATTGTCGGATGCGCCTACTATGGCCATATTTTTGGGCCTAAAAATCTTGTTGAGCCGCTTAATCATTTTGGAGTTGTTTTTGGTTATCAGTATCGCTTAAATCCGCCAATAATTCATTAAATTTCCGTACAGCATATTTTTTTCCAAATCGTAAGCTTCCCAAACGGACATACTCGAACTAGTTGCCATCTCTTGGTGAACGATGGGTTGCCGATTGATGCCCGCCAAAAAGTTCTCCACGCAATGCGGTAGCATACTGATGTTGTAGCCTCCTTCCAAAACGGCGAAGAGTTTCGTGAAATGTCGACTCAAAAGTTGGCCAATTTTATAATAGGTGTTGACCGTCACCCGCAAATTGAGCAATAACTCAAATTGATGAGCGTCGAATCCCGCCGAAATCGCTACTACATCGGGTTGAAATTGTTGTACGATGGGCAGAAACTGGGTGAAGGCATCCATAAAAATATCGTCCCCACTTTGGGGTGGAATCGGTACGTTGATGTTAAATCCCTTGGCTTTGCCCGTGCCAATATCGTCCACATCGCCTTTGTGGGGAAAAGCGGGCGATTGGTGAATCGACCAATACAACACGTTGGGCGTATCGTAAAAAATAGCCGCCGTTCCATCGCCATAATGTCCATCAAAATCGACGATGAGCACCCGTTTTTGCTGATTCACCAAATGCTGACTGGCAATGGCTACATTGTTGAATAGGCAAAAACCCGTGGGCTGGTGGGCGTAAGCGTGGTGACCGGGTGGGCGCACTAGGGCAAAATCGCCCCGTTCGGCGGCCATTAAAGTCGCTCCGACGGCATGGGTAGCAGCAGCAAAACTGCCCCCCGACGTGACCGTATCACCGTCAATTTGTTGGGCGTGGGTACAGGCCGCTTTTACCCCTTGAATATGGTCGGCGGTGTGTACTAAAGATAAATATTTCGCCCCATCCATTACTGCTGTTGACTTTAGGTCAGGAAAGACTTGTAGTCTTTTGGGGTTTTCGGGGTGCATATCCCCCGTTTGGTGTTCGAGAAAAATGTCGTTGAAAAGGAGTTGCATCGTTATTCCATTTAGCGACAAAAGTAGGTTATTTAATGGTAGTAGGATATGACAAAAGTCATCGGCATTTGGTACTTTTTATCACTCACTATTGAACGCCGCTATCATCCACTACATTTTTGAAACTCATCTGACGACTTTGTTATAAATACATAGACAAGATTAGTATTAATTTTCTCTTGACAGGAGCAGGCAGTCACTTAAAAACTATTGCACGAATACTTTTGCCCAAATCTGCACATACCGTTGCTACCCAAAAAATAGGAAGAGCAGTTAACGAAGGCAGACAACAATCGAATACTTTAAGTGTTAAGCAAAGGCGAATCAATACTTAACCATCATAGCAATGAATATTCGATTAAGCACCAAAGTTAAAGGCAATTATAAAGAAGTCATGCGGCAATTTGACCGCCAACTATTCGAAGCACTCAAGCCCGCACAAGCCGACATGGAAATCGTCGAATTTACGGGGTCTAAAAAAGGCGATAAGGTGCACATCCGTTTTCATAGCCCCATCAAAGCGGAGTGGATAAGCCTCATTACGGAGCACGGGGAAGACGAAAAGAGGGCCTATTTTATCGACGAAGGGGTCAAGTTACCTTTTCCGCTGTCCTACTGGCAACACAAACACATCGTCGAAAAAATCACCGACAACACTTCCTACATCATTGACGATATGACCTTCAAAGGGCCTTTTTTTCTCATTACTTGGCTGATGTATCCCGCCATTTACTTAGGGTTTTATCCTCGGAAGAAGATTTATCAAGCTTATTTTGGGGCAGGTTGAAAGACAGTATCCACAGGACAATAGCAATCTTTGATTCGATAGTTTTTTCTGAACATGGTAAAAATCTAAAATCGTATATCACACATCATATATCGTAAATCTGTCTAAGTAGGCAAAGCCACTTAGATATATGATTTCTGATATATGAATTTTGATTTTCGGCTACTATGAGGCACAGTAATTAACTAAGGCATCAGATAAAAAATAAACATTTCCAAACATGAAAATCACCCTACAACTAGCCGCCATCTACAACCTCCTTTGGGGAGCGTGGGTCGTCCTTTTTCCCAATCATTTTTTTGAATTAGTCGGCATGGAACCGCTCAACCATCCGATGGTGTGGCAGGGTATGGGGATGGTCATTGGCGTATATGGTCTAGGCTATTGGTGGGCTTCTTACGACCCCGTTCGGCATTGGCCGATTGTAGCGGTCGGTTTTATGGGGAAGATTTTTGGCCCTATTGGCTTCTTTTTTAATTATTTCCAAGGCATTGTGCCTTTTGAGTTTATTTACACACTGATTACCAATGACTTTATTTGGTGGATTCCTTTTTTTCTTATTTTGAAAAAGGTGCATTTTGAGCATAAATGGAAACTCACGGGAGGCTAATTTGAGATTACGACATAGTAGCCATTGGTAATTTACTTTCCTTTAAAACTATTTGCTACCTTTGCATTAGCGGACTACAAACAAAATAGTAATAATGGCAAAAAAAATATTAACCTAAATGGCATTCTAGTTCGCCTTGCAAAAGTAAACGAAGAAGACTACGTATCACTACAGGATATAGCTAAAGGATTTAACCCCAACAATCACAGAATGCTAATTGGCAACTGGATGAGGCAAAAACCCACTATTGAATATTTAGGGCTTTGGGAATCTTTGGAAAATGATAATTTTAATGTCATCGAATTCGATGACATTAAAAGCCAAGCAGGGAGCAATGCATTTCTCCTTTCTCCTAGGCAGTGGGTTCAAAAAACTAATGCAGTTGGTATTATTCCTGGAAAACCTGGTAGATACTCAAAAGGGACCTTTGCTCAACGAGATATTGCCCTTCATTTTTGCAATTGGCTTAACCCCGCCTTTCAACTGTATCTTATTAGGGAGTTTGATAGATTAAAAACATGGTCAAACTACTCGCCCCCGCAAATACCCCGAAGGACTCACCCGCTTAATCAACTTAAACTGTCGATTAAAATTGGACGTATTATTATAGCCACAACTAAAAGCTACTTCCGCAATACTTTTATTGGTCTCCAGCAATAATTTACAAGCGTGCCCGATGCGGACTTCATTGAGAAACTGCACGAAGGTCTTGTGCGCAATCTTTTTAAAATAGCGACAAAAAGCCGCTCGATTCATATTGGCAATAATCGCCACCTCTTCTAAAGTCATGTCGGCTTTGTCGTAATACTTCGAGATGTATTGATAAACTTTTTCCAAGCGTTCGCTGCCCGCTTGCAGCGAATTGACGTAGCCCCGACTCGCAATTAATTCGTAGGAATGCTGTTGAGCGAGGAGGCGCAATAGGCGAATGAAGTACAACATTCGGTCGAAGCCTTCTTCGGCTAGCATTTTCCGCATTAGTTTCCCCGCTTTTTGCTGGCAGCGAGCGTCCAAAAAGCGCAATCCTTGGGGCGATTGGTCGAGCAGGTGGTGAAGAATGTCAAACTCTGGAATATTTTGCAGGCTATTTTTCACAAAATCCATCGGAAAATGCAGCACGTAGGCACTAATACCTTCCGTAGGGTGTTCGCCGTTGGGCAAATTGGGCTTGAACTGATGGGGCAAATTCGCTCCATACAGCATCAACTCACCCGCTTGAAACGGAAAAGTCGCATCGCCCACCACCTTCTATTATTGGGGCATTGGTCGGAATGATGATTGTGGTGCCTGCGGCCAAAGCCAAATTTTTATTACCCAAAGACGAGTGGAATTTTGCGCTATCGGAAGAGTGGCCCGTTGCTTGGATGGGCAATTTGGAGCTGAAGCTAGATAACATGGTTCAAACACCCAACAAAATGTCTCTGGCAAAGGCGTGGGTCCCTTATATTTTAGTGGCGTTATTTTTGGTATTAAGTCGCATCCCCGAATTGGGTATCAATACGATGCTAAAAAGCGTGACTTTTTCCATTAGCAATTTGTTTGACTACCAAACCATCCGCCAAAAAGTGGACGAAGACCGCATTTTCACCGACAAGGCCACTACCCTAGCCTACGGCACCGATGCGAGTTTTTACCGCTTGATTCCCAAAATAGTCATTCAGTCCTTTTCGGTGGAAGAAGTTTCTTTTCTAATCAAAGAAGCCAACGAAATGGGACTACCTATAACCTTTCGGGCGGCGGGCACCAGTTTGTCGGGACAGGCCATTACGGACTCCATTTTGATTTTGACGGCTCGGCATTGGACGGGAAACACGGTTTTGGAAGAAGGCAAAAAAATTACCTTGTAGCCAGGCGTCATTGGGTCGGCCGCTAATTTTGCGCTGAAACCTTATGGTCGAAAAATTGGACCCGACCCCGCCTCTATCAACTCTGCTATGATTGGGGGCATTGCGGCGAATAATGCGAGTGGGATGTGTTGTGGAACGGCGCAAAATTCGTACAAAACCCTGGATAGTTTAAAAATATTATTCGACGATGGTTTTTTGTTAGATACGGCCGACCTAGCCAGTATTCGAGCTTTTAAAAAGCACCATTTTTTGCTTTATCACGGCATCGACCAATTGGCGAAAGCCACCAAAGAAAATTTACACTTTGTATTCACCCAAGATTTTTCGACCGAAGCGGAAGTCCAACGCTACGATGAATTTATGTGCGAATTGGCCGATTTGGTGCTCGATAAATACGACGGTGCCCTCAAAGCAGAACACGGTACTGGCAGAAATATGGCCCCTTTTGTAGAAAAAGAATGGGGCACGGCGGCTTACGAATTGATGCGACAAATCAAACAAATTTTTGACCCCCAACAAATTATCAATCTCGGCGTCATCCTCAACGATGACGATAAGTTGCATCTGAAAAATCTCAAACCACTGCCCGCCGTGGACGCTTTAATTGACAAATGTATTGAATGTGGATTTTGCGAAAGTTCGTGTATGTCCCACAGCCTTACTTACTCGGCTCGACAACGGATTGTGTTGCACCGAGAAATTAGCCGCCTACGCAGCGTTGGACAGCACGCCGAAGCAAACCAATTGCTCGCTGCTACGGACTACGGTTTTGATAAAACTTGTGCGGGCGATGGACTTTGTAGAATGGCTTGCCCCGTGGGAATTGATACGGGTAAATACGTCAAAAAACTGCGGGCACAGAAAAATGCGGGCAATAAAGTTGCCCAAAAAGCGGCGCAAAACGTGGCATCCTCTATGAAACTGCTCCGTACGGGACTAAAAGTAGGACACGCTACCGCCAAACTCATCGGTGACAAGGGGATGGATAAATTGGCCGCAACTACGACGGGTATCTTAGGGCAAAAAACGCACTGGAGTCCCAATATGCCGCAAGCCATGAATTTCCAAAAAGTGCCCTCGAAAAAGACGCTAACCGATGCTTTGAAAGTGGTCTATTTCACCACTTGTATTAACCGCACGATGGGCGCCGCCAAAGATGCCGACAATCGGGAAAGCGTTTATTACAAAACGGTAAACGTGCTTCAAAAAGCCAATTGCGATATCATTTATCCCGAAGATTTGGAGAATCAATGTTGCGGTTTGGCCTTCAGTTCGCAGGGTTTTGCCGATTCTGCTAAAACGGTACAGCAGCGTTTAAAAGATAGCTTAGTAGCCGCCAGCAATCACGGGGAATATCCGATTCTGTTTGATATGAGTCCTTGTCTGTTACAAGCGAAAGAAGCCCTCGAAGGCAGCGGTTTGCAGTTTTACGATTTGACCAATTTTACTACAACTTTCTTAATCGACCGCCTAGAATTTACGCCAATCGACGAATCCGTAGCGGTCTTTTCAGTGTGTAGCCTCAAAAAAATGGGCATCGACGACCAATTAACCCAAATTGCGGAATTGTGTTCTACGAAAGTTTATACACCCAAGACGAACTGTTGCGGTTTTGCGGGCAATAAAGGCTTTATACATCCCGAACTAAACGCTTTTTGTTTGCAAGATTTAGAGAAGCAAATTCCAGATACGGTCAAAGAAGGTTTTGCGACCAGTCGGACTTGCGAGGTTGGATTGAGTACGCACAGTAAGATTAAGTTTAAGTCGATTGTTAATTTGATTGACCGAGCTACTTCGCCGAAGGTAGCCGTCAATCCGAAGCTCACTAAAACGCCAGCTTCGGTAGCTATTGGGGAGTGACGTATTGTCAACTTATTATGCCTTCTCGGTGGCTAATTTGATAAAAGTATCACTAAGTAGTACCGAAGCTACGCTCCTTTGAGAAAGTAATTTGCTGGTATAATTCCTACAGACAGGGGCAGAGCGATGCTCTTTTTTATTCAAGCCATAAGAAGCGCGCCATAGACAGGAGCAAAGTGATACTCTTTTTTAGCAACTTATCAGATGCGCATCGCGCTGCCCCTGTCTGTAACACTTGATGTTCAAAAGGATTTTAAAGGAGCGTAGCTTCGTCCCAAATACTAGTAAGAAGCAAAACAACCCCCTAACCAAAGGAGGCTAATTCCACAATAATCATTATCAAAAATCAGCATAAAATGAAACGACTTTTTACCACCATTATCAGCATTTTACTCATCATTATTACGGCGCAAGCCCAATTGAGTACCAACGTAGCGACGGCCTCCACGGGAGTACTAAAACAAAGTTTAAAGCAACCGACAACTGACCAAGAAAAAAAAGAATCCCCAAAAACCACCGACGGAGAAGACGCCGAAGCACTCGGTGGATTTTCGGTCAAAGCGGGCGGCTTCATTTGGACGGAAACAATTTACGACACTCGGCAAACCGTTTCGGCGAGAGATGGAGACGTTATCCTCTACCCCGCTCCCATAAAACTGGATGCCAACGGCGCAGACATCAACGGGTCGGGCGACTTCACGATGGCGAATATTCATTCGCGCGCCAAGATTATGGTAACCACCCCCGACTTTTTGGGGGCTAAGGTATCGGGATTGTTAGAAGTAGATTTTGTGGGGACTTCCAACGACCAAATTGGCTTACTGCGATTGCGCCACGCCATGGTCAAGATGAAGTGGCAAAAAGCGGAATTGTTATTTGGGCAGTATTGGTATCCAATGTTCGCCACCGAAGCCTTTCCACAAGTCGTCTCTTGGGGCGGGGCGATTCCGTTCCATCCGCTGTCCAGAAATGCGCAGATTCGATACAGTTATTTGCCTACCGAAAATTCTAAGCTAACCCTTTCCATTTGCACCCAACTGGATTTTAAATCGCCTGGACCAGATGGTGCATCGGCGAAATATTTACAAGATTCGGGTGTCCCCGAAGTTAACGCTACCTATTTGATTGGCACGAAGGGCAAGGTATTAGTCGGGGCGAACGTAGGCTATAAAGTCCTCAAACCCGCTCAATCTTTCACCGTGGGGGAACAAGTTTTCAAATGTACCGAAACCATCGGTAGTTACCAAATCAACTTATTTACCAAAGCTAAAACGAGCGTGGGTACGTTTCGTGGAGGCGCTATTTATGGTCAAAATTTATACAACTTCCTCATGTTAGGCGGCTACGGTGTGAGTGGCACGAAAGACAACGGCGAGGCCACCTACACCAACTTTACTACGGGGTCGCATTGGGTAGATTTTGCGACCAATCCTTTTGCCAATAAAATTACGTTAGGCATTTACGGTGGCTACACTCAAAACTACGGTGCGGACGAAACTATCATGGGAGCCGTTTACGCCCGAGGGACGAACATCGACCACGTTTACCGCATTGCACCCAGAGTGATTTACGGAACGGGACGGGTACGCTTTCGTTTGGAAACGATGTATAACTTAGCCGCTTACGGTACGCCCGACGAAAACTATGACGTGCAAAATACGGAGAACGCAGCAAATTGGCGGTTTTTGTTTGCGACTACTTTGACGTTTTAATGGTTTTTCGTTTTACACATAATATCGAATTTTAACTTTTTTGGGGCCTCACTTTGGTGGGGCTTTTTTGGGTTTTACCGCCCCCGCTCCAAATAAACTGTATCCTTCACTACCACGACCGTCCACGCTTGTAAATTGGGAATAGCTTGCAATTCGGATGCCCCGTCGAGGTAGGCTAATAATTGTTGTTTGGCTTGTTGCTGGGTGTCTGCTAGCTCCTTTTTGTCCGATTGTTTGAGGTATTTTAGTTCAAAAAGGTATTGGTGGTCGATGTTGATGGGTGGGCGCTGTAAAAATAACAAATCGGAGTAGCCGCTGGCGTGTTCCCGTTCGCTTTTGACGAAGAAGGTTTCCACTTGGAGGGCCAACGCCATGATGATGGCTTTGACGTATTTTTCGCTGAATCTCTGGTAATCTCTTCTGGATAGATGTTGGAGGACGTGTTCCACTTCTTGGAAAAACGGATGCGGATTACCTTCCATCGCCATTTCAACGATGCTGTTTTGCAATTGGGACAAACGGGTAGGCATTTCTTCTTTTTCGGTCAACTGCGCCACAAAAAAATCGAAATAGAGCCGTTGTATCACGTAATTGGGAACGCCGAGCTGCAAAAAGCCCGATTCGGTATTTTTGATGGTCAAAAAGCCTAAGTAAAACAGTAGGCTAATGAAGTCGTTTTTGCTGAATGTTTTGACCAGAGAAAATTCGGCGACGATGTTCGCTTTTTGGACCTTACCTCGTAAAATATCTTGCAGTACTTCGTAATTCTGTTCGGGCGTACGCAGATTAAATAAGCGACGCAATTTGCCGTAATCGCTGCTGATGTTGGTGTCCAGCATCTCTTCGGGATAATTTTGGTGCCGTTTGTAATGCTTTAAAAAGTACAGTACCATATCCGAATTATAGACTTTCCGTTTGGCCGCTGCGTGGAACAAATAACCGTTGTACCATTGGCGCATATCGGCTAGAATGGTGGCTTGCTGGTCGGCGGGCGCTACTTGGGACAACATGGATAATACTTCTTCCTCCGAGAAGCCCATCATTTCGTGCAAGTCCAATTCCAAACTCAAATGAGACCCGATATTGAAGCCACTTGTAAGGCTGTCTAAAGTGACGGGGGAAACGCCCGTGACAAAAATGCGTTCGATGGTGCCCTCGCCCGTACCATTTTTGATGGTTTCGTAAAAAGTACGCACAAAGCCGTCTTGTCCGACCACTTGCTGAAAGGTAGATACATTATCCGCTATGAGCGCATTGGTGAAGTGGTCGTATTCGTCGATGAGTAAATAAACGGGCTTTATCGGCTGCTTTTTTAAAACGTCCAATAATCGCCTCAACATCATATTAGCCTGTGGCTGGGTGAGAATTTGCTGTCGTTCTTCTTTAGAAAGCTCTAAATATTGATGAATAAAGTAGTCAATGCCCGAACGGACATTCATCAAAAAACCTTCTTCGATTAGTTGGATGTTGGTCGTATGGATGCCACTAAAGTTAAATTGGAGTATCCAGTAAGTCCCCTGTTCGGGCGTTGGGTTTTGACCAATATAAAATTTTCCAAACAATTCCTCAAATGCCCCTTGCTGTTTGACATCGTAGTAGTATTCCAGCATCGAGACAAACAAACTTTTGCCGAACCGACGTGGGCGCAGAAAAAAGATGTACGATTCGTCGCTTTCTTCCAACCATTCCAAATAGCGTGTTTTATCAACGTAGTGATACCCGCGCCGAATCAAAGATGCATAATTGCTGCGCCCGTAGGGAAATCTGATGGTTGGTGGCTTCATGCTGTCGTTTTGACCAAAAGTACGAGAAAAATTGGTGGTTGACAAAAGCAAATTTAGTGCTCGGCACTTTGTTGGGGTGTTTGGGTTGACTCAGTGGCTTGTGGTGATTATAAGCCGTATTGAGAATGGTGTGGGCATTGCGCTTTACGAAGGGAATGTCATTGGGTTGGTTGAAAGTTCGCTTGCTACCCAAGCCTTTGCCGTTGACCCCAATCGAAATGTCTCGATATTCGGCGTAACCGTTATTCGGGTGATGACACGTTGCACACGCTACGTCTTTATTCCTCGACAAGATGGGGGTCAAAAAATAATAAGCGACCGAGGTTGACTTTGGCCGCTGAAGTTGGGTTAGTTTTGGGAGACTTGACGGTAGTGGGCAAAGCGGTGTGTACACTCAATACCTTGAGTTCTGCTTTACTGTGCGTCAACACTCGTTGACCCATCCATTCGGGTTGCTCTGCC
The DNA here is from genome assembly GCA_039024375.1 of Bacteroidota bacterium. GTDB lineage: Bacteria > Bacteroidota > Bacteroidia > Chitinophagales > Saprospiraceae > JAFMDF01. Next base: position 53,105 of record JBCCQK010000002.1, read on the forward strand.
TGGTGGCAACATACCAAAAACAAAGACAGATACAAAAACAGGACGTAGGCATTGCTGAATTTAGGGTCTAACTCAATCATCGTGCAATATCAATAAAGGAACTTGACTTTCTAGGACTTCTTGCTCGGTAATACTTTGGTGAAAGATGGATTGCAGCCAATTGCGTTTGCGCCGTACCAAGCCTACCAAATCGACGTTATAATCGCTGACCATGTCTCTAATACTCGACAAAGTGTCCTTTTGGATAAAATTGTAGTCAACCCGATAATCAGCCGTATCGTCAAAACTCGCTAACACACTGTAGTGAATCCCTCGGTCGGTCGCCTGTTCTTCGGTGTGAAAGAGTATCAACTCAGCTTGAAAACGACTTGTCAATTCTTTTAATATTTGCAAGCCCTTTCTATCTCTAATCGGTGCATTATCTACCGAGAAGACAATCTTCTGAAACTTTTTAAAAGTGTAATGCTCAGGAATCACAATGAGCGGCGTTTTGATAGTTTTCATCAACTGAAGCGTGATTCTTTCCCAACGTTGATTGTACCATCTCGTCAATTGTTTAGTCCCCATTATCACCAAATCGCAGGCCTTCGCTAAGTGATGGAGCAATTGAAGTTTATTAGCCAACATCACGAAGGACGAAATGGTCACTTTTTTTAAGAGGGTAGCGGGCTGCTCGGCCAGTAACTGCTGAATCTTTTCCTCCGCTCGCCGCTTGATGTCAATACCCGATAAATGGGTATTTCGAGGCACTTGGTAGGCATGAACGATGACTACCTTAGCCTTCGTTTTTTGAGCAGTTGCCAGGGCAAAAGGCAAAGCGTTGATGGAGGCCTGCGAAAAATCCGTTGGAAAAAGAATATTTTTCATAGCTACTAAGTTAGGAATAGTGAAAAATAAATTTACATTTTCGAAATTCTAACTTTCTGGTTATCAACACTTTTAGATTTTGAACCAGCCCGCACAGCAGTCTGGCGGGTTTGTAATTTTAAATTTTACATTTCCCTTAGAGGCAAACTCATACCTCTATGGAGTAGAAGGGATGAGCCGATTAACTGTTTGCATCAATTCTTCCACTTCTGGTACAATTTGTTGAAAGGCTAATTGGCCGTCCACCGCTAAGGCGGGAACACCTTGCAAATCGTAGGTTAGGAAGTAATCAATGTCATTAATTTTTTCTACGATGTCGGCAATACCCAGTTGTTTTACGGCGGCTAAAGTATTTTGCATCAGTGATTGGGTAGAAGGATGTCCATCCACGCCTAGAACTTGTAGTTTAATCATTTTTCTTCATTCTTTTATACCTTTGAGGCAGGGAATTTTGAGTTAGGATTTGGTAACTTTTACATCAAAATACCGCCCCCAAATGGTTGTCATTTTTTAAGCAGTTGCGGTTTGGTAATCTGCTAGTGCAATGGGCTCTTCGGCCAAAGTTTTAATAATATCGTGGGGGGTGATAATACCCACTAATTTGTCTCCATCTACGATGGGCAAGGCGTGAATACGATTTAACTTGAAAACTTCCAACGCCGTTCGAACGGTATCCGTACTTTCCAATTTTGCCAACTTAGTGGTCATGATGTGTTTGGCTTTCCACTCTGTTAAGCGAAAGTTCTCTTTGGCCTCTAGGTGCTTGTCGCCAATGCAGCCAAACTGAAAATTGAGGTAATCTTCCTTACTAATGATGCCAATAATTTTATCGTAACTGACCACGGGAAGATGGTGAATATTAAAATCCCGAAACATATCCCGCACGACCATCAGCGAATCGCTTGGGCGAACGGTTTTTAGGTTGGTAGTCATGATTCGGGCAACAGTTTGTAATAAATTCATTTTGTATCTGTTTTGAATGAACTAAATTTGTCCGCAAGATAGTCTGTAAAAAAGACCGAATAGGTGACTTTTCTCACCCATGCCTGGTGATAAAAATCACCATCCCTTATTCGAGGTTTTCGGTACTTTGAAAAATGGTATGATTGGGCATTTGTCAGCCCCAACCCTTTTCTAGATGTTTTTTACATTTGTGCAAAAAAGTACCAACCAAAATAATAGCTATGAAAAATATTTTAGTCATAGAGGATAACCCCGAAGTAAGAGAGATTTTAGAAGAAGTATTGGACTTATCGGGCTACGCAGTCACTACGGCGGAAAACGGTTCAATTGGAGCAAAAAAGGCCATCACTAATCCTCCTGACTTGGTTCTGTGCGACATTATGATGCCTAAATTGGACGGCTACGGTGTTTTGAATATCTTGAGCAAAAGACCCGAAACGGCTAAGATTCCCTTTGTTTTTTTGACGGCTAAAAATGAGAAAGAGGATTTTCGCAGAGGGATGAATCTTGGAGCAGACGACTACATCACTAAACCTTTTTACAAAGATGAATTGTTGCGAGTCATTGAAACGAGACTACAAAAAAGTGAACGGCTGACCTCTACTTTTGATGGTACTGTTCAAGGATTAAGTCGATTCATGGATGAGGCAAAGGGCTACGAGGCTTTGCAGCAATTATCGGAATATCGAAAAATAAAAACTTATCGAGCCAAAGCTCCAATATTCTACGAGGGCGACCGCCCAAAGTACCTTTACTTTTTAAAAAAAGGAAAAGTCAAATTAATCAAAACTGCTAGTAAAGGAAAAGAACTCATCATTAGCATCCTTCACGAAGGGAGTTTTTTAGGCTACACGGCACTCATGGCGGAAACGGTTTATACCTACGGTGCAGTATCGATGGACAACAACACTGAACTTAGCTTAATTCCCAAAGAAGACTTTTTTCAATTATTGTTCGCCAATCGAGATGTTTCTTCCCAACTCATTAAAATGCTAGCCAACAACGTCATTACTAAAGAAGAGCAATTGCTCAATTTGGCTTACAGTTCCGTTCGTAAAAGAGTCGCTAATGCGGTGTTATCCCTATACGAACAACGAGTGACAGATAGTAACCAACCCATCACTATCCTGCGAGAAGACCTCGCTCGTATTGTCGGTACAGCTAAGGAAAGTGTAATTCGGATGTTGACGGATTTCAAAATGGAAGGATATATTGGCATTGAAGATGGGTTGATTACTGTCTTGGATGTGGGTAAGCTGCGTGCTTTACGTAGATAGGGATAGTTTTACACCTCGCCTGTAAGCTTTTTTACACGAAAATTCTCCTAACTCTTCTAACTTGGCTGAGCCAGTACCACAGGTAAAGAAGATTCTTGGACATCAAAACTTTTAAATCAATGCTTGTTATTTGAGCTTAATTCAAGGTAAAGCATACTAAGTTGCTTCTTATTGGCTGCTTATAGATTTCTTTCTGTTGTGTGCAGAAAAATTGTTCTTATTGAAACAATTTTTACTCATTTGTTAAATTCTTAAACAAAAAACTATAAAAAAGTAAGAAGACATGGCAAGTAATATAGAGCAATACTTTTGACCTAAAAAATTACTTTCCGAAATAATTGCTCTAATTTCCAAACGCTTTTCCAATCTCTTTCTCGGACCACCCACTTTCTAGCAGCACCTTCTCGTACTGCATCCTGATTTTGACGCTCCCCTTTAAGCATCAAATCTTTGTCAGTAGTCTATTCAAAGTTAGGGATGGAGGAATTAAATAAACTACGCAAAATGACGAGGCTATTTTTATTAGCTAGGCAAAATTTTACACCATAGCCCACTACGTTGAAAAATTTTAACGACGCTAATCATAAAAGGAATCCGTCAGATGTGTAGGTTATTTATTTCCTCATCCCTTAACTTTACCAATAGAAATTCCACTCCTAAAATGTTATTGCTCATATTAAATGAAGGTGAAATTATCGTTTCACGCTTATGCCTATATGAGCGAATGTTATTTTATGGTCAATCTTTCCTCGAAATAGTAGATATGGAAGAGTGGAAAATCAATTTACAATTTCGAAATTCTGACTTTCTGGTTATCAATACTTTCAGCTTCTGGACCAGCCCACACAGCAGTCTGGCGGGTTTGCAATTTTAAATTTTACATTTCTCTATGATAATATGGTCCGTTACTGTCTGGCTCGTTGTTGCTTGGCTAAAGTTTCAAATTCTACCGCTGTCATATTTTTAGCAATCATTCTATTGCCCCAATTAGCGGGTTTTTCCAATTGTAACTTTTTCTTTCTTGCTTGTAACCGTTCCATAATGGTAGCAAAATGGTCATTCTGCTCGAATATTTTCATTTTTAAGAACCAATTGACTAATGTTCCCGCTCGTGCAGCCCCTTCTGTTTGTTCGGTCTTTGCCTCAAATATTTGAATAACCTCTTCGAAGTACCAATCTTCAAATCCTTGGGTTTCAGACCCTCCTACTCTACTTATCATCTCCAACGCCACCTCGTCTTTAATGCTGTAAGCAATCAATCTATCAAAGGCCTTACGTTCTGCGTACGTCATCGCTTCAAATTTCAAACCAGCAAACAAACTCGCTTGAACGGGTAAAGCTTTAGCTTTGCTCCTACCTTTTTTGTCCCAAAATTCAAATTCAATTTCTGCTACACTCCTACCCTTCTTGAGCGGTTTCCATGTCAGACCAATACTTGTCTCTTTATTAACCTCTTTATCAATTATCTCTAGAACGAACTTTCGGAAATTTCGATAGTCTGGATATTTGTCAGAAACTCCTAAGAGGTCTTTCAACTCCTGTAAGTCATAACGTAGCTTACTCTTCTTTTGGTGAGCACTCATTCTATCTCGGTGGGCCCTAAAAATTAGAAACATCCGCACCGAAAAGCCGGAACCTAAAGGCAACGTTTCGAGGTAGTTAATCTGGGTATATTCTTTGAGGTCTAATAAGAAGGGAACTAATTTTTCCGAAAATAGAAACTCCAAACAAATTTCACCGTGCTCGTTTCTTATTGGTTCAATGGACTGGAACCAATTCCTATGACCAGTTAGAATTCTACCTTCGTACTGAATATCAGAAGAAAATTCGATGCCCTTTTTTATCAAACGGGCACTCATTTTTTGTATTTCTTCGTAGAAAGAGCCACCCGTCTTATTAGTTAGTACTCTACGTATCTCTTTGATAGGAACAATTTGCGCATGTAGCCGCTTTTGCTTGATAGGGTTGATTCGTGCAGCTAAAAACAACACGACCTTTTGCTCTTTGGCCGTCAATTTGAATTTTCCATTATAAATTAGAAAATTATCTAATCTTGCTACTGTGTTCTTGGAGTTCAAGACATGAATTTTATGGTAGTTTCTCAATGCTTATGGCTGAATTTCGGCAACCACAAAAGTTTATAATATTACAA
>JBCCQK010000003.1:0-54564 GCA_039024375.1 Bacteroidota bacterium
ATACTTCGGTCGAAGCCTATCTCGACTTTCCAATAATTTTTGGCGTACTTCTCCGATAGCCGCCCATTCTCGACCTTCTTCTCCGTGTTCAATGCCACAGTAACCCCGAAAACCCGAATCCAGGACAATACTCAACATTCGGTCGTAGTCCAGTGGAGATTCGTTGCCTTTATCGTCCCAGGCAATGGTTTTGACGCTTACACCTTTTGCTAAAGGAAGCAATTCTTTCACTCCTCGGTAGGCATCGTAGGAAGTAACCTTACCCGCTTTATCTTTGTAAATACGGAAGTTGCCAAAATCGGGTAGCGTACCCGCTTTTTCGTGATTAGTCATTTTCATAACGCCCATTAGCCACTGTGCGTTACTCGAATTACCGCCGTGATTTTCAATTATCACGTTAAGTCCTATCGGGTCGGCGTACTCACATAATTGACGCAAACCGTCCGCCACTAACTTTTGCGATTCTTCAAAATCGTCGGGTGGACTGCCCCAACTACCACCACTAAAACCGTTGACTCGGATGGAATGACAGCCTAAGTATTTGGCCGCATCGACCCATTTTTTATGATTCTCCACCGTTTGTGCTCGCTTCTTGGTATCGGGATGCCCCAAAGCGCCTTCTCGGTCACACATGATGAGTAGCGAACGAACTCCTTCGGAATCGGCTCGGTCTTTCATTTCTCGTAGAAAAGCGGTGTCTTTGGCCTTGTCCATAAAAAACTGATTGACGTACTCAATAGCCGATATTTTGTGTTGTCGGGCTAAAATTGGAAAGTCTAAATGCTTCATCTTGCCGCTAAATAGAGAGCGGTGAATGGACCATTCCGCTAAAGAAATTTTGAAGAGGGGCTGTGTATTTGAAGTGTTTTTCACACGCCCTTGAAGCGACAGACCTAGCCCCGCTGCCGCTAATGTGGTATTTTTGATGAAGGCTCGACGTTTTAGGTTAGACATCTTATCGGTGATTTTAAATTCAATAATAAGGTAACTAGAGTAGGGACCAAGGTAAGGAAAAAAGTTAGCAAACTGGAATTTTAAAAATAGGAATACTTTTTTGTTACATTCAGAAAACACTTACTTATTTTATCCAACCAACTTTTCTTCTCCACACATTATATTCTTGTTTTCTCTGTTCAAAATCAGCGGGTGGCTCTTCGTATTCCTTTTTGGCTCGTTGACGCATTAATTTTGTTTGTTCTTCGAGCGTATTCATTCCAAGCGATTTTCTTCGTTGATTGACCTTTTCTAAATCATTAAAAGGCTTCGGACTCAATTGCCCCGACTCATCCCAATCGAAGGCGGTTCCGTACAGTTGAGGTTGGTCTTCAAAAGTAGCAATTCGGTCGGACAGGTACGCTACATTCTTAGGATTGGCCTCTTGATTTTTTACGGCCTCTCTCAACGATTGCAAGCATTTTTTCATAAATGCGGGTTGACTTATAGCATGTTGGATGATTAGCCAAGCCGCATCACTGGCTTCTTTTCCCACTTTAGCAATTGTTGGATAACCAATGTCATTCATAATTTTCGCAAGTTTTTGGGCATTTTCATTGTGTAACTTCTCCATTGCGGGATGATGTCCTTTTCCTAATAGTCGCTTTTGAATGAGTTGGTCTCGTAGTTGAAGGTCTGCTTGTTGGAGTTGCAGGATAGTCTTTGCGATAACACTATATTTCATGTTTAAAGTAAAGTTAATTTTTACAGTATTAGTTATTAGTGGGTTGTATAAGAATCGTTTTTAGGATACAAGAATACGTGAAACTTTTCGTAAAATGGCACTAAAATTGATTCAGTAGAGACGATACTCCCACTTTGGAAAATTTACGTAAATACATTGTAAAGTAAATGTCTTGATTGGTCAATAATTAAAATTAGGGATGAGGAAATAGATAAACTACGCAAGATTTCGTCGAAAATTCAAAATTTTTAGATAGATGCGTAGGTTATTATTTGCGAACTCCCTTAACCCTTAAATTTCCTCAAGATTTTTTTATATTGTACTTGGTGAAGCTGGCTCATGATAATTTAAATAGATACCGTTACTTCGATATATCGGTCATCTTATTATATTATAAAGCCCTACCTTTTGCTTAGAAAAAGCGCAAATTTACCTACAATTACTACTTCAATTTTACACCCGTCGAGTTAGAGAATCGTTAAAGCGAAAATTTTTTATTGACGCTTTAATACAACTTACATGAAAAAGTTTTGGCTTTTTTGCCTACTTCAGTTGCCCCTCTTATCAACCGTTTACTGCCAAGAAATTGATTTTACCGTGAGGTACAGCGAGACGGAAAGCATATACGAAGTGTATGCACTGCCCAATTTTTCCCAAGCATCGTTTTTTGTTGGGGGAGGTAGTCAGTTGTCTTTGGTCTTACCCGCAGATGTTCCTAATAATCGACTTTTAATCGAAACGATTGAAGGCGGTCCTTGGCTGGATAATTCTCAAATATACGCACCCGAAGTCGATAAAGGCCACGACTATCACGGAATTGCCTCTAACGGTTCTCGCATTCAATTAGAGAAAGGAAAAGAACTATTGTTGTTCACCTTTCAAATTCCCGAAATTACGACAAAAAAAGATATTCGCTTATTCGAAAATAAATTAGACCCTCCATCAAACGCCAAGGGAATGGGGGGTGGTGATTTTAGAAACTTTTTCGCCTGCGTCTTCACGATGAAAGATGCCTACCGAAGAAACTACTATCCCAAAAAAGAAACCAATCCGTTGGTGGAAAATCTAACACTAACGTCGGCCAAAGAGGAAAAAAATACAACCACCGAAGAAATTAAGTTACAAAAGAATTCGGAAGTATCTACTCTTCTTGAGGAATTCGTACTACTCCAAAACGAACCCAACCCATTTGAAGAAAAGACGATGATTAGGTTCGTATTACCCAAAGATAGCGAAATAGAGTTAACCTTTCGAGATGAGGCTGGTCGGCTATTAAGGTCGGTAAAAGAGTTCAGAAAAGCGGGATTTAATGAGTTTGAATATGGTGATAAGGACTTGGCTAGCGGGCTAATTATTTATCAGTTGAAAACGGATTGGGGGACGCAAACTAAGAAGATGATACGGGTGCATTGATGGCTAAACTACTGGATTAAGCACTATTTTGCAGGTCAGGAGACCTGCGGATATTGGTATCAAGTCTGGAGACTTGATACATCGAACATCGATATTTTAATCCCGCTTTATTGAGCGGGATTGAAATGACTATCTGCTCGTCTCCCGACGAGCACCTATGGAGAAATTACAACTCCTAAAACATAAATTCTCTCCTATATCAATTTAGCAAAACCTCGAGAGAATCATTTTGGCAAGAAATACATGGATTAACTATTCAACTAAATTCTTCCGAAATGAGAAAACTTATACACCAGTTTCTTTTCCTTTTATGCTTATTTGGTGGGGTTCAACTATCCGCGCAGGATATTGACTTTACCGTAAGATTTAACCCCACTTCTGGTAATTACGAAGTCTATGCTTTACCAGATTTTAGCGACCCTGCATACTTTGTGGGTGGGGGTACGCAAATTTCGCTGGTATTGCCCAATAGCATTGCGGATGCACCGCTTTCCATTACGACCGTCAATGGTGGAATATGGACCGACAACTCTCAGGTTTACGCACCAACGGCCGACCCTGCGCACGATTTCCACGGAATTGCCTCTAACGGTTCGATTATTTCGCTCGTTGCTGGGCAGGAGTTACTGCTTTACACCTTCACGCTTCCAGGTGGAAATTGTGTCGGTGGCCTTCGACTATTTATCAACGGGTCTGACCCCAATTCGGCCGCCGCTGGAATGGGAGGCGGTGACTTTGAAAACTACTTCGCCAACGTTTTTACCTTCGTTGATAATTATAATGCGAATTATAACAATACGGGAACGAGTTGTAATCCGCCCGTAGTCATTCCCAATCCAATTGTCATTCCTCAAGATAGTACGGGTACTATTTGTGCGCCCATTAGTGACCCCGATGCGGGCGATACGTTTACGGCGACTAGTTGCGGTGCGAGCAACGGTACCGAAACGGTAACGGTGAATGGAAACGAAGTTTGTGTTACCTACACGCCTAATTCTGGATTCACAGGGACGGATAGTGTATGTATCATTGTATGCGACCAATTGGGGGCTTGCGATACAACTACGGTTCCAGTGGTCGTAGTCCCACCTTTGCCACCAAGTGTAACACCTGAGCCGCCCGTAGTTATTGTCACGCCAATTACGACACCAGAAGATAGTTCCACTACTGTTTGTACCCCTATTCTTGACCCTAATGCGGGCGATACCTTTACGGCTAATTTGTGTACGGGTAGTCCCGAAAACGGAACGGCGAATCTGATGGTCATGGGCAACCAACTTTGTGTAGAGTATGAGCCTAATCCTGGTTTCACTGGCGACGATGAAGTGTGCGTTATTGTTTGTGACCAAACAGGACTGTGTGATACGGTAGAAATTCCAATTACCGTCGTGCCGACCGTTGAACCACCAACAACTCCTCAACCGCCCATCGTCGTTTTTCCACCCGTTGTTACGCCCGAAGATAGCACGGTAACTACCTGTGGCCCCATCATTGATGCCAATCCACTAGATACGCATACGGTAACTATTTGCCAGCAACCAGCAAATGGCATGGCCACCGCTGCTGTGGATAATATGACAGGACAATTGTGCGTCACTTTTGGACCTGAGGATAACTTCTCTGGAACGGATAGTATTTGTGTCATCGTTTGTGACCAAACGGGTCTGTGTGATACCGTCAATATTCCAGTTGAGGTAACCCCTGCTAACGATGCGCCCGTAGCCATCGACGATGTGAATCAAACCCAAATTGACCAACCCGTAACGGGCGATTTATTGACCAACGATATAGACCCCGATGGGGATAGCTTGATTGTTAATACTACACCAATCGGTACCCCAACGGGAGGTACGGTGACCATCAATCCAGATGGCACCTACGAATTTACGCCCACACCTGGATTCACGGGAGAAGGTACTTTCGACTACGAAGTTTGTGATGATGGAAGCCCACAGTTGTGCGATACCGCTACCGTAGTAATCGAGGTAATTGATAACACTAACCCAGATAATAACCCACCCGTGGGAACCGAAGACAACCTCGTTACGGAAGAAGGAGACCCGATTATGGGTGACTTGTTAAGTAATGATAATGACCCTGATGGTGATAGCCTGATTATAAACACCACACCCGTCACCCCACCGACGGATGGAATGTTGACTATCAACCCCGATGGAACGTATATGTACACTCCCGACCCCGACTTTGAAGGGGAAGATTCTTTCGAATACGAAGTATGTGACGACGGAATGCCCGTAAAATGTGATACGGTGAAAGTGACCATCACGGTATTACCCGATGATGGAGAAAACGACACTTACGCCACCGACGATGCGGGCATGGGGAACGAAAACGAAAACATAACGGGCAATGTATTGGCCAACGACACGGACCCCGAAGGAGATATGCAAACGGCAACTGCTACACCCGTCTCGGGACCAATGAACGGTACGTTGACCATTAATCCAGACGGTTCCTACGAATACGAACCGAATCCTGGATTTACGGGGAATGACGAGTTTGTGTACCAAGTATGCGATAATGGTACACCCGTAGCTTGCGATTCAGCCACTGTTTACTTGACCGTAATTGACGTAAATGAGGTTATCGCCATTGATGACATCAACGTTACGCCTAAGGACAGTACAGTTATGGGGAATGTTCTAACGAACGACGATGACCCCGAAGGAGATAGTTTAATTGTTTCCACTACGCCCGTGGGTACACCCGTTGGAGGAACAGTGACCATCAATCCTGACGGTTCCTACGAATTTGTTCCAACGTTCGGATTTACGGGAGAAGCGAGGTTCCAGTACGAAGTGTGTGATGACGGTTCGCCCGTAGCTTGTGATACGGCCGAAGTAACCATCGAAGTGTTTGATAACACGGACCCGAATAATAATCCAGTAGTCGGGGTGGAAGATAATTTTGTGACCGAAGAAGGTGCGCCCGTCACAGGAAGTTTAACGGACAACGATTTTGACCCCGACGGCGATAATATCACTATCAATACGACGCCCGTCACGCCACCAACGGACGGCATGCTGACTATCAATCCCGACGGAACGTTTACTTATACGCCCGACCCAGATTTTACGGGAGAAGATACCTTTGAGTACCAAGTTTGTGATGATGGAACACCTCAGACTTGTGATACGGTGAAGGTAACCATAGAAGTACTGCCCGACAATGGCATGAACGATGTGTATGCGACCGATGATGCTGAAACGGGTACCAAAAATAGCCCAATCGTGGGAGATGTTTCGACAAATGATAATGACCCCGAAGGGGACAACTTGACTTTTGCCGCTGCACCAGTGGTTGCTCCTGCCAATGGTTCCGTTACAATCAATCCCGACGGTTCTTTCACCTATACGCCCAATACGGATTTTACGGGGGCGGACCAATTTGTTTATCAAGTTTGTGACGATGGAACGCCACAGGCCTGTGATACGGCAACGGTTTATTTAACCATTACGGAAGGTGGATTCCCACCAGTGGTTTTGCCGAATCCATTGACGATTCCGCAAGATTCAACGGGGAATATTTGTGTACCGATTACCGACCCGAACTTTGGAGATACCTTCACCGCTACTAGTTGTGGCGCCGACGATGGAACGGAGACGGTAACGGTAAATGGAAACGAAGTGTGTGTAGAATACGAGCCTAACCCCGGATTCAACGGGACGGATAGTGTCTGTATTATCGTTTGTGACCAAACGGGTTTGTGCGATACGACATTTATCCCCGTAACAGTGGTGGCTCCGCTACCTCCTTCGGTAACCCCCGAACCGCCAGTCGTGACTCCGACAACAGGAACTACGCCCGAGGATAGCACAGTAACAGTTTGTACGCCAATTTTGGACCCTAACATTGGCGAAACGTTTAATCCACCAACGCTTTGTGCGGGTAGTCCAGCAAACGGAACGGCTACCCCAACGATTAATGGTAACGAATTATGTATTGAATATACGCCGGACAATGGCTTTACGGGTACAGATGAGGTCTGTATTATCGTCTGCGACGACGATGGACTTTGTGATACGATTGATATTCCCATAACGGTTATTCCAACGATTCAGCCCCCGACTACTCCGCAACCTCCGGTAGTCGTTTTCCCGCCCGTAGTTACACCCGAGGATATTACAACGACGGTTTGTGGCCCCATTGTGGACCCTAATACGGGCGATACGCATACGGTAACTATCTGTGAGCAACCCGCTAATGGAACGGCGACGGCGGCAGTGAATAATATGAATGGAGATGTTTGTGTCACCTTCGACCCCGACCCCGGATTTACGGGAATGGATAGTATTTGTATTATCGTTTGTGACCAGACGAATCTGTGCGATACGGTGAATATTCCAGTGCTGATAGTACCTTCACCCGTCAAACTCAATTTGAAAGTCATGTTGCAAGGTGCGATGCTTTTCACGTCGGATGGCTTGATGCGAGACGATTTAAGAACACAGGGTTTGATTCCACTCAATCAGCCTTACAGTAGTGCTTTGAGCTCGAGATTCACGCACGTTGGCGGTGGTGGTGAAAGCACTACGAATCTTATTTTGTCCCAAAATTTTGGTACACCCGATGCCATTGTGGATTGGGTATTTATCGAAATTAGAGACGCAACTAACAACGCAACCGTAGTTCGAACCATTTCCGCTTTGGTACAAAGAGATGGAGACGTTGTTGACGCAGCGACGGGCATGACCCCGTGCATTCTCGGTTTACCCGCTTCTTTCCACGTGGCCGTAAAACACCGAAATCACCTTGGAGCGATGACGGCCAATGTCCTAACGCCTACAATGGGCAATTTAGTGGTTGACTTTACCACAATGGGAGACGCCGATTTGTATCATTTCGGAGGCTACGATGGATTGGAAATGACCACCATGTCGGGCAAACGGGCGCTGTGGGCAGGAAATGCCAATGCGGATAATAAAGTGAAGTACGACGGTGGGGCCAATGACCGAATTAAGTTAGCGAACGACGTGTTGACTTTCCCTGCTAATTCTGGTTTCAATCTCAATTACGATAATGCCATAGAATACCTGCAAGGAGACATTGACTTGAGTGGAAAAGCCAAATACGACGGAGGAAGCAACGACCGAATTTTAATACAAAATATCGTGCTAACTTTTCCCTTAAATACATTGACACTCAACAACTACAACGATTTATTGGAGCAATTACCTTAGTAGTTTTTCCAATTAATACTGTCGGGTTTTAGTAAAATAGGAGAAGGAGATTCTTTCAGAGAATCTTCTTCTTTTAACCTTTGAAAGAGAAAGATTCTCTGAAAGAATCTCCCTCTTCTACCCGACAATTTTATCTTGACAAACCACTTAGTCAAATGATGTATAATTTATTTTAAATATAAATGAGACTATTTTCCATAGGGGACGATAGTCTCCATTTTAGTTTACACGAAATGGATGAATTAACCCTAACCTAGTCTATCCCACATAACTATGAAAAATTTACTCAGACTATTTTGCGGTGTTTTTCTTTTTTTGATGGTTAAAAACATTGCTGCTGCTCAACAAATAGATTTTACCATAAAGTATAGTTCGGACCAAGACCAATACGAGGTCTATGGAAAATCGAATAGTAGTTTTTCGAATTTTTTTGTAGGAGGAGGTAGTCAAATTTCGGTCGTATTACCTGCGCAAATAGCGGACGTTCCTTTGAGTATTACAACGGTCAATGGAGGTATTTGGACGGATAACTCCCAGATATTCGCCCCTACGGTTATGCCCGATAACGATTTTCACGGGATTGCCAGCAACGGGTCCCAAATGACTTGGACATTCGGTGAAGAGATTTTATTGTTCACCTTTACTATTCCCAATGAAGATTGTGTACCAGGCGTTCGATTATTTGATAATGATAATGACCCTACTTCCATTGAACCCGGTATGCAAGGGTCCGATTTTAAGAATTATTTCGCCAACGTTTTTACGTTCGAAGATAACTACCGAGCAAATTATGACAACAGTGGAATTAGTTGTGGAGGTCCAGTGATTCTTCCGCCCGACACGATTTTTATTCCTCAAGATTCCAACCTAACCACCTGTTTAACTTTTACCAGTGCGGCCGAAGGAAATACGCACACTTTCAGTTTATGCAGTTCACCGAATCATACCAGTGTGACTGGCGGAGTTAATGACGAAGAAGTTTGTCTAACCATTCAGCCCAATATAGATTTTTTAGGGTTCGACGAGTTTTGTGTAGAAGTGTGCGACCAAACGGGACAATGCGACTCGGTTTTAGTACCTATTCTAGTGACACCCATTCCCGAAGCGTCCAATAATCCACCCGTGGTGATGGACGATTCCATAACGGTCAACAGCAATGCTAGTGAAACTATCTGTTTGCCAATCGTTGACCCCGACCCGAATGAGACCTTTTCTACTTCGCTTTGTAACGCAGTGAGTGGACGAGTAACTATCTCAAATGGTCAATTAGGAACGGTCTGTATTCAATACCAAGCGGATGCAAATTTTGCGGGGACCGAAGAAATCTGTTTGGTTACCTGCGATGCTGGTGGCTTGTGCGATACGGCTATTTTGAAAGTAGTAGTTACGAATCCTTGTCCCACCGAATCCCCCGTCATCAATGTTAGTACGTCGGTTTGTCAAGACGAAGAACTGCAATTTTCCATCTTGCCTTTTAACCAATCTGACGTCAGTTACACTTGGTTAAACGCCGACGGAGAGACCATGAATAGAGCCGCTAATTTCACGCTGGCCGCTAACCATCCACTAGCTAAATCCCCTTATCAATTGCAGGTACAAGTAGGGGATTGTCCACTATTGACTTCCGAATCGGTAGCGGTAACCGTTGATGTACCCCTGATTATCAATAATTTAAGAGTGGCTTCGCAAGTGTGTTCGGGCGGTAAACTCTATTTGACGGCGGCGAGTAACACCAACGGCCAATTAGTTACCTATACGTGGACGGGACCATCGGGCATTCTCGAAACGGGACAAACCAGAGGCAACTTTTTTGAATTAAATATTGCCGAGTTTGACGACGAATCCGTCGGAGTGTACGGTTTGACCTTGGACCCCCAAAACGGTTGTTCAACGGTTCGGCAAGAAATCAACGTTCAACTCAATGCAGGCATCGAAGCACCTTCCCTGCAAGCTGTGGAAAATATAGTCTGTAATGGAAAAGACGTAGAACTAACCGCCACTATTCAGGATGATAACGAAGTAGAATTTGAGTGGTTTTTACAAGCAGACAACGGCGATTTATCTTTTTTGATGACTACCGAACATCCCACCTTGGTGTTCGAGGAAGCCACTCCCGATAAGTCGGGTAATTATTTGGTTCGAACCAAAAAAGGAAATTGTATTTCTGGGTTTTCTAATACCGAAATCATCACTGTTTTTGATGTAAGTACAACTATTAATATCGACCAGCCGACGACGGTTGACCAACCCGCCTGTTCGGGTGGTTTTGTCCAATTGAATACTACTTTTTACGAAAATGCGACTTATCAATGGTCGGGACCCGATGGTTTTTCGGCGGACGTTGCCAATCCAAGTATTCGAAATATTACTACTCAGCAAGCAGGTGAGTACGAAGTCGTAGTAACGGTGGCTGGATGTGATGCCATACGGTCGCAGCCCGTAACTGTATTTGTAGAAGAAGCACAAGTAGCACCCATATTGGCGCCTGTTTCAACACTTTGCGAACGAGAGGAATTGACGCTAACGGTGCTTGACCCGTTAGAAGGAGACGAAGACGACCTCATTACTTACCAATGGTACTTTAGTGGCCTTAGCGGCGAATTGGAAAATGATGAAGCTACTCAATTATCGTTAGGCCCCGCAGGAGATAAATTCTCGGGTGATTACTACGTCGTTAGGACGGTGAATGGCTGTAGTTTGGCTTCGGATACGGTTACCGTCACGGTAAAACCACTGTTGCCTTTGACCGCGATGACGGTAGCGGATTACGAATTGTGTCAAGCGGGTTCCATTGATTTACTGGCTACGGTTCCCTCCGTGGGCACGGGACAATGGAGTACTACAACGGACGCTTTAATTGTGAATCCCAACGAAGCGGTAACGATGGCCACGGATTTACAAATAGGTTCCAATGAGTTCATTTGGACGGTAAGCGACGATTGTGGTCAGTCTGTAAGTGATACGCTACTGGTAACCGTTCGAGGCTTGACGAATGATGTTGCTTTTGCGGGCGTTGACCAACAAGTTTGTGACGAAACGGCGGCGCAATTGGAAGCGGCGGCACCAAATACCGCAACGGGCATTTGGACGCAAACGCCCGAACAAGCGAGCGAAGGCGTACAAATTGTAATTCCTACCTCTGCCATTACAACAGTTGACGGACTTGTGCCTGGGAACGCTTATACGTTCACTTGGACACTTTCGGAAGGCAGTTGCCAAGATTTTGACCAGGATGAAGTGACTATTATTACCGATGAACTTCCTTCCGAAACCCCTCTGATTATTACTTCCGATATAGACTTATGTGCGGGTGGAAGCGAGTCTATTCTTATGGAGGCCGCTATGCCTCTGTTCAGCATCGGTCAGTGGCGGTCTAACAGTAGTGCTATTATTGCGAATTCGCTGAGTCCAACTACTACTGTCTCCAATCTGCAAGTAGGAAACAATCCATTGATTTGGTCTTTGTCTAATGCTTCGTGCGTTGATTACGCTGCTGATACCCTAAATATCTTTTTGGGCGAAGGCTTGATTGCGAATGCGGATAACTATGAAGTAAGTTTTAACGATAGCATCAATTTCGACGTGTTGGTCAACGATTCGATTTACGCTGAGGAAGATTTTACGTTCCGCATCACCAAGTTTCCCGATTTTGGAAGATTGACCGAAGAAGCGGACGGCACAATCACCTATATCCCCGAAACTAACTTTTTTGGCGAAGATAATTTCCGCTACAAATTGTGCAGTAACACCTGTGAAGAAGTTTGTGATACGGCCATTGTCAATTTAGTTGTTACCGATGTCCAAGGCTCGGGTATTTGTTTTGTTCCCAATGGCTTGACGCCCAATAATGATAATGTAAACGACGAATTGGTTATCCCCTGTCTTTTTGGAAATACCGAAAATGAACTTATCATTTTCAATCGCTGGGGAGACGAAGTATATAGTGCTATGCCCTACAATAACGATTGGGGAGGAACACACGACGGGGAACCCCTGCCGGCCGGCACCTATTTCTATTTGTTGAAATTAAATGCGAATAGTCAGGAGGCCATTCAGGGGTATTTGACGATTTTTAGATAGATGTTTTGCAGGTCAGGAGACCTGCGGATAGTCGTATCAAGTCTGGAGACTTGATACATCGAGACCAACTGGTAGCACTGATGCCGATATTTCAAGTCTCCAGACTTGAAATTACTATCTGCTCGTCTCCAGACGAGCATCTGTTGAAATTTTACAGGAAAATTTAAAAAAAGCAATATGAAATACATCTACTTTCTGGTAATATGGATAGGTTGTACCTGCGCACTGCAAGGGCAAAACAATCCATTATACACCATGTTTGTCTTCAATAAATTACAGTACAACGCCGCCTATGCGGGTAGCAAAGGTGCGCCGACCGTAGGTGCACATTATCGACACCAATGGCACGGTTTCGAAGGTGCGCCGCGTACCATTACGCTCTTTGGCCACACCCCGTTGGCGGATAAGCGGAGTGGGTTAGGATTGTCCCTCATTTCCGATGAAATTGGCATGTTTAATACCTACTACGCCACGGGTTCCTACGCTTATCGAATTGCTTTCAAAAATGATACTAAACTAAGTCTAGGCTTACAAGCGCAGTATGACCACTCACGAGTGGATTGGACGAAGCTAGACCTACTGGACAACATCGACGTGGGCCTACCCATTGACTTAAATTCCCTATCTGCTTTTAACGTCGGGGCGGGTATTTATTACAGTGGTCCAAAGTTTTTTGTGGGTGCCTCCGTTCCCCAACTTTTGCGCAATTCCATCACTATCGACTATTACGATAACGTCGGTAGCCTAAACTCCTTGCGAAGTTATTACGGAATGGGTGGTTTAGTAATCGACGTTACTAATAACTTTCAGTTAAAACCTTCTTTTTTAGTAAGTTACGTGCCCAATGCTCCCTTCGAAATGGATTTGAATTTGAGTGCCTTACTGATGAAAATAATATGGGTAGGGGCGAATTATCGCAAAGATGAGTCGATTGGTGGATTCGTCCAATTTCCCGTCGGGGAGAATTTGAAACTAGCTTTTGGCGTCGATTATGCCATCACGGCTTTGAATCAATATACCAAAGGAAGTTTAGAGGTGATGGCTGAATACGTCTTTCGGCGCAAAAACGACGGAGTCAATAACATCCGCTTTTTTTAGATTGAGAAGTCAGAGGTCAGAAGTCAGACCGCTTCGCTGTCAGATGGTTGTCTGACTTCTGACAGTCCGCAAGGACGGTCTGACTTCTGACCTCTCATATCTCTGACTTCTGACAGCAAAGCGGTCTGACTTCTGACCTCTTATTAAAAATTATATCCTCATGAATAAACTATTACTATCACTATCCTTAATTTTTTGCTGTTTTCTGGCGAGTTATGCTCAAAACAAAAAAGCCAATCAACTCTACGAAAAGAAGGGGTACATGTCGGCCGCCGATTACTACCAAGACTTGGGTGCCGACGAACAAAACTACGAAGTCAAATGGAAGTTGGCCAATAGCTTTCGCCTCAACGGAGAGTACGAAGCGGCGGAGTACTGGTACGCCCAAATCATCAACGAGGCGGTAGATAGTAAAGTCGCTTTGCACTACGCCCAAGTGCTGCAAATTAATGGAAAATGTGAAGACGCTATTCGTTGGTACGAAGTGTACGTCGAAGATTCGGGCGACCAAAACCGCTCCTTCATTGAAAATTGTAACGAAGCCCAACAGTTTAAATACCATCAAAATATTGTCGTTAAAAACCAGTCCGAGTTAAATTCTGAATACCACGATTTTAGCCCAATTCCTTACGGGAATGGGCTAATTTTTACTTCTATGCGAGCGAGTGGTAAACTGTCCCCCGACGAACTAGACCATTGGACTAATGTCGGGTTTTCGGATTTGTATTATGCGGGTAAAAATGGCAGTTTGTTTGAAGAACCCACCGAATTGGAAGGAGAAGTCAATGGAAGATACCACGACGGTGTGGCTACTTTCAACTCCGCAAAAAACGAAATGATTTTTACTAGAAATCCTAAAAAGGAAAAAGGAAAAGACGGAATTCGGCGGCTACAGTTGTACGAAGCAACGGGGAAGGAAAAAACGTGGAAAGATGCCGAGGCATTACCGTTCAACGGGAAAGATTTTTCCACGGCGCACCCCACTTTATCACCCGACAAACAGCGGCTCTATTTTGCTTCCGACCGTCCGGGAGGTTTCGGTGGAATGGATATTTACGTTGTCCAAAGAGCGGGCAATACTTGGGGCGCCCCCGTCAATTTGGGACCTTCGGTCAATACATCGGGCAACGAAATTTTTCCTTTTATGAGCAACAAGGAAAAGTTGTTCTTTGCCTCCGATGGACATAAAGGAATCGGTGGATTGGACATTTTTATGGTAGAAAAAACGGACCTCAAAGACGAAAATTCTTGGTCTGCTCGCCAAAACGTGGGAAGTCCCATCAATTCCGAAAAGGACGATTTTGGATTTTACATCGACGCCTCGGAAGAAACGGGCTATTTTTCCTCCAATCGATCCGGTGGGGCGGGAGAAGATGATATTTACAGTTGGGCATTACAGGAAGCCAGTAATCAAGAAAATCCCTTTCAATCCAATTGTAATAACTGCAACCCCTGCACGACCTGCGAATCGAATACGCAATTGTTGAGCGTAGCTTTTTGTGATGAAGAGACGGGTGAACGCCTATCCGATGTAAAAGTAGCTATTCTAAAAGATGGACAACATTGGGTAACGAGTACAGTGAGTGCCAATCCACGGGCAATGCTGACGGGTAATCGGGGCGAAGAATACGGCATTCGACTCAACGGCGGTATCATTCGAGCGGATGCCTCTTTTGTATCGAACCAAGCGGGAGAAATCCGTTACGTGATGCGGGGCGATAAGCAGTACGGCATCTATGCCCAGAAAGAAGCCTACTATCCTAAGCAGACCTTGGTATCACTCGCCGAAGTAGCGGACAATCCCGATTTCTGCATTCCACTTAAAAAGCGAACCTGTATTCCTTTCGAAGGCTTTGTGAAAAATAAAAAATTTGACAAAGAAATTCCCAACGCAACGGTCACGATTCTCAATAAATGTACGGGGGACCAAGAACAGCTAATGACCGATTTCGATGGTAAAATAGCCCTCTGTTTGGATTGTAATTGTGAATACGAACTGATTGCGCAAAAAGCCAATTTTGAGGAAAATAGAACTACGATTAACACCCAAAATAGAGACTGTAGTCCAGCGGGGGCTTTTAATCGAGTGCTTTATTTAGAATTGCAACAGTGGAATCCCCAAAATGGCCCCGCTTCTCCCGATTACATCAATGAGTACTTCAAGGGAGATGCCGAAGGTAATTATCAAGTTGGTGATGTATTGACCTTACGAAATATTTACTACGATTTTGACAAATACGCCATCCGTACGGACGCACAGTACGAACTGGATTATTTGGTCACTTTGATGGAAACCTATCCAAGCATGGAAATTAAGTTGTCCTCACACACCGATAGTCGAGGTACTTACGATTACAACAAATGGCTGTCTAGAAAACGGGCTAAGGCGGCCCGGCAATACCTGTTTGACCACGGCGTAGCGCCCTATCGAATCAATGGCTACGAAGCCAACGGCGAATCGGAGTTAACAAACCCCTGTGCGGACGGAGTAGATTGTAGTGAATCGGAACACCAAGAAAATCGGCGGACGGAAATTATCATTACTCATATTGAGGAAAATGTCCAGATAGAAAGCGAGAGACGATAGTATGGAGACTAGTGATTAGTCATTAGTGACTAGTTACCAATCACCAATCACTAGTAAAGTGGTCGAAGAACCAAAAAATTTAGTTATGAAGCGGAAAAAACGTACAGAAAGCAATAATGGAAAATCCTTTTTGGGAAAAAATGTGCTGCGTCTAACAGCACTTTTTGTCGTATTTGGATTCGGTATTACAAATCTAAATCCAGCTCGTAATTCTTTTTTTCGGCGTCATATCGGTCAGCTAAAAGAAGAAGTTGGGCATTGGTTTTTGTCCCAAAAGATAAAGGCGGAAAAAGAAGAAATTGCTACTGTTGGTAGTTTTTTGGCTTCGAGCATTTGCGACGTAGATTTAACGTCCAATGCGGTTTATCGGACGCTAACGTACTCGGGTGCAGGTTCCCAAAACGTACCTTTTTGTAACGGTAGCAGTAATGTCCTAAATGTTCAAAATATTGAGACGCTAAGAGTGGTCAATAATGGTCGGAATTGTCAAGCGGCGTTAAGTTCTAGGATGTTTGTCAACGGTCAATTTATTGGTACTAACTGCGGGACGACAACGACGAATATCAACGTAAGTGGAACGAATCAGGCCGTCATTACTTGGCAAGTCACAGGAGGAGGGGCCAATCCGAATTACTTCTGGAACGGTTGTTCTTTCGATTTTGAAGACCAAGGCCCTACACCCAGAGAAATTCTGATTTCTTTCACAGGAATTAACCAGTTTTATCAAATCAACCCTCAGCAAGTTGTTACGCAACTCAATGTTCCCACAACTTACCAGCAATTGTACGGTTTTCAAGTTTCTGCCCCTTCCGAAGATTATTTTTTAAATATTGGCAGCCCTTTTACGGTGGATGCGAACGATATGGTGCTTGAAAACGGTACGCCGACGGGAGTTTACGCAATGGGAATCGGTACCAATGTGATTGACCTAGAAGGAGAAGCCGATGCGGATACCTACGAAAGAATCGTAGAAGCCGTAAGGATTAGTACGGTGATAGTAGATAACCAAAATGAAGTAGATAATACACCGCAGCTATTACTGAACGCCGAAGTTTGTTTAGACACGGACAACGACGGTATTCGCAACGAAATTGACCTAGACGACGACAATGACGGTATTTTAGATTCTATTGAAATACAAGCTGCTTTGAACGCTCTCAATCCGGGTGATTCGGACGGAGATGGGCGACCTGACCATTTGGATATTGATTCGGATAATGACGGTATTCCCGATATTGTGGAAGCCCAACCTACGCAAAATTATCGTCCGCTTTCGAATATGGATACCGATGGTGATGGCATAGATAACACCTTTGACACGGACCACGGTGGCACGCTACCTACACCACCCAACACCGATGCGGGTTCGGATAATCTACCCGACTACTTAGATATTGACTCGGATGGAGACGGCTTATTAGACCATCAAGAAAGTGGTAATCCCTACGATGGTTCGACCACTGATAGAGACCAAGACGGTTTATACGATGTTTTTGAAGGGAATAATATCAATGATATTGATGCTGATGACGAGTTGGATAATCCGCTATTACTGCCCGATGAAGATGGGGACATTGCTCTCGGAGGGACGAATCAAGACGCCGATTATCGAGATATTCCCGCCGATTCGGACGGAGATAACGTTAGTAATCTGGTTGATATTGACGACGATAACGACGGTATTCCCGACGCCATTGAATCGCCTAATTGTTTTGTAAGTAGCGACGAAGCGGTTTTAATTGATACCATTACATCCGACTTGACTACTTCGGATAACAATATTCAGTTGTACGATGGCAGTCTATCCGCAGTGTATAATTTCGACAATGGTCAAGAGTTGAACAATACGACTATTTTTCAATTGAGAATGGCCAATCAAGTCGAACTGGCCAGTGTCACAATTGACTTGGGTACTACCAATCCCTTTGGTAATGCCTTTGCACAGGCCAGATTACAAGGGTTTGATGGAACGAACTGGGTCAACTTAACGGGGGATGTTCCACTGTGGATAAATACGACGGGAGGTAATTATGATTTCAATGTGACTACTAATGCGGGTATTTACACTTTTTATCGAATTTTTGGAACTAGCGCAGCCACGACAAATACCAACACCATTGCCGAAATCACCGTGGCTTTGCCTACTCCTTACGTAGCTTCTGCTTATCCGAAACCCTTTTGTGCGGACGATACGGACGGAGATGGCATCCCTAACCATCTAGACTTAGATTCTGATAACGATGGTTGCTACGATTTGGCGGAAGCGGGCGCAGGACCCATTACCGATTCTTTGGTTACCCAAAATCCCGCTTTCACCGACGAGGGAGCGAACGGTTTTGCTAATAATTTAGAAACGTTTAACAACTCAAACATCCCCAACTACAACTCAACGGCCTACATGGCCATTACCAACTTATTGAATGCCTGCGCCGATACGGACGGAGACAATGTGGGCGATTTGATTGATTTGGATGACGACAATGACGGTATTCCCGACGTGGTGGAATTGGCCTGTCAACCCGCTATTTTCGGTAATGGAAACGGGTTTACATTTACGAATAATAACCAAACGGCGGCGGGAACTTTTACCAACGAAACCTTTACCGCTAATTATACCTTAGCCATGGACGCCCAATTGGGTAGTACTACTTATTTCAGAATTGACACGTCCGACGGATTCCATTACACCATTTACGATAATGATGGTGGCTACACAGAAACACACACGCTTTCTCCACAGGGTGACGCCGTGATTGGAAAGGTTCGATACGGGCCTCAAGTGCCGAAAAATAATGCCGTCAACAACGCACAAGGTAATTCTCCGCAAACACTCAATGTGACGTGGACACCAGCGGTGAACGCTACTATTATTATTGGTTCTCCTACCCAAATTACGAGCCATTCCAACGGGGATGCCATCACTTCTGGAACTAGCATTACAACGGGAACTTACGCCATCAATTCGGGCAATTGGTACATCGAATTTGCTACGGATAATTTGCCCATTGATTTTCAATTGACCGTCGAACACGTAGGCAATGGATTGACCTACGAAGGCTACGGTTTCAATACCTCGCTTTGTGGGGCTTTCGACACGGACATGGACGGCACGCCTAATAGTTTAGATGTGGATAGCGACGGTGATGGTTGTTTCGACGCCTACGAAGCGGGGGCAACCACCAACGAACAAGACAGCGTCATTGCTACGACAAATGCCCAAGTGGGACTCAATGGTTTGGCTAATAGCGTGGAAACCAATACAGATAACGGTGTTCTCAACTATTCCCCCGATTATCGTATTGCTAACAGTGTTTTCCTAAATTTATGCGCCGATACGGATATGGATAACGTACCCGATTTGGTGGACATTGACGATGATAACGACGGCGTACCCGATGCCGTAGAATCGCCCGATTGTTACTACACGTTTGGCGAATTGGACGTTTTTGCGGGCAACCGCCAAGTAAAAATGGAGGTAACTTCCACCTTAAATTTTCAAAATGGTAATGCTACCCAATTAGCGGACGGTATTTATGGCAGTCAAAATCGTTTCAACAACGGTCAGCCACTGACTAACGCCACGATTGCGGAAATGGAACCCTTCGAACCCATCGAAGTGGATACTATTCTAATAACTACCAACAATACCACCCAAACTTTTTTCAATAACGGGGCAACGGTACAGGTTCAAGGATGGGACGGTATCGTTTGGATAAATCTATCGTCCGTATTACCCTACAATACCAACTCTGGAACGACAACAACTATTGCGGGTGCAACGGGTCAAATTGCCTTTCCAATTACCCAAAACCAAGGGAAATATCAAAAATACAGAATACGTGGAATTGCTGGTACGGTGAGAAATTCCTACTATTTGCAGGAGATACATTTACAATTGGCGAACTACTTGGCCGAGAATTATCCAAAGAATAACTGTTCTGAAGACCTAGACGGGGATGGCATCTTAAATCACCTCGATTTAGACGCAGACGGTGACGGCTGCTACGATATTGCCGAAGCGGGCGCTGGCTTGGTAACCGATTCTTTAGCCAATCAAAGTGCTAGTTATACTGGAGTAGGGTCAAATGGCTTGGCCAATCATTTAGAAATCACCGACGATTCTAATCTTATAAGTTACTCCTCCACCTATTTCATCGCTCAAAGTGCTTTATTGAACGCTTGTGCCGATTCCGATATGGATGGTATTGGTGACCTATTGGATTTGGACGATGATAATGATGGAGTGCTAGATTCAGACGAATTGGCTTGTCAAGCTGTTAGCGTCATTAACTCCAATGTGATGAACTCGGCGGGTAACCATCAAGCGACCGCTTGGTTTTCCAATGGTGTTGACAGCGCTTTATATACCGTCACCTCGGATGCGAATAACGGAAATTTTTACACCAATACCACCAACGGTTTCCACTACGCTACTTTCGATAATTTAGCGCCTTACGACGTCAACGAAACCCATACTTTTGACATTAACCCCGGTAGTATTATCAGTGGTAATATCGAGTGGGGACCGCAGGCGCCCAGCAACTTATCAACTTGGGCAAACCAGACGACCCAACAACACGACATAACGCTGAATTGGTCACCCGCCGTCATGGCTATCGTGACTGACCCGAATAATCAGACTAGTTTAACGGATGGTGCCATCATCAACTCGGGCGTGACTTTCACCCAAAATACAGGAACGACCAATAGCCGAACTTGGCGTATTACTTTCTTAGCCAAAGGAATGTTCGCCGATTTCAACTTGTCGGTCCAGCACGAACGGACGGCGGCTATTAATTACCACGGCTACGGTTTCAACGTAGCAGGGCTGTGCGTCGATATAGACACGGATATGGACGGCCTTGTGAATAGATTAGATTTGGACTCCGACGGAGACGGTTGTTCGGACGCTATCGAAGCGGGGGCTTTGGCGAGTCAGACGGATAGTTTGGTGGCGGGACCTTTTGGTTTAAACGGTTTGGCGAATAGTTTGGAAAACGTGGATACCGATACGGCGTCTATAAATTACACTAGTTATTATGCTTCTTATGCTTTAAATGGGAACAGTGTTTTATGCGGTGCTGACCACGATAATGACGGTGTGAGTGACCTCATTGATATTGATGACGATAACGACGGAACCCCTGATATTACCGAAATGTCCTGTTCGGGAACTTTTGCGATTCAAAATGGGGTAGCTTCGGGCGGTGCGCAGAACAGGATAGTGACGGCCCAATTTTCCGATGGACGAGACACAGCTTTTTATCGCTTCCAAACCAATACGGACAACGGGACCTTTTTTACCAATTTTAATAACGGTTTTCACTATTCCACTTACGACGGTACGGCTCCGTTCATTGTGGTTGATACCCATTATTTGGACATTCCCACTGGAAGCATGCACAACGGAGATTTGGAATGGGGTCCCGAAGTACCGTTGAACAGTAGTTCTTGGGCGGGACAAACAACGCAACAACACGAAGTTACGCTAACGTGGACGCCTGCCATTCCCGCATTGGTGACCAACCCAACGGGACAGATAAGCGCAGAGGACGGTAGTTTAATCGCTTCGGGGGCTACTTTTACCCAAAATACGGGCAGTATTAATAGTCGTAACTGGAAAATCACTTTTTTAACCACGGGGGTTATTGAGGATTTTGAGTTGGTCGTTACACACACTAGAACTTCTAACATTAACTACATAGGCTACGGGTTTAATATGACGGGTGGCCTGTGTAGCGATTTAGATACAGATATGGACGGTATTCCGAATCATTTGGACTTGGATTCGGACGGAGACGGTTGTTCGGATTTGGCTGAAGCGGGGGCGGGGAGTGTGACCGACTCTTTGGTTACCCAAGGAACTTTATTCACATCCGTTGGGCTCAACGGTTTGGCCAATCATTTGGAAAACAACGATTTAAGTACGACGGATTTGAGTTACACTTCTACCTATTTCATGGGACTGACCAATTTGTTAAATGCCTGTGCGGATAGCGACAACGATGGAGTAGGGGACTTGATTGATTTGGACGATGATAACGACGGTGTACCCGACGAAACGGAGTTGGGGTGTGCCCCTGCGACTTTTGGTGGCGGCAACGGATTTAGTTTTGTTAATGCCAACCAACGGGCCAATGGCGTATTTAGTACGGGAGATTATCAAGCGAATTACAGCTTGAACATGGACGCTCAACTGGGGAGCACCACCTATTTTAAAGTCGATTCTACCAACGGTTTCCACTTTACGATTTACGATAACGACGGTGGTTACACCGAACAACATACTTTTTCGCCCCGAGGTGCAACGGTTTTAAAACGAATTCAGTACGGCCCGCAAGTACCGACCAATTCGGCGGTGAATAACAATCAAGCCAATACGCCGCACACGATAAATTTGAATTGGACGCCAGCGGTGAACGCCGTTATTCGTATCGGTAATCCTGCACAAATTACGAGTCATAGCGATGGTGATGCGATTGCGTCGGGCGTGGCTTTGACGACGGCCAATTACACCATCAATCAAGGGGATTGGTACATCGAATTTTTAACGGATAATTTGCCCTTAGATTTTGAATTGACCGTGCAACACGTCGGCACTGGTTTAACTTACGAAGGCTACGGCGTCAACGCTTCGCTGTGTGGGGCGGAAGACACGGATATGGACGGTACACCGAATGTTTTGGATTTGGATAGCGATGGGGATAATTGCCCCGATGCGGTGGAAGCGGGTGCCGTTACGAATACGACCGATTCTTTGGTGATTCCAGCAGGTTCCACAGCGGTAGGCTTAAATGGCTTGGCGGATGTGGTAGAAACTAGTGCTGATTCTGATACGATTAGTTACGAATCAACGTATAACATTTTCGCTTTGGCCAGCCACTTAAACGTTTGCGCCGATTCGGACATGGACGGGATTGGGGATTTATTAGATATTGACGATGATAACGATGGCGTTTTGGACTACGCCGAACAATCGGATTCTTGTTATTACCTTGGTGGTCAAGATATTAGTCAGCTAACTTTCACGGGAAGTGGAAACGTTTTGCTAACTCAAACGGAGAATTCTATTTTTGCCGATGCGACAACTACCTCTTGGCGAACCACCTATTCGGACCAGACTTTAGCCTTACCGATTCATCTGGAATTTACTGTGGAAAATGTTGCCCAAGGTGTCATGTTTGGGGTGATTCCAACGACTGCTTCCCCCGTGATTAATAGCTGGACCGACCAGAGTTATAAGCATTATATTCCCAACACTAGTTCGCACGATGTACGGGCTTTGACGGCCACTTTTGCTAGTGCTACCTACGAAGCGGGAACGCTTTACGCCATTGATATTGATGCGGCCGGAAATGTCTCTTTCAAACGAAATGGTGTCGAAGTGCACGCTACCACGGGGGCGCCCTTGACGGAATATCAGTTAGTTGTTTCGACCAATACGACGGTCGGGCGAACATTTGAAAATATCATTTTTGGCAACGATAGCGACTTATTGTACGTCTGTACGGACATCGACACGGATATGGACGGCATTCCCGACCGATTAGATTTGGATTCGGATGGTGATGGTTGTTACGATATTTCGGAAGCGGGCGCTGGTTTTATTAGAGATTCTTTGGTGACCCAAAATCCCAATTTTGATACGGTTGGGGTAAACGGTTTTGCCAATAATTTAGAAACGGCCGTCGATAATGACAGCATCATTTATACCCTACAACCTTATTTTCAAAATAATTTACAAAATGCTTGCATAGATACCGATATGGATGGCGTAGGCGACTTGGTGGATATTGATGATGATAATGATGGCGTGCTAGACCTCGACGAACGGCTTTGTGTGGACACCTTATTGATTCAAAATGGAGTCGCCTCGGGGGGCGCTAATAATCGGCGGGTAAATGCTGAATTTTCCCAAGGAGCGATAAGCTTGCCTTATGAGTTTAGCACAAATACGGATAATGGAACGTTTTTTACTAACTTCACTAATGGATTTCACTATTCTACTTTTGACGGTACCGCACCCTTTGAAGTTCAAGATACGCATAGCTTGTTATTACCCGACACCAATCACGTATTCGGTGGCAGCATCGAATGGGGTCCAGAGACGCCTCTGAATAATTCCAGTTGGGCTGGTCAAACTACTCAACAACACGACCTAGTTTTAACTTGGACCCCCAACGTTCCCGCCATTGTGACCAATCCAAGTGGTCAAATATCGTTAGTAGATGGTTCGTCGGTGAATTCGGGCGTTACTTTTACACAAAATACGGGTAGCATCAATAGTCGAAATTGGAAGCTAACTTTTCTAGTAACGGGCACTAATCAAGACTTCCAGCTAAATATTTCCCACACTAGACCCGCTGCTATCAATTATATCGGCTACGGTTTTAATGTAAACGGCGGTGTTTGCCACATCTTAGATACAGATAACGATGGTACGCCGAACAGTTTAGACCTCGATTCGGACGGCGACGGCTGCTACGATGCTTACGAATCGAGCGTAACGGGTGCAACCAATAACGGTTCTCAAACTGACAGCTTAATTGCCACCACCAGCGCCCAAGTAGGTTTGAATGGTTTAGCCAATAATATTGAAACCAATGATGTGGATTCCGCAGAGACCACTTATAACTCTACTTACATCACTCTTGCCCTGGTCGATTTCCTCAATGCCTGCGCCGATTCGGATATGGACGGCATTCCCGATTTAGTAGATATTGACGATGATAACGATGGTGTTAGGGATAGCGAGGAGGCGCCCGACTGTTTCTACAGTAATGCTGATTCTGCAGTACAAATTATCAATGTCACCTCCGAGTTAAACATCGAGGCAGTTAGCCGTCCTTTGACCAATGCTTACGACGGTATCATTACTACCGCAAGTTATACTGGTTTTGCCCCCAATCAAAATCACGTGGATAAATCTATTTACGAAATTACCTTATCGGCACCCATTGCCATTAGTTCGATTGATTTCCGCATGTATAATTTGGCCTTTACCAACGGTGCTGCGAATACCAATAAATTACAAGGTTGGACAGGTTCTGCGTGGGAAGATTTGGACGTTGCGGCCAATCGTACGGTCGTCAATAATACCCAAACTTTTACCAATACTTTACAGCCGAATAAGAAGTATAACAGGTATCGAATAGTCGGTGTAGCAGGAGTTACTTACTACGCTAGGGTCTATGAAATCGAAATGAATTACAGCGGTTTCCGACATGAAGATTTTCCCAAGTTGACTTGTAATGCAGATTCCGACGGCGACGGCATTTACAACCACCTAGACCTCGATTCGGATAGTGACGGTTGCCCCGATGCGGTCGAAGCGAGGGCGGTGATGAACACAACCGATTCGTTGGTGATTCCAGTAGGTTCGACGGCAGTTGGCACCAACGGCTTAGCAGATATTGTAGAGACGAACGCCGATTCGGACAGTATCAACTACGAATCCACTTACAATATTTTCGCTCTTGCGAGTCACCTCAACGTTTGTGCTGATTCGGATATGGACGGCATTGGTGATTTGGTGGATATTGATGATGATAATGATGGAATTCTTGATGTCAACGAGCAATCAATGAACTGTAACTACATTGGAGCAGTGGACTTAACCACATTAACTTTTAATAATGACAATCAAGTAGGTATCAACCTTTTTACGGATAGTCTGTCTGTCCGTAGATTATCGGGTTCGTGGGTATCTTCTTACAGTAATGAAACTTTCGGCCTACCTGTTATTTTTGAATTCAACGTTAGCAACGTCAATTCCCCCATGATGATAGGTCTGATTGGTAATGGTCGCAACCAAACCGTAACCAACTGGAGTGACCAAAGTCACAAATTCTATTTCTCTAATGGTAGTAGCTATGATATTAGAGACTTTGGAGGCGCTTCGGGTGGTAGCACCTACGCCAATGGCGATAAATTTACGATACGAGTTGATGCTACGGGCACTTTGAAAATGTGGAAAAATGATATAGAAATTTATACAGATGTTACTACTGATACCGAGTTTAGGTTGGTCGTATCTACCGCAAGCGGAACTCCTAAACCGTTTTCTAATATTATTCTCGGCAATCCTGACGATTTATTATACGTCTGCACTGACCTTGATACCGACGGTGACGGCACCCCCGACCGCTTAGACCTAGATTCCGACGGCGATGGTTGTTACGATATTTCGGAAGCGGGTGCAGGTTTTATTGGTGATTCTTTGGTGACACAAAATCCAGATTTTGATACTGTTGGGGTAAACGGTTTTGCGAATAATTTGGAAACGGTGGCGGATAATGATAGCATTAACTACACTTTACAACCTTATTTTCAAGATGATTTACAAAATGCTTGCTTCGATACGGACATGGATGGTGTGGGTGATTTAGTGGATATTGATGATGACAACGATGGGGTTTTGGATACCGAAGAAGGCTATAATTGTGATAAAACATTTACTACTACTGAGAATTTTGTTCATACCCGATGGCTTGCTGGGAATACAGTTACTAATACGGCCAATGGTGTATTAATTATTGACGGTGATAGCGTACTGGTTAATTACAGTGGCGATTTTAGGTCTTTTCAAAGTGCGAACGGTCTTATGACGGGCGCTAGTCACGACCCGATGGCCGTTTCTACCGATACGATGATTCAGACGTACAGTGGACCTAACGTGGAACACCGTTTCCAATTTTCCAAACCGCTATATAATCCTATCCTTCACGTTTGGTCGAACAACGGAAACGTTTACACTTTCAATCGTCCAGTTTCCATCGCTAAAACGGGTAGTATTAGTCAATTGGCGGATAATCAAATTCGAGGCAACGGTGAGGCGGGTGGTTCTATCCTTATTCCCGGTTTAGTCACCGAAATTGTCTACACCTCTTCTTTGTTGGAAAATTGGACGGGGATAACCATTGCGGCGGGGGAAGTAGCTGTCTTGAATTCGGTAGGTGTTCCCCTTTGTGATACTTTGGATACCGATATGGATGGTATTGCCGACCACTTAGATTTGGATAGCGACGGTGACGGTTGCTACGATAGTAAAGAAGCCACCGTAACGGGTTCGACTAACAATGGTTCGGTTTCGGATAGTTTAGTGGCAACTATGAGTGTACAGGTTGGTCTTAATGGTTTGGCGAATAGTATTGAAACTAACGATACAGATAGTGCTATTACCACTTATACCTCAACGTATTACGTCGCTCAAAGCGCTATTTTGGATGCCTGTGCCGACTCGGATATGGACGGTGTCGGTGACTTAATTGATATAGATGATGATAATGATGGGACCCCCGACTTGGCGGAAATGAACTGCGAAATGTCCGTTTTTGCTGATGGGGTGGCAAGTGGTACAGCGGGTGCAAGAATCGTAACGGGTAGTTTTCAAAATGGCCTAGATTCGGCGTTGTATACCTTTACCACCGATGCGGATAACGGTACTTTTTATACTAATTTTAATAACGGATTCCATTATTCTACCTACGATGGAAGCGCCCCTTTTGAAGTTAACGATAAGCACGTTTTGGAAATTAAAACGGGTAAATTTGTTCAAGGAACCGTTGAATGGGGACCAGAAGTGCCCACAAATACTAGCAGTTGGGCGGGGCAAAACGTCAATCAGCATGATATTACTTTGACTTGGTCGTCCGCCGTTCCTGCAATTGTCACCGACCCCGACAACCAAACGAGTTTAACTGACGGCGCTACTATTAACTCGGGCGTTCAATTCGTACAAAATGCGGGTACGACGAATAGCCGAACTTGGAAAATTACCTTCTTGACCGAAGGGCAATTCTCCGATTTTACGCTAAACGTCAAACACGAAAGAACCGCTTTAATTGGCTACCACGGCTACGGCTTCAATCTCAATGGCGGTATTTGCGTCCCGATGGATACAGATATGGACGGCATTGTGAATCATTTGGACTTAGATTCGGACGGTGACGGCTGTTCCGATGCTTATGAAGCGGGGGCAGTTACTAGCATTACGGATTCGTTGGTAGTTCCAGCGGGTTCGACGGCAGTAGGTACGAATGGTTTGGCCGATGTAACGGAAACGGCGGCTGATTCTGATACCATCAATTACCAAACGACGTATAATCAATACGCCGTCGTTGATTTCTTAAACGCTTGTGCCGACACGGATATGGATGGTATCAACGACCTAGTGGACATTGATGATGATAATGATGGCATCAGGGATAGCGACGAAGCCCCCGATTGTTTCTTTATGAATCCCGATTCGGCTATAAAAATCATTGACGTTCGGTCGGATTTGACTATTGAATCAACGGGACGACCTCTGACAAACGCCTACGATGGTATCGTCACCACTGCTAGTTATACAGGTTTTGCTCCCAATCAAAATCACGTCGATAAATCCATTTACGAAATTACCCTAAACGTACCTGTAACAATTAGTTCGATTGATTTTGCAATGTACAATTTGGCTTTTACCAACGGTGCCGCCAATACGAATAAACTGCAAGGTTTTTCTGCTGCGAACGGTTGGGAAGATTTGGACGTTGCGGCCAATCGTACGGTCGTCAATAATACCCAAACGTTTACCAATAGTTTACAACCAAACAAAAAGTACGCGAAGTATCGAATTGTGGGCGTCAACGGCGTTACGTACTACGCCCGTGTCTATGAAATAACGGTAGCTGTTGCCAATTTCCGACCCGAGGATTTTCCAAAAACGAGTTGTAGTGCCGACCTCGACGGCGACGGCATTTACAATCACCTTGACCTGGATTCGGACGGAGATGGTTGCTTCGATATTGTTGAGTCTGGGGCGGGCTTCATTGGCGATTCCATCGTCAATCAAAATGCCAATTATGTATCGGTTGGTACTAATGGGATGGCCGATAATCTAGAGACGAATGCCGATAGCGACAGCATCAATTATCACTTATCCTACTTTTTTGCCGATAGTTTGCAAAATGCTTGTAATGACCACGATGGCGATTTGGTCGGTGATTTGATTGATATTGACGATGACAACGATGGGGTGCTAGATATTTTAGAGACGGATACTATTTGTGCTATTTATAAGCAAGATTTTGAAGGGGCTGATTGGAATATGTACGATGCAGCGAATAATTGGCAGCCGGGTATTTGCCAGAATGGGCAACTGAGAACGGGAGGAATTGATGGCAGTCAATACCTTCTACACAACACAGGTGGTTGTGCGTATGGCGTTGGTGACGAAGTATGGGGAACTTCCATTCCAATCAATTTAATGACCAGCACCAATTATCGTATTTCTTTTCAATTGTACAAACAGAATACTGTATCCGACCCCAGAATAGAAGTATTTGCCAACGGTGTTAAAGTCTATGGTCCAGTTGTTCCTACTGTAGCGGGCGGTTTCGTTCAGCATGCCTTCGATTGGAATAGTGGTAATGTTGATACCTTAGATTTATCCTTTAGAAACTTAAATAACGGTTCCAACGGAAATGATTTTGGGTTTGACGATATCCTTGTCGCCCTACCAGTATGCGATAAAGACACAGATATGGACGGTATTGTGGACCGTCTTGACCTCGACTCCGACGGCGATGGTTGCTACGATGCCTACGAATCGGGTGTAACGGGCGCAACGAACAACGGTTCTCCAACTGATAGCCTGATTGCAACTACGAACGCTGAAGTAGGCCTCAACGGTCTAGCCAATAGTATTGAAACCAACGACTTGGGGACGGCTAATACGACTTATAATTCGACTTATGTTACCCTCGCTTTAGCTGATTTCCTCAATGCCTGTGCCGATTCGGATATGGATGGCATTCCCGATTTGATGGACATTGACGATGATAACGATGGTGTTAGAGATAGCCAAGAGGCGTCCGACTGTTTCAACGTAGAGGAAG
This sequence comes from Bacteroidota bacterium, assembly GCA_039024375.1. Classification (GTDB taxonomy): domain Bacteria; phylum Bacteroidota; class Bacteroidia; order Chitinophagales; family Saprospiraceae; genus JAFMDF01. Next base: position 29,935 of record JBCCQK010000003.1, read on the forward strand.
ACTTCCAAAGTGGTAACCGTAGCGATTTTGTAACTGTCTCCACTAGTCTAAATATGAGTGCTACCTACGGTCATCCCGAAGAGCTGGTTGATGGCGACAACGGTACAGGCGGCCAAAGTTATGCGGTGCAAATGGTCAATAGCCAAGCCCTAGCCAATCAAACGGTTTACCAGTTTGACTTTAGTCAACCTGTGGATTTGAAAACCATTTATTTACAATACATCAACGGAAATAGTCATTTTATCAACGGAGCGAGGGCTAAACTACAAGGGAGTGATGATAGTACTACTTGGACAGATTTGAGCGCAGACATTGTCTATAACCAAGCTAATCAAAGTAGTGCAGTTCTGGACATTGGAACCATAAGAAATGACCAATTTACGGTTACCCAAAATGCGAATACGTATCGTCATTATCGAATTTTTGGTGTCTCTGGAACCATTTGGAGTGGTGGCTATTCTAACGAAGTCTATTTTGAATTCAATAATTTCCGACCCGAAGATTTTCCTAAACTGACCTGCAACGCCGACACTGACGGCGACGGTATTTATAACCACCTAGACCTCGATTCGGACGGCGATGGTTGTCCCGATGCCGTGGAGGCGGGGGTGGTAATGAATACCACTGATTCATTGGTGATTCCAGTGGGTTCTACCGCAGTTGGTACCAATGGTTTAGCCGATATTATTGAAACCAACGTCGATTCGGACAGCATCAATTACGAATCCACCTACGATATTTTCGCCTTAGCGAGTCACCTGAACGTTTGCGCCGATTCGGATATGGACGGTATCGGAGATTTAGTGGACATCGACGATGATAACGACGGTATTCCCGATTATCAGGAACAATCAGATTCTTGCTACACCATTGGTGGTCAAGGCATTAGCGATTTGACCTTTACAGGAAACGGTAATGTTTTATTGACCCAAACGGAGAACACTATTTTTGCGGATGCGACAACTACTAATTGGCGAACAACCTATTCTGACCAAACTTTACCCTTACCGATTCACTTAGAATTTAAAATAGATGATGTAAATCAAGGGGTCATGTTTGGCTTGGCGCCAACGAATGGGTCTTTGACGACGACTAATTGGAATTATACGGGCTATAAACACTATATTCCAAATACTTCTTCTAACGATGTGCGGGTAACGGGTTCATCTTTCGCTAGTGACACCTACGTTTCTGGGACTATGTATGCCATCGACATTGATGCGGCTGGAAATGTCTCTTTTAAGCGAAACGGTACTGAAATTCATAGTGCAACGGGCGCACCTTTAGTCGAATACAAATTGGCGGTTTCTACCGCTACTACTGTTGGTCGAACCTTTACTAACATTGTTTATGGCAATCCAGACGATTTATTGTACGTCTGTACCGACATTGATACCGACGGCGACGGCATTCCCGACCGACTGGACTTGGATTCTGACGGTGATGGTTGTTTCGATATTTCGGAGGCGGGGGCTGGCTTTATCGGCGATTCTTTGGTAACGCAAAATGCTGCTTTTGACTCGGTAGGAACGAATGGATTGGCCAATAATTTGGAAACTTTGGCCGATAATGATACCCTCAGTTATAGGCTTTATCCTTATTACCAAGATAGTTCTCAAAATGCTTGTAATGACCACGATGGGGATTTGGTGGGCGATTTGATTGATATTGACGATGATAATGATGGAGTCTTGGATACGGACGAAGGTTGTTTTACCGGTTCCACTTATCCAACGAGTCAACCCTTTAGTTACAGCGGAGGAGTTATATCGGTTCAAGGCGCAGGAGCTACTTTGGAACTGAATTCGCAAAGAGACTACGTGCAGGAATCTGGCGGCGAACCCGAACCTGAAGGTAGAGAATTTGTTAATGGTTTTGATCGAGAAGGAGGCGAAACCAACTTTGATTTTGTTGCTGATGAACCTATCAAAATTCGAGTAAAAGACACGCTCTACGTAGAATATTACTATTACGACGACATCCGAAGTAATACGGGAAGGGGTGGATACCAGAACACCATGTCGGTACAATTGAAAACAACGGGTGGAAACATTTCCATCAATCAAACATTGACAACCGAAAACCACGATTCTTTGACGCTTGGAAAATGGATAAGGTTAAATTCTGCTATTCCCGTCACCCAAGAATTGCTAGAAATCATCGGTTTAGTTATCAATATTGAAAACAATACGGCGGGGACTATTAGTACCTTTAACCCTGCTAATTCGGAAGTTTTTGCCGTGTCCCTTCTAAGATTCACCTCGGATATGGACGAAGATAATTGTGTGGTAGATACCGATATGGATGGTATTCCCAACCACTTAGACCTCGACTCGGATGGGGATGGTTGCTACGATGCTTACGAATCTGCTGTTACTGGTGCAACCAATGATGGTTCAACCACCGATAGTTTAATAGCCACGACCAACGTTGAAGTAGGACTAAATGGTTTAGCCAACTCCGTAGAAATAAGCGCGGATAGCGACACGACCAATTACAGTCCAAGATACAGTTTGGCTTTAGCTGATAATTTGAGTGTTTGTACCGATACTTTAGAAATTTGTAATGATGGAGTTGATAATAACCTAGATGGATTCACTGATTTCTTAGATACCCAATGTTCTGGCAGTTGTTCGGGCACTTATAAGGTGGAAAGCTTACAGAAAATTTCTCAAACGGCAGGGAATCTCATGGGTAGCCCACTTGGAGGAAGTGACTATTTCGGTCGAGGAATGGCCTACTTGGGTGATATGGACGGAGATGGCGTGAATGATATCGCAGTTGGCGCACCAAGAGATGATGATGGCAGTACCGACCGAGGAGCTATTTATATCCTATTCCTCAATGCAGATGGAACAGTTAAAGAACAAAATAAAATTTCCGATACGAGTACTATCGATTTGCCTCTAGTTAATAGTGATTATTTTGGAAAAAGCATTGCCAACATCGGTGATTTGGACAATGATGGAGTGGTTGATTTAGCTGTCGGTGCTTGGACTGATGACCAAGGAGGGGTCAATACTGGAGCAGTTTATATTCTATACATGAATAATAATGGAACCGTTAAATCCTATGTAGAAATTAATGATACCTCCATTGATGGAAATCCACTAGTAGCTTACGATTATTTTGGATTTGATTTGACGGCCACAGGTGATATTGATGGAGATGGAGTGAAAGATTTAGCCGTTGGAGCTTTTGGCGCTATTGCAGGAAGTACGACCAATCAAGGAGCTGTTTATATCTTATTTTTAAACCAAGATGGAACCGTCAAAGCACATAATCGAATTGCCAATAATGAAGGTGGGTTCCCAACTGGTTTGCTTACCAATGGAGACCAATTTGGTAGAAGTGTAGCGGCTATTGGGGATATTGACGGCAATGGGGTAAATGACTTAGCTGTTGGTAATTTAGCGGGAGATGATGGCGGAACAGACCGAGGAGAAGTCTTCATTTTATTTTTGGACACTGATGGAATGGTTATCAATACGCAAGCCATTTCTGAGACGATGGGTGGCTTAAATAAATCAGGGGCCAATTCTGATTATTTTGGTACAGCTGTATCTGGTATTGGTGATTTTAATAGCGATGGCACACCAGATATTGCAGTAGGTATGGAACGAGAAGATAATGTAGTGACGGACGGTGGCGCTTATTATATTTTATCGCTAAACCCTGATGGAACCGTAAAAGAACAGCAAGCTATCTCTGCTTATAATCCATTACTAGCCAACCAATTAGGCGCATCCGATTATTTTGGTGAAACGGTGACAGCTATAGGAGACTTAAATGGCGATGGATACTTAGACTTAGCCGTTGGTGCTTATGCCGATGATGATGGTGCATCTGCTGCAGGTGCTGTTTATATTCTATTTAGTGGTTGCGAAAAATACTATTTAGGAGATAGAATCTATGCGGATGTCAATGCAGATAGTACCGATAATTTAGGAACAGAACCAGGCTACGAAAATGTGACAGTGACACTCTACTTAGATGATGGTGATGGTATCGCAGAGTTTGGCGGTGATGATATTTTAATCGGTACCGATACCACAGATGCTAGTGGGCATTATGAATTTACTGATATTACTGCTGGCAATTACTGGGTGGACGTAACCGACACCAATAGTATTTTAGCGGGCTTAACCCAAACGGGCGGAAGTAACCTTCCAGAACTCATCACCTATACAGGTGGTGCGAACTACACGCTAGCAGATTACGGCTACATTCCCACCGATATGACTGTTTGTACTGGTGGTTATAAAGTGGGAGATACCCAAAAAATATCTGATAATGAAGGCGGGTTCAACCTTCCTTTAGATGGTTCTGATTACTTTGGAAGTTCTATCACCAATATCGGTGACTTAGATGGTGACGGGGTGAATGATATGGCAGTTGGGGCTTATGCCGACGAAAATGCGACAGCAGGAGAAGGAGCAATTTATATCCTCCTGATGAATAACGATGGTTCTGTAAAATCGGAAGTTAAAATTAGTGAAGGACTTGCCAATTTTGAATTATCCCTAATTGCTGCCGATAATTTTGGCATAGGCATCGCCAATATTGGAGATGTTGATTCAGATGGTACCAATGATCTCGTTGTAGGAGCCAATGGTGAAGATAATGGAGGTTCAGCGGCAGGTGCTGTTTATGTATTACTCATTAATAATGACGGTACTGTAAAAACTGCGCAGTTTATTGATGATACCCAATTAACTAATAGTCCACTAGTCGCCAATGATTTATTTGGGCGGTCTGTAGCAACTATTGGTGATTTAGATGGGGATGGTATTAATGAGATTGCTGTTGGTGCTTATGGAGAAGACGACGGGGGAAGTGCAGCAGGGGCGGTATATATTCTGTTTTTAAATAATGATGGTACGCTCAAAGCAGACCAAAAAATTGCTCATGGAATTGGTGGGTTCCCAACTGGTCAGTTAGCCGCCAACGATTACTTTGGCTGGGCCGTTAGTGGCCTAGGCGATGTAGATGGAGATGGCATTGCAGACTTGGCAGTTGGTGCGCAAAGAGATGATGATGGTAGTACCGACCGAGGTGCTGTTTATATTTTATTTATGAATAATGATGGTACCGTAAAAAGTACTAGTAAAATTTCCGATACTGCGGGTAACTTCACCGCTACCTTGGATAACTCCGATTATTTCGGGTCGTCCATTGCCAATATTGGCGATTTTAATGGCGATGGTCATACGGATATAGCAGTCGGTGCTTATACTGATGACGATGGTGCTGCCAATAGCAATCGCGGAGCCGTTTATATTATCTATTTAGATGAAACTGGACAAGCAATTGACCATTACAAAATATCCGAATTAGAAGGCGGATTGCCTTTTGGTTTTGATAACTCTGATGCCTTCGGTTGGTCTTTAGCCAATATGGGTGACCTCAATGGGGATGGTCGAAATGACCTTGCCGTTGGTGCCTATACCGATGAGGCAACGGGCGGAAACGCCTCCGAAGGAGCGGTCTATATTCTTATGAGTGATTGTTCCGAAATCTGTGGAAATGGCTTAGATGATGATGGCGATGGTTTAGCCGATTGTGAGGACCCTGATTGTCATACCCCAGGTGGTGTAGCGGCTGATTTAAAATTATGGTTTAATCCTGATATTGGATTAGATACGGTGAGTGGAGTCGTCTCTTGGACAGATCAAGTAGAAGGACATGTTGCCTCCGAATCGGTGGTGGCAAATCAACCTACTTATACTGAAACTATCAATTTTCATCAAGTTTTAAATTTTGATGGTACCAATGACAATTTAGAAAATGCTAGTTTCAATTCCCAAAAATTATTTAATGGAACTAGTAATTATACCTTATTTACCATCATCGAACCTAGTACGATTGCTGGTGGAAACGATGTAGTCGTTTCTTTTGCCAACGATAAATACTTATCGAATAATGCAGGGAATAGTTGGCATGTAGAAGAAGGAGGAGGCAATCATACTCAATCCATTGACGATTTAACCGCCAACCAAATTTACTTACAATCAGTTGTCAAAAATGGAGTCAGCACCAATAATTTACAAATATTCACCGATGGTGCAGGACTGACTTTATCGGACAATATCCCTGACCCAAATTATACAACAGTTAGAACAGGAATAGGTATTGGTTCGCTTAGTAATACTTCGCATAGTTCTCCATTTGCTGGAAAAATTGCCGAAATCATTGCCTACTCAAGTGACTTAACGGAAAGTGATAGATGGAAAGTAGAATCCTATTTAGCGATTAAATATGGCTTGACTTTACAGCATAATTACCTGTCTAGCGATTCTACTGTCGTTTGGGATACCCTTTCCAATATGGGGTATAATTTTGACATTGCTGGTATCGGAGCAGATTCTTGTTCTATGTTGTATCAACCAAAATCAACCAGCCAGAATAGTGATGCGCTGGTAACGATGATGGCTGAAACCACCCTCAATAGCGGAGATTATTTGGTTTGGGGGAACGAAAATACAATCGTTTCAGAAATTAGTAGCAATGTACCAAGTGGTTACGAGGCGAGATTGGATAGAGTATGGCATGTCGAAAAAACGAATGACCCTGGTACGGTTACTGTAAGTATTTCATTGGAAGGTACTAGAATTAACGACATCGCCGACCCTACTGATTTTGCTTTACTCATTGATAGCGATGCGGATTTCTCGGATGCTACTCCTATAATGGGTACGCTTTACGGAGATTCTTTAATTGTCTTTACAGGCGTAGACTTCACCGATGAAGATTACTTTACTTTAGCCATTCCGCAGCTATGTGGACCAGGGTCTATTACCAATGGTTTACAAACTTGGTTAAGAGCAGATAAGGGTATTACTGAAACGGCGGGTGCAGTTTCTTACTGGCAGGATTTTATCTTCCGAGGCAATGATGCGGAACAAGCTACTGCAACAAGGCAACCTATTTTAACCGAAAATATTAATACCCTAAACGACTACCCTGCCCTAGACTTTGATGGAGTGGATGACCGTTTGACGGGAGCACAAGGATTTTATAGTCAAACCTATTTCCTTGTTTTTGAACCAGACAATACGATTTCTGCAACTCAACCTACTAGTCCAGGAGAATATCCGCTAGGATTTAATGCTGCAGGCTACACTAGTCCAACTACTTCTGGTTTAGGTCTTGGTGTGTCGAATGCTGATTTGACGAATGAGGTCATTACGCACGAATTAGGAAGTGGTACAACGGAGTATCGTTCTGGTATGGTCAGTACTACCACTACCTACAGCCAGCCTTTAATTGTTCATTCGGGTATTAATTCCACCTTTTCTAACCAAGATATTCATGTAAATGGTACGTCCGTTTCTACGAATACAACAGGTTTATTTGCTAGTGTAACGAATCAACCGTATACGGTAGGAGCTAGACAAAATCTTACAAATGGTACTTTCTTCGATGGTAAAATAGCCGAAGTTATTTCTTACGATAATAACCTTAGTGAAACCGACCAATACAAAGTAGAAACCTACCTTGGTTTAAAATATGAAATTGATTTAACCCATGATTACTTAGCTAGTGATGGGACGATTATTTGGGATTACAGCGAAAGAACCGATTATAACTATGACATTACAGGTATTATGTTTGATGAAAATGGTTGTATTTCTAGAGACGTTGAACGACATAATTCTGAAGTCTTAACCGTCATGGGCAATGAAAACTTACATGATGGAGAATACTTAGTTTGGGGTAACGATAATGGTACGCCTGCCCTTTGGACTAATGACCAAGTGGGGGTAGGGTTTGCAAGAAAAGACATTATCTGGCATTTTGAAGAAAATAACGGAGATGTTGGCAATGTTACGCTGTCTTTCCCTAAAACCTTGATTACGGAAACGGTACTCCAAGTTGGATTCTATATTGACACGGAAAACGACGGCTTTGCAGATGAATTATTATTGCCTGCTGTGATGAATGGCGATAATTGGGAATTGATGCTCAATATTCCAGATGGCGCCAATGTTACTATAGGTGTACAGGTTGGCCCAGAAATTTGTGGTAATAGCATTGATGATGATTTAGATGGCGTGGTGGATGGATTAGATTCAGATTGTCCTTGTGACCCTAATTTTCCACTTACGGGAAACTGTAGAATCGAAGATTGTTCTGCCCCTGCCACTACCTTTATCATCGGTCAAGCATTTACGGCTCAAAAGACCGTAGACCTGGCTGGCATTGAACAGCGTTCGGTTGCCCTAGCAGGAGATGTGGATGGAGACGGTGACTTTGAATTTATGGGTATGTCAAGTGGTACTCCCACTAAGGTCATCATCTTTGATGGAAAGACCAAAGCGGTAGAATATGAGATTGAAATTACTGCCACTAACAATATTGTTCAAAACCGAACTTCTCCATTTGGTATAGCCAATGTAGATGGGGATAGTGATATGGAAATTTTTGTATCTGATATCAACAAATTACAAGCATGGAATATTGATGGTACGTTGATGTGGGAAACTAATTTCCCTTATGCCCCTTCTACCATTGGAGAAGATGCCGTTCATTTTGCCGATTTTAATGCTGATGGTATTCCAGAAGTATATGTAGCCAATATGATTTTTAATGCAGTTACAGGAGACCTTTTAGTATCTGGAGGAGCATCCAATCACAAGGGGATTTATGCCGGAATTGGTAACGGAGATATGTCCATTACAACTGCTGCGGATGTCATTCCAGAATTATTAGGCTTAGAATTAGTGGCTGGTCAAACGATTTATGACGTACAAATATCCAATACCACGGGGACGGCAGGAAATACTATGTCGATTTATCGACAATTAGGTGCTGCGGATGGTCAATCCTACGTTGCGGATATGAACTTAGATGGTCAAATAGATGTCATCGTCAATACGGGTACAATCATCATTTGGGACCCTCGAACCAATACTGTGTTATCAACGATTGCCAGCGGTGGTGCAGAAGGAAACTTTATGATTGGTAATGTAGATAATGACGATTTCCCAGAAATTGCTCGATTAATTAGTGGTTCTCAATTCGGTGTGTACGATTATGATGGCAATACTACGGGTTCTTTAAAATGGTCTGTTTCAGCCTCCGACAATTCTTCTACTTGGACAGGTGCTACGATGTTTGACTTCAACGGCGATGGTCGAAATGAATTGGTTTACCGGGATGAAACACGGTTTAGAATCATGGATAGTGAAACAGGTGCGGTCTTATTCACAGATAATTTAAGTTCTGCTACTCGTCCAGAATATCCATTAATCTCCGATATTGATAATGACGGAGAGGCAGAAATTGTGATGTCAGGTTCGGTAGGTTTCCGTATTTATGAGTCCAACGGTACGCCATGGATGCCAGCAAGAAAACCTTGGAATCAGTTCATTTATCGCCCAGGAGCGGTTAATAATGATGGAACGATTCCACCTGTTGAGATACCAATGACTACCCTTGTCAATGGAGAACGATTGTTTAATTTAGTCAATGCACAAGTTTCTCCAATTAATCCACAAACAGGGACAGTCATACCAGCAGTAGCGACTCCTGATATTGCGATTGCTATTGATACTGCTATTGTCAATTGTCCAGATGTAGAGTTTACACTTACTTTGACCAATACGGGTGCCGTTGACTACGAGGCAGAATTACCAATAGCCGTTTATGATGGTAATCCGACAGTAGGCAATGCTACTTTCTTAGGCGTCATCAGAACCTCAGATACTTTATTCCTCGATAGTAACTTAACTGTAAATGGCAGGGTCTTACTTGGTTCGTCCACGACGTTACCGACCGATTTATTCCTAATTGCCAATGATGAAGGGCAGATAATGCAACCGATAAATTTAGACTCTTTGGGACAATATGGTATCTTGGAGTGTAATTATGATAATAATATAGATTCTGTCAGCATCCTAGTTTGTCCAGATTTTGATATGGATAACATCCCTGACTTTGTAGATATTGATGATGATAATGATGGTATTCCAGATGTCAACGAGCAATCTTCTGATTGTAACTACGTGGGTAGTACCGACTTGACCACTTTGACCTTCAATAATGACAATCAAGTTGAAATCAATCGGTCTATGGATAGTTTGGCAGTCAGAAGATTGTCAGGTTCGTGGGTATCTTCTTACAGCAATGAGACACTCACTCGACCCTTACTATTGGAATTTTCTATAAGTGATGTTAGTTCTGCCATTATGGTAGGCGTTATCGGAGATGGACGCAATCAAACTTTAACTAATTGGACCGACCAAAGTCATAAGTTTTATTTTTCCAATGGAAGTGCTTATGATGTACGCGACTTCGGTAGTTCTTCAAGTGGTGCCAGTTATGTTCCTACGGACAAATTTACCATTAGCATTGATGCCACAGGTAATTTGAGTATGCGTCAAAATGGTAATGAAATTTATGCGGATGTAACCACAGATACAGAATTTAAACTCGTTTTTTCCACCGCAAGCGGTACTCTTAAAGGTTTATCCAATATTGTGTGGGGGAATGTGAATACGATGCTTTACGTTTGTACGGATTTGGACACCGATGGGGATGGTACGCCCGACCGTTTAGACTTAGATTCGGATGGGGATAGTTGCTATGATATTATTGAGGCAGGAGCTGGCATGATTGGCGATTCATTGGTTAGTCAAAATGCGAATTACAATACGGTTGGGACCAATGGCTTAGCAGATAATCTAGAAATTAGTGCCGATAATGATACCATCAATTACTTACTACAGCCCTATTATCAAGATGATAACAAAGACGCCTGTTTAGATACAGATATGGACGGTATTGGGGACTTGATTGATATTGATGATGATAATGATGGAGTCTTAGATATTGTAGAAAACTCCGATACTTGTACTATCACCACGGGCGGTAATTTCTATTTTGACCAACAAATCGAAAATGGAAACGTTGGTTGGATACTTTGTTCGGGTTCGCCCGACCCGCCAGCTAATACCTTATGGGGTTCGAGTGTACTTCCGTACGATGGGAATAATCAGGTAGGTTTTCACGAGTCAGAAATCTTTAGTTTGCAACTGCCAACGCCAATGGTCGCAGGAAAAGATTTTGTATTTAGCGTTGCTACCGCAGTCGGTTCTATTCAACCTTGGTCGAGTAATTTCCCTGCATATATGAAGGTATATGCGTCTAATAGTACCTGTACCCAGACCCAATTAGTTGGACGTACCACTACTCGACCCAATCAAGCAGCAGGCTGGTTATTAGAAGATTTAATCTTTACGCCAAACGATAATTATCAATATTTAACTTTAGTAGCTGAGTCGGACCAAGCAAACGGTTGGGTGCCCGGTGCTACGGGGTATTTACACGTAGATTATATCAATTTCCAAGAATTAAATACCAGCGGTATCAATCCATGTGATACCCTATTTATCAACGATTACGACCGAGATGGTATTATTAATTCTTTGGATTTAGATAGTGATGGTGATGGTTGTCCTGATGTGGTGGAGGCAGGTGCCACTAACAACTTGATGGATACGGTCGTAGCAGGACCTTACGGTATGAACGGCTTGGCGAATAGTATTGAAACAAGCGATACAGATACGGCAATGACTACCTATATGTCAACCTACGCAGAGTATGCTTTGGATAGCTTAATCAATGTTTGCGAAGACAACGATATGGACGGCATCTCCGATTTATTTGATATAGATGATGACAACGACGGTATTCCAGATACGGAAGAAGGTTGTGGTGCCGCTACTACGGGTTACATCTCTCCCACAACTTTCCCAATTTGTAATGGTGTCAACTCCATTGATTGGGAAGAGGCAGGTTCCTCACTTACAGGGGGAGGAGTATTCCCTCATCCAACTTTGGGGCAAGTGACTCTTTCGGGAACTGGTAGTTCCAATATCCGAGTGGGTACGACCAATAATTCGGGGACTTATCTAAATTTCTCCAATAATGGGCACACGCTGACTTTAAGTTGGGAAAACCCCGTCACCTATATGGAGTGGGCCTTAGGAGATTTAGATTTCAACGAGTCGGTTACTTTAGTGGCGAATGCCAATGATGCTATATATTCGGCTGTCACTTTGGGGCCTACTGATTCTTGGAATGGCGTCAGCACGCTATCTGGAACGGGCGACGATTTGAATAGTAATCCTAATAATTATTCGATTATTCGAGTAGAATCACCAACTGGTGTTACGTCCATCAATCTTGTGTATTCACCTATCGGATTATCAGGCACCAATTCCCTACTGGATATTTGTGCAGGTGGCGTACTTTCGGGTGGAGGCTTAGGCATTTGTGAGGGGATTGATACCGATATGGACGGCATTCCTAACCATTTGGATTTAGATTCGGATGGCGACGGCTGTCCCGATGCGTTCGAGGCGGGTCACGGCCAGACCATGCAAGCCGATAGTACCATTGCTGGCCCTTACGGGAATAATGGTTTGGCGGCAAGCGTCGAAAATAGTGATACGGACACCGCTTCTACTAATTATACCTTATCGGCAACGGTTTTAGATACGCTGGATTTCTTGAATCCAAATGTGGCGGACTGTCCGAATAATTTACCGCCCGTCGTTATTTCTGTACCCATTACCATTCATCAAGACAGCACAGGAAATATTTGCATGCCAATCACCGACCCGAATTTGGGCGACACTTTCACCGCTACCATGTGCGGTGCCGAAAATGGTACACCAACTATGACCGTCAACGGTAACGAATTGTGCATGGAGTACACGCCCAATATGGGTTTTGCGGGTATAGATAGCGTTTGTGTAATTGTCTGCGACCAAGTGGGTGGATGCGATACCAGTATGATACCTGTGACGGTAGTCGCACCATTGATACCGTCCATTTTGCCAGAGCCACCAATCGTCATTCCTACGCCAATTACGGTGATGGAAGATTCGACGGGAACGGTCTGCGCACCTATTTTGGACCCGAATGTGTTAGACACGCATACGGCAACGTTATGTTCAGGTTCGCCCGATAACGGTTCGGCCAACTTGACGGTCAATGATAATCAGGTGTGCGTAGAATATACGCCGAATAATGGCTACTCGGGCTTAGATAAGATATGCGTGATTGTCTGCGATTCAACGGGATTGTGTGATACGGCGGACTTCCCAATTACGGTTATTCCTAATCCACAAACGCCCGATATTTTACAGCCGCCAGTTATTGTCTTCCCGCCAATTGTGACGACCGAAGATAGCGTTATCACGACCTGTGGGCCAATCATTGACCCGAATCTGCTAGATGTTCATACGGTCACTATTTGTGAGCAACCTGCTCACGGCACGGCAACGGCGGCGGTCAATAATACGGCAGGTGAATTGTGTATCACTTACGACCCCGATAATGGCTACGTCGGCATTGATAGTGTTTGCATCATCGTCTGTGACCAAGTAGGTTTATGCGATACCATGAATGTGCCAATCACGGTACTACCAAGTATCACTGCACTGAACTTGAAAGTGATGCTACAAGGCGCAATGTTAGGAGCTGGCGATGGTTTGATGCGAGATGATTTGCGGGACAAAGGCTATATTCCATTGGAACAACCCTACGTTCAAAGTCTCAATACTTCCAGCCGATTCAACCACGTAGGCAGTGGCGCAGAAATAACCACTCAGATGGTCTTGGATAGGAACATCGGAACAGGTAATGCTATCGTCGATTGGGTCTTTGTCGAGTTGCGAAGTGCGGTGGATTCTGTAACGGTCATTCGAACCATTCCAGCACTAGTGCAACGAGATGGAGATATTGTCTCGCCCGTCGATGGTAATGTGCTGTTAGTCAATAGTTTGCCGCCGACCTTCTTCGTAGCTATCAAACACCGTAACCACTTGGGAGCAATGACCAAGAATTTGGTTTCAGCCACCAATGATACCGCAACGGTTGACTTCACCACAATGGCATTAACCGATTTTTACACAAGTAGCGGTTATGAGAACTTGGCGGTGACCACCTTCACAGGCAAACGAGCACTGTGGGCAGGAAATGCCAATGCTGATGGAAAAGTCAAGTACGACGGGGCCGCCAACGACCGATTGACCATTCTGCAAAACGTGATTCTATTTCCCGATAATACGAGCCGAGCTTTCAATTATAATGATGCCTTCGGCTATTTCCAAGGGGATGTGAATATGGACGGTAACGTGAAATACGACGGAGGGAATAACGACCGAATTGTCAATCAATTTATCGTGATTACTTATCCTAAAAATACAGGACGTTTGAATAATTACAACGATTTGTTGGAGCAATTGCCGTAGAAGAAAGGGTAGCACAGCCTTCAGGCCCGTTGCAAATGAAGTCAAACATAATACCCTGACCTAAAGGTCACCAAACCAGACGACCCGAAGGCCGTGCTACCAACTAAAAAGTACTACAAGAATATATAAATATACTTCCCATGAGAAAACTGACACAACTACTCAGCATTTTAGTTTTGTCGTTTTTGGCGCAAAACTTGATTGCCCAAAATCTGACTTTTACCATTCGCTACAACAGTACCGACGACCAGTACGAAGTATATGGACTGCCCGATGCGTCTAATCCCGTCTATTTTGTGGGAGGAGGTAGTCAAATTTCGGTCGTACTTCCAGCATCTTTGCCAGATAACCCCCTCGTTATCAATACGGTCAATGGTGGTCTATGGACCGATAACTCCCAACGAGCCGCCCCCGCAGCAGACCCCGCCCACGATTTCCACGGAATTGCTTCGAATGGTTCGATAATCATGCTATCGGCAGGACAGGAAATTTTGTTATATACTTTTAAATTACCCGTCTCGGGCTGTATTGAGGGAATTCGATTGTTCGAAAACAGTAGCGACCCTCAATCTTCTGACCCCGGCATGGCGGGTGGCGATTTTAATAACTTCTTTCCCGACTTGTTTACATTTGTGGACGGGTATAATGGCAACTACGATAATATGGGCACCAATTGTGGTGAAATTTGTAACAACGGTATTGACGACGATATGGATGGTTTAATTGATTGTGAAGACCCCGACTGTGAGCCCGTTCAGCTGGTTGCCCAAGATACATTAATTGGGGATAGCTATTGTGTGGCGGTTCCTTATGCCGATGCCCCGATTTATACAATTACCGTGGATGGAACAACCTATACGCCACCTTCCCCAGGTTGTGATTTTGACCAAATGGCGGGGTATTCAACGGTAGCTTTTACCAATAATCCTGCGCCACATCAGGTGGATTGGTTATTCAATGGGACTAATTACACTACTACCGTCAATACGGTGGCCGAGCTAGTTGCTTGGATGAATTCCTTGGACGAAGCGGCTATGTGGCGGGACGATGTTGCTCCGAGTGCTTTCGCTTATACTCAAAGGAACAATCCGAATACTTACGGTAGAATTTTAACGACACATGGTAATAGTCTAACTAGCACAACTAACCTAAATGCTGCTTTTGTGCCATTCGGCTCATTGATTACACCGATTACGCTGGACAGCCATTTAATTATTGTTACCAACAATAACACCGGTTGCAGTGATACGACCCAATTAATTTACATCAATGAACCACCCGAAATCATTTATGCGCCCGACACTACCTTTCAAGAGTTGGATACTACCATTGTAATCGACATAGTAACTACGGATGATAGCAGTTCGGAAGCAGACAGCACACTGACCTATCAGCTAGCTGGCATCGACAGTGCCTTATTCTCAATAGATTCCATTACTGGACAAATCAGGTTTATCAATCCGCCCGATTTTGAAATGCCCTTGGATGATGGTATGAATAATATTTACGATATTACCGTCATCGTTTGTGATGACGATTCGCCCGCTTTGTGCGACACGCAAGCAGTGGCCATTACCGTTACGGACTACACCAACGAAGGGACCGTGATGACCGCTTGTGGAGAAGACGTAAATTGGATTATTTACCCCGGCAGCAATGGAAGTTACCAAACCGACATTGGTGGTACAGGCCCTACTTCTTACGGAACGGGTTGGTGGCTGGGACAAGGAGCCTTTGCCTTCAATAATACGGGTACGGGCGGAGCCGTCACCTTGACTTTTGATAACCCCGTTACTGATTTACAGTTGTACATTCAGGCGCAGCAAATGGCCGACGTCGTAACTTTCTCTGTACCAGCCATGAATGTAGTTCAAGACCAAAGTGGAAACCATACGACGGCGGGTACAACAACTTTAAGCGGGGATGGCTTGACCCTGACGAGTAGTGCACCCAATAATGGAACGGATTGGGGAGTGGACACTCGGGTCAATTTTGGCAGTCAAGCCATAACGACCATCACCATCAGCAGTTCCCAAGGGTATAATGGAACCGTTCTACGGGCCTTCAATTTAGATGGAAGTTCCGCTATTAATTGTCCAAAAATAACCCCACCGTTAGCCATTATCGACCGAGCGGTCACTGCTGAAAATGTACCAACGACCATTGATGTCCAAGTAAATGACTTAGAGAACGGCGGAGGCGATTTGGTAACTACGGTTATTGGTACGTCCACGCAGGGAGTGACCCCATTGGTGTTAGACGACGACAGTCTCAGTTATGCCCCGCAGACCAATTTCATTGGATTAGATACCATTACTTATCAAGTTTGTTTTGTTAACAACCCAAGTATTTGCGATACGACCATTGTTTTAGTGACCGTTTCTCCCGATTCGGATGGAGATGGGGTTTCGGATGCGGTAGATTTAGATGATGATAACGACGGCCTGCCAGATTTAGTAGAATGTCCTTTTGTGGAAGTTACTTTTACATTAAATCAGGCTATTTCCGATTCTAACGCTTTAGTGTACGAGGCAATGGTGGCGGGCCAATTGGAAACGGTGACCATTACGGCCTCAAATAATCCACAGAGTAACTTGAATCAAAATAATGTAGTCGAACCCTCTGGAGTACAGTTGTCCAATTCTTTGACGCAGCCGATTGCCATGAAGGACGATAGCCTTTTCGAGTCTGCAATAACCTTTACGCCTTCTATTCCAATCCAGTCCATCCGCATCGAAGGGATTAGTGATTTCGATAGACAAACGGGGGACTTTCCTACGGACGCTTTGGGCTTTTCGCAAAACGGTTTTTGGACCATCGTAACGGGTGATTTAGCTTCTTATGACCCCGCTACGGGGCAAGTAGTGACGAATAATCCCGCTGGTGATGCCGTTTCACTTACGGCGACCGACGATTCGGCTTTCGAGTTAGTACAAAAAGGGATTCGGTCGCCCATCTTAGCCCGAGGAACTCTGGGAGAAACGTTCAACGGCGAGGCCATTTTTACGGCCTATTCTCCGTTCAACGAAATCGAATTGGTAGTTGAAGATTTATCCTTGAGTGGGCTTCGGGAACAAATTGATAATACTTCTATTGTTGCTTCCTTGAAAGTGGGCGTTCCGCTCTGTGACGAAGACGGCGATGGCCTACCTGACTACTTAGATTTGGATTCGGACGGGGACGGTTGTAGCGATGCAAAGGAGGCGGGACATTTTTTAGCCGTACAGGCAGATAGCACCATTTCGGGACCTTACGGAGAAAACGGTTTGGCCGATGCGGTTGAAACGGCAACGGATAGTGACACTTTAAATTACACGATTTTGGCAGATACGACGGGAACTTACCAATTTTTGGATTCCTTATTGCGGGATGCTTGTAACGAACCGCCCGTAGCCAACGACGATGTCGTTTCAGTCAATGTAAATACGCCCAGAAAAATTGACGTACAAGGGAATGACACCGACTCAGATAACGATAATTTAACGACAGCAATAATCGGTATTTCAACCCAAGGAGTAACGCCGGTAGTAGTAAACGGTGACAGTATCATTTATACGCCAGCTTTAGATTTTGTTGGGAAAGATACTTTTCAATACCAAATCTGCGACGACGGTTTAATGCCACTTTGTGATACGGCGATTGTTTTTATCACCGTTCAAGCGGATAGAGACGGCGACGGTATTCCCGACGTGACGGATTTGGACGATGATAATGACGGCATTCTGGATTGGGACGAATGTGAGGCTTTTGACGTGCAGTTTGATTATGTTAATGCACTCTCTAGTAGCAGTCAACTAGTTTTTCGAGCAACCATCAATGGTCAAGTGGAAACTATTACTTTAACTGCTTCTACTAATGCGCAAAGTTTGTTGAACCCATCGGGGGTAGTTGAACCCAACGGGACTACCTTGACACCCACGGGGCCAAGTGGCGAAATTGCGCTCAGAGACGATGCGACAATGGAGGCTGCTTTGACTTTTACATCGACAACGCCAATTTCCTACATCAAATTCGACGACTTAGATGATATCGACCGTCAAACGGGTAACCTACCGACCGATGCCCTTGGTTTTAACACAACGGGCTATTGGGACATAATTAGTGGCGATTTAGCGGCTTACGAACCCTCCAATGGCAGTTTGGCGGTCAATAATCCAAATGACAACGCAGAAAGTAACCTTTCCAATACGGATGATTCTGCTTTTGAAATGGATGCAAAGGGAAATTTGTCGGGAGTATTGGTTCGTGGAAATTTGGGGGAAACAAACAACGGACAAGCCACTTTTATTGCTTCGGCTCCCTTCACTACCACCGATTTGTTAACCGAAGATTTATCCCTAAGTGGCAACAGAGAGTTCATTCAAAATAACTTTGTTCTATCCTTTTTGATTGTAGGAGTTCCCGAATGCGACCCCGATATGGACGGTATTCCGAATTACTTTGACTTGGACTCGGATGGTGATGGTTGTCCAGATGCGGTCGAAGCGGGCCACCGAGTAACAATGCAAGTTGATAGCACCATTGTAGGCCCTTACGGAAATAATGGGGTAGCCGATACGGTCGAAACGGACGACACCAATACTGCCCGAGCAAATTACACTTTAACCGAAACCAATTCTGGCGTCTTTGATTTTGTAGATAATTCTTTAAAAGCGGGTTGTGAAGAAATCTGCGGCAATGGATTAGACGACGATAATGATGGGTTTACTGATTGCGAAGATACCGATTGTATGCCTATTCAATTGGCGGATTTAGATACGTTGACCAATACTACTTATTGTCTAGATTTACCACTTGCCGATGCTGACTTTTACACCATTTTACTAGATGGCAATACTTATGACCCCGGCACTTTGGGTTGTGATTTTGACCAACGACAAGGCTATTCTACCTTTGATTTTGCTCTAAATCCACCACCTCACGCGGTGACTTGGATGTTCAATGGTGCGCCATATACCGATACCGTTAATACCGTACAAGAATTGGTCGATTGGATGAATACTATCGACACCGATGCAATGTGGCGGTCAGATGTAGTGCCAAATGCCATTGGTTACACCCAAGATAATAATTCAGATACCTACGGGCCGATTACAGTCGCTCGAAGTGGAGGCACTGCTGTGATAAATATCAATGCGGTGTTCATTCCATTTGGTACTAGCATTGACGTGGTTACTTTGGATAGTCACCAAATAATTATCACCAATAACAATTCTGGTTGTAGCGATACCATTAATTTAATACCATCTAATCAAGCGCCAACTGCCTTGAACGATACTGTTGTTAGCCCCGAAAATACGATTACTACGATTCGGGTGCAAGTCAACGATAGCGACCCCGATAATGATACGCTAATCACGAGTATTATTGGTAATTCGACTGCGGGCGCCAACCCAACTGTTTTGAATGGAGATAGTCTTAGCTATACCCCGCCAGTTAATTTTGCGGGAGTAGATACAGTTACCTACCAAATTTGTGATACGGGAAATCCTGCCCTTTGTGATACAGCTAAAGTATTCATTAGCGTATTGGCGGACTCGGACAATGACGGTATTGTTGACCTTATAGATTTGGATGATGATAATGACGGTATTCTAGATATTGTAGAATCACTTGGTTTTGACCCAGCATTGACCAATAGTTGTGCTTTTCCAAAGGCCAATTTCTCCGCTGACAGTGTAATTCAGGTAGTTGGAACAGCAGGTCCTCCTTTTGTCGGAGATGCCTTTAGATTCAGAAATGTCGTAAGTATAGATGCAATTCCGTTGGACGCTGTCATTACTATTACCGCAGCAGATTCGAATATTACTACTTTCACCATTGACAATGACGGGACAGGAGACCCCGCAGCTTGGCAGGCTGAATATAATGTACCAGCAGGCCAATCTGCAACCATGGAATATGAGATTGTATTTACCGTAGCCAATACCAATTCAGTTGTACCCTTAGACCGCTTTGGGGGGATTTTCTACGATATTGATGGAGCTAATGCCAATGAAAGTATTACCTTGACAAATCCTAGCCTGTATGTAGTTGAAGATAGTACCCAATTAGAAGTTATTACTAATCTAGCGGGCGACGTCACTTTTCAAGGCCCCTTGTTTACGTATCCAGGAATTGTATTAAATACAGAAATTGCTGCTTATTTCAACTATTTCAATTTAAATAGTTTCAAATTTTCTACGACTGCTAATAATGTAACGGCCAATCCAAATACCAACTTCTTTTCTTTGGTTTTTGATGTTTGTTCGATTAGCACTTTTGAAGATTTAGATTATGTTATTAATTCGGGAGTTGACTCTGACGGAGATATGATTGGGGATGAATTAGATAATGACAGTGATGACGATGGTTGTTTCGACGCCGTGGAAGGCGGCGGAAATTTTGAATTGACCACTGATGTTAATCCATTGACGGGACAGTTGCTTGGTGGTGTTGATACCTTGACGGGTATTCCATTGATTGCAGGAAATGGTCAAGCTAGCAATACAGCAGTAGTTATCAATGGACCAGACAGCGATAAAGATGGAATCCCCGATGCCTGTGACGCTGTGGACAATCGAATAGATACGGACGGAGATGGTATTATAGATTTAATCGATGTAGATGATGACAATGATGGTATTCTGGATGTAGATGAAGGTGCGCCAACTTGTTCAAATTCTGTCACTACTTCCATTAACACTAAGATGACCAATGGCGTTTTAGACTATCAGCTAAACCAAAACCTAGCAAGCCAATTGCCACTAGAATTAAATAATGGGGCTTATATCTTTGATGCACGATTCGTTGATGGACCGGGGGATACGGGCACGCCAATGTGGCAAAATGGGGTGCAAATCAGAGATGACCAAGGACCAACCATAGGTGATTATCTATACTTGCAACCAGTGATGGTTGGGCAGGTTGCATCAGGAGATTACGTAGAATATGAGTTTACCTTTCCCACTCCGTTAGACCAATTCGAATTCCAGATTGGGGGATTAAACAATGCAGATTACTCAGAAATCACTGCTTATAACGGTGCCACGCCAATTGCCATTACTCAAGATAATTTTAGCAACTTCAATCCATCGCCAGGCAACTGGGAAGTTGCTAAAAACCGAGTAATCGGTCACAATGTGGGAGGAGGTACGGACGTAACCACCAACCTTGTAACGATTAATATTCCGGGGCCAGTATCAAAAGTAATCATTGCTTCTGGTAGAGGGAATAATACCGATGGCTCCTCAACGACTGCTATCCATACAGTTGTGGGTTGCTTACCTAGTATAGGTCAAGACAGTGACAATGACTCTATTCCAGATTATTTAGATTTGGATGCTGATAATGATGGCTGTTTGGACGCCGAAGAGGCAGGGCATAATCAGCCTGTGCAAGCAGATAGTACGATTGCTGGTCCTTATGGGAATAATGGTTTAGCGACAAGCGTCGAAAATAGTGACACCGATACCGCCACGGTCAATTACACCTTCACCGAAACCAATTCGGGTACTTACGACTTTTTAGACAGTTTACTACAAACGGGCTGCGACCAAATCACTACTTTAATGCTGAAAGTAATGCTACAAGGGGCTATGTTGGGAACAAATGATGGACTTATGCGGGATGATTTAAGACGCCTAAACGCCCTACCACTGAACCAGCCGTACGTGGATAGCTTGAATACGCACGGACGATTTATCCATACTGGAGGAGGGAGCGAGGTAACCAATCTCGTTTTATTGAGCGCCAACGCCAATCCAGCCGATGCCATTGTTGATTGGGTTTTCGTGGAGTTGCGAAACGAAGCGGATTCGACTTTAGTATTTCAAACATTGTCGGCCTTGGTGCAAAGAGACGGAGACATAGTAGATGCGACAACGGGCGAACCGCCCATCCTAATGAACCCCCCTCTGAATTTCTTTGTTTCTGTTAAACACAGAAACCACTTAGGAGCCATGAAAAAATCGCCCGTACAAACGGTTAACGATACGGCTAGGGTGGATTTTACGACCTTGCCATTAGATAACTTTTTTACGCATTCGGGCTACGATTCGCTTGCGGTAACGACCATGAGTGGTAAACGTGCCCTCTGGGCGGGTAATGCGAATATAGACGTTAAGTCTAAATATGATGGGGCGACTAATGATAGAATTATTATCGGAAACAACACCCTATCCTTTCGACAAAACGTGCTTTTAAATTTAAACTTTGGTAACGCCTTCGGCTATTTCCAAGGAGATGTTGATATGGACGGCATCGTCAAGTACGACGGGGCGAATAATGACAGAATTCGACTACAGAATATTTTGCTAAATTATCCTTTAAACTTTAGAAATTTAAGAATAAATAATTTTAACAATATGATTGAGCAGGTGCCTTGATGGTTTATTTTCCTACTAAAGGATTTACAGAATATATTGCTGAATTTCAATTTTGGCAACACTTTTGGTTATTTCAAAGAGGATATTGATGGGAATGGTATGGTCAAATCAGACGGCACAAGTGATAATAAAATTAGGCTAAAAAATATCCTTAGACCGTCAGATAAAAAATTGATATTCTCGGTGCCGAAGGTGGGGTACACTTTGAAAGTGTGCCTCACCTTCTATCAATTTTTTTACTGACCATCTACTCTTAAATTACTCGCTGAATGTTAGTAATATAAGAATAAACAAATATAATAATATGATTGAGTAGTTGCCTTGATGTATCGTTAGCTACTAGTCATTTTTTACAGTAGGAAGCAATCCATGTATTTTACTAAGCTGACTTCTGACTTCTTTCTGGTACACTGTACTCAATAATTAATCTCCAAAGTACTAGTTCTGCTGCTTCTTATTTCCAGTGCTGTAAGTTCTTAATGTTCCCTCTCTGGCTACAGATTGAGAATTTATCCAGTGCCTATTCCCAAGCTCCACAATTACAATAAATAGAAAAGGCTACTTAGATTTTGGTTAACGCTGAATTAACATGGATACTATTCTCTGAATATAGGTTTTCGACCTATTAAAAGCGAAGCTATACCCACAACGTACGAGCGACAAAATACTACTATGTATCTAACTTATCTACAACTTTTGTTGATGTGTCTGTTTTGCCTTTGTTTCGGAGGATTCGTGGTTTTCCTATTGTCAAGCAGAAAGATAAAAATGCTGAAAGAGGCTATTGTTTCCAAAGAACTATCGCTTCGAGGAATGTGGGATACCAACGAAAAATGGAGTAAGAAATACGATTTACTTTTGGAAAAATACGAAAGCCTCGCGAAAAGAAGCGAACACGTCAAAATCGCCAACACCAACGTTGTACCCATAAAGCCTACTTCCAATTCAAAGGTCTCCAATGGGGTAAAGGAGGTCTATTGCTGATATTAGCTTCTTTTTGACTATCTAATCTGCCCACTTTCATAACAATAAATAGCATCAACTTTTTTTAATCTATTCTCTCGAAATAACTACGCTTTTACGTTATTGACCGATGTCCATGCTCATTTGCTACCCGATATAGATGATGGACCTAAGCACATGGAGACGACCATCGCAATGATAAAGGCACTGGTTGAACTGGGCTATAAAAAATTAATCGCAACGCCCCACGTCTATTGGGACTACTATCCAAATACTAAAAGGGACATCCTCGAAAGATTGTTGGAGGTGCAACGAGAAGTAGAAAAAGCAGGCCTAGCGGTAACCATTGATGCCGCTGCGGAATATTTTCTAGAGGAGCATTTTGTGTCCTTGGTCAAAAAAAGAGAAGTGCTTACCTTGGATAGGACGGATTATGTGTTAGTGGAATGTTCACTGTTGCAGAATAATTTAAACTTGCGCGACTACTTATTCGAAGCCCAAGTACACGGGTATCGCCCTGTATTAGCCCATCCCGAAAGGTATCTGTATTTCAAAGAATCTGATTACGCTGCTCTGTTGGAACTCGGCTGTAGTTTTCAGCTGAATCTAATGTCTCTAGCGGGCCATTACGGCTACGATGTTAAAAGGCGTGCTCAATTCCTATTGAAAAAAAACTGGATTTCCTTCTTGGGAACGGATGCGCATCATCTCAAACACATTGATATTCTTCGAAAAACGGTAGCATCGAGAAAAATCCGTCGGCTTCTGGGAAACTACTCATTTCAGAATGATACGTTTTCAAATGTAAGGTTTATGACCTAATTTGAGTTTTGAGTTGCGATTTACAAGTCGTTCATCGTTCATTCAGCGAAGACATCATTATCCGTATTCGTGTTGATGCTGACGTTTTCGTAAGGAAAGTGGTTACAGCACACGAAGTGCAGGAAACACAAAACTGATTTAGGGTACCACTATAATGTTGTAAAATGTTGAAAGCGGAATAAATAATAAGCATTTGTTATATTTTAATTTTTTCC
>JBCCQK010000004.1:0-50310 GCA_039024375.1 Bacteroidota bacterium
CAATGGTATTTTATTTGACGTTTTAGAAGCGTGGTAAACATTTAATGTCTAGCCAATTGCGAGTAGAAAGGACTTATTAGAAGTACTTTTCGTTCAGTTTGCTAGGTGTCCACAAAGTAATAATAAGCCTCACTAAATTATTTAACCAATACAAAAAAATTATGAAAAAGAACTTAATGCTTTCCGCGTTGGTCGCACTAATCGTTAGTGCTTTGACCATAGGTGGATTTAATTATCTTCAAGAAAATAATGAAAAAACCATCCAGATTGAGCACGTTAATTCCACCCCTGCGAGTAGTGTGCTTTACGCTAAAGACAAAGATGGAGACTTTATTCCAATGGACTTCACCCGAGTAGCGGAACAGGTGACCGATGCCGTGGTACATATCAAATCAACGTCAACCGAACCCGCCCAAAATCCTTACGCTCAAGGACAGCAAATTCCCGATATTTTTGAGCGATTCTTCGGTCCAAGCCCGCAACAACCTCAACAGCGGCCGCGCAACCCGAGGGCAAACGTAGGAACGGGTAGCGGCGTTATTATCAACAAAGACGGTTACATCGTGACCAATAACCACGTTATTGACAACGCCGATGATATTGAAGTAACCTTGTACGATAATCGAACTTTCAAAGCAACGGTCATTGGTACCGACCCAACGACGGACTTGGCGCTTATTCAAATTCGAGAAAAAGAATTGCCGCATATCCCGTTTGCCAACTCAGATAACATTAAAGTGGGAGAGTGGGTCGTGGCCGTAGGTAATCCGTTTAACTTGAACTCGACTGTGACTGCAGGTATCGTTTCTGCCAAAGGTCGAAGCATTAATATTCTACGTGAACAGTACGCCATCGAGAGTTTCATCCAGACCGATGCGGCCATCAATCCCGGGAACAGCGGAGGGGCCTTAGTCCGACTGGACGGTTCTTTGGTGGGCGTTAATACAGCTATTGCAAGCCCGACGGGTGCTTACTCTGGTTACGGTTTTGCCGTACCGAGTAATATTGTACAAAAAGTAGTTGGTGATTTGTTGGAATACGGAACCGTACAAAGAGGTTATTTGGGGGCCATGATTAGAGGGGTTGATGCCAGTTTGGTTAAGGAAAAAGACCTTTCCGTTAATGTGGGGGTCTATTTAGACAAAATCACCGAAAATAGTGCCGCCGACCAAGCAGGATTGAAAGAGGGAGATGTAGTAGTGGCTATTAACGATAATAAAATCAAGACGAATGCAGACTTACTAGGTGTGATTGCAGGCTATCGCCCTGGAGAAACAATTGCCATTACGGTTAATCGGGATGGTAGCGAAAAGACCTACGACGTAACCTTGAAGAACAAAGAAGGAAACACAGAATTAGTCGCCAAGGAAAGTGTGGCCCTTTCGCAAAAATTAGGTGCAGAATTGCAAACTTTAGCTTCCGATACAGCCAAAGAGTTAAATTTAGACGGCGGCGTAAAAGTAGTCAAATTATTGCCTGGTAAATTGCGCAAATTTACGGATATGCGACCTGGGTTTATCATCACCAAAGTAGATGGTCAGGTGATTACAAGTATAGAAGATTTGGAGCGAGTGATTGCCAATAAAACGGGCGGTGTAATGGTGGAAGGTCGCTACGAGGATGATTCGGAAACGTATTACTATGCGTTTGGTTTAGGGGCGTAAGAATAGAGGTTATTTGATTGATAATATAATTTATGCAAAAAGGTGATTTTCAACAGAAGGTCACCTTTTTGTTTTTTAGATAATTGAAATGTTTCATGACTTCTATTCAACAAATAATAATAGAAATAGGCACTCAAGTACAAAGCAGTATTTGTCCTAAAATTATTCGTTTGTCAGACCGTGTACCATCTACCGTAAACCGTTTACCAACAAAATCCAGTTTTTGAAATATGCGGCAATTTGCTTATTTTTGATAAAAAACAGCCCAATATGTACAATACCAATTTAGTCGAAGAAATTCTAAAACGCCCCGATGCTGCATTACAGTTCGAATATTTTCAGAAGGCGATGACCGAAGAAAAAGCCCGTCGAAAAGCCTTCTACGAATGGGTAACCGAAGACATGAAAGCGGAGTTTATCAATGGAGAAATTGTCGTTCACTTACCCGTCAAGAAACGACACTGGGGAGCCAATAACTTACTCTCTAGGCTTTTGAATATCTTCGCAAGCATCAGGAAATTAGGTAGCATTGGTACCGAAAAGGTAATGATTTCCTTGACGCGAAACGACTACGAGTCCGATTTGGTCTTTTTTTCCAATGAAAAAGTGAAGACTTTTGAAGAAGACCAAGTTCTTTTCCCCGCCCCCGATTTTGTAGTAGAAATTTTGTCGCCGAGTACTGCCAAAAATGACAAAACGACCAAAAAAGATGATTATGCTTTATACGGCATTAAAGAATACTGGATTATTGACCCCGCAAAACAGCAAATCGACCAATATATTTTATCGGAAGGAAGTACCACTTACTTCCCTGCTAAAACTTACCGATTGGGTGAGGCCATTAGCAGTAGCGCCATTGAAGGTTTTGTGATGGATGTCGCCGCTATTTTTGATGAGCAAGTGAATTTAGCGACCATGCAAGCCTTCTTGAGAGATGCTTCAAGACGCTAAAGGAGAATTAGACATCGAACGCTGGCAACGACAGTTGGAAATTATTTCAAATATTTTTAGCGTTTAGGACTTTTCCATACGGACACAGTGGGTTCGACCCTAAGTGCCGCACCTCCTATGTCCGTATGGAAAGGCGCTAAAAGTGTCTATATCAACAAATTACCACAGACGGAGCCAGCCCTAAAAAGCTTTCAACTTATCCAAAACTCACGTTAGGAAAGATATTTTAAATAATCTTCAACCAGCATAGAAGGCGGCGGTGGAGCAACTTGATAATCAATAGACCGATAAAAAGCAGATTCTTCGTAAACTTCACTTAAAGCTATTTGTAAATCAACCAATACATCCTCATCGGAAGGTAGTAATGGTACAGGAACAACGGGTAAAGCGTCTGTTAACCGCATTGTCCAAATTTCTGTCTCGTAACTATAAGCTCTAGTTAAAGCAACCAAGTAAAGAATTTCCTCCAATTGAGGATGTTTAATCGTTCTTTTACCTCGGCGAATGAGGTCTATTTCCATAAAATGTACTCCATTACTGATTAATCGTTCCTTCTTTTGCAAATAAGGCTTCAAACCAGGAGCACGTTTGTTAACGGGAGATAAAATCTCAATAGCTGTGATAATTCGGTTTTGTTTAATATCCTTGATTTCTACTACTGGAATATTTACTTCTACTGGTTTGTAGTATTTCACTTTAAAACTCACAGGTGTTGGACGCTGTTGCCGTCCATAAGTAGCCACAGGTTCCATTACTTTATCTTCAAAAACACCCACATCGGGGTACATTGGGTACACAATGCCAATGTCATGATAGGGTTCGGTATCTGTAACAATATATTTTTCGGTACGAACCGTATAGTTACCTCCCAATTGTGGAATCAATAGTTTTTTAATTTTAGAAGCCAATTCCGAATGTACTTCTGGCCATAGGTCTCCCTCTAAATAAGGGTTCATACCGGGAAAAGGCGATTTCATAAGTAAAAGCTTTTAGTTGACGATACTCAAATTTAACTATAAAATCACCAATTTGACAACTTCTTGCCCATTCAATACTATCAAATACACACCGACCTCCACCTAATTATATTGCCTTTTAAACAAATGCTGTCTTTTCTCCAATACAGTACCAGCTACTTTACATTAAGCTTACCTAGTTTACACGCTGAATAACTATTTTTATCACTCAGAACAATATTATAATCCTCTTTTTGGGCGTTATTAAAATAAAAAGCATGAGAAGAAATCTATTCTACTTTCTGTTCCCCTTATTCATTCTCTCAGTTGCTTGCAGCAAAGAGACCAACACGGAACCACAACCCGTCACCCCGCCACCAACCGAAACCATTAGCCCCTTTGCCGTGGACGTTGGAGATAGCGATATTCCCTACATCATTATCGATACCAAAGGAACGGCCATTGAGAATGAGCCAAAAGTGCCTGCCGAAATGACCATTTATATAGAAAAACAGGAAGTACAAAAAGCAAATATTGGCATTGAATTTCGAGGGTCCACTTCGTTTCGTCTTTCTGATAAAAAATCGTACGGAATTGAAACTTGGGACGCGGCGGGTGAAGACATCAACCTTTCCTTTTTCGATTTTCCCGAAGAAGAAGACTGGGTACTTATCGGACACGTGGTGAATTTAGGGCAAGGATTTACATTCGACCGCACGTTGATGTATCATCATTTTGGCTACGAATTATCTAGGTCGATAGGTCGGTATGCCAGTCGTTCTAAGCACGTAGAACTGGAAATCAACGGGGAATACTTGGGTATCTACATGTTTATGGAAAAATTGAAACGGAATAAAAATAGAATTCCACTAAAAAAATTAGAGCCCACCGATACCGACGCCGAAAGTATTACGGGCGGTTACATTTTGAAAATTGATAAAACTTCGGGAGGAGACATCGATAATTTGAATCAACCGCTTTCTTATTTTGAAAATAATTGGGCAGATGATGCTCGCTACACTCAAAATAATAGTTTTCGGTCTAACTACGACATCAACGGTCAGCCCATTGACTTTTCACCTTACAACTCGCCTTATCACTCACAGCAATATTTAGAAACTTATTTTTTATACGAGTATCCCAAACCAGACATCATCACCAATGACCAAAAAGCGTACATCCAGAACTATATCAACGAGTTCGAAACAGCACTCCTAGCCGATGATTTTGGCACCAATACGAGGACCTATACGGACTATATTGATGTACCTAGTTTTGTCGATTATTTTTTATTGAGCGAGCTTGTGAGGAATATTGACGGCTATCGACTCAGTACTTACCTCACTAAAGATAGAGGAGAAAAACTGAAAATGGGACCTGTCTGGGATTTGAACATCGGCTACGATAATCCCGAAAGAATTCCTTTTGATGATTGGGTAATTAACTACAACAATTACGTCAACCAAGACGCTTGGATGATGCCTTTTTGGTGGCTCCGTTTGCTATCAGACCCACAGTTTAAAGCTGCCGTCAGGACTCGTTGGACCGCCCTCCGCACTTCGGAATTACAAACGAGTAATCTACTGAGTCTAGTCGATGATACTGCTAATAATTTGATTGATAACGGTGCGATTGAA
Organism: Bacteroidota bacterium; assembly: GCA_039024375.1. Taxonomy (GTDB): domain Bacteria; phylum Bacteroidota; class Bacteroidia; order Chitinophagales; family Saprospiraceae; genus JAFMDF01. Next base: position 5,209 of record JBCCQK010000004.1, read on the forward strand.
CGAAATGCTACCATTTGGGGTAATGAGGATTATACCAGTAGTGTCAATAATCTGAAGAATTATTTAGAAAATCGAGCGGCTTGGATGGATAGCGAAATTGGTAGTTTTTAATAGTTTATTTTCGTTAATTTACAATAACTAATTTAGTTTTTATTTGGCCATTCAACACCACTAAATACATACCCGTTTTTACTTGGTCGCATTGCCATTCGAACAGATGCGCTCCTTTTTTCAATGAAGTACCAACGAATAAATTGGCTACTTTTCGCCCGTTCAAATCGTGTAAATCTAGTTGGATACTTGTGGTTTTGGGTAAGTTAATTGCGATAGTAGTATAGTGATGCACTGGATTGGGGAATACTTCTACGCTAGCTTTTTGTGGTAAATGGGCTTTTAAACTGCCATGATTCTCAAAATCGTTGCGATTTAATGCTTGGCTATCCATTTCTCTCGTCACCAAAGTCGCTGGACAAGCTTCAATCGTTGCCAAAAAATTACTTCCTGCATTAGCCGAAAAACCAGCTTGTAACGTAATCGAAGTACCCGCTTTAAAAACCACATCCGTATTGGTAGCTATTATTCCCGAAGAAGTCAAATTCTGCCGAGCGTGGAAAGTACCCGCCACAATCGGTTTTTCGTTGATTGTTACATTGTCTTCGGAACAGGGTGTATTACCACCTTCGCACGCGTCTGGTATCCCGTTATTATTATTGTCCACTCGGTCATCACCATCGGCACAAACATCCTCATCGTCGCAAATAAAATCGTTGTCAGTATCGCCATTGAAAGCAATGAGTACTTCGTCCGAACCACTACCACAAGTGGCATTCTGTGTCCAACGTAGCGTATAATCTTGGCCAAAATTACCACTGAATTCACTTTTAGGGTTCGTTGGTTCAAAAATAATACCCGCCCCGTCGGCTGAATCGGTAAAAGACCAGATTCCAGTAGTATTTTGATTAGGCGAATTGCCCGACAGTAGGGTATTGAGCGTGCATAAATTGGTTTGGTCATCTCCCGCATTGATGGGAATGGCTTGATTATTTGGGGTGAAATCCAAAGATTCGGATAAGTTTAGTGTACAATTATTGGCATCGTCCGTTACCGTAAAAGTGGCGATAATAGGTTGGTTAGGGACCGGATGTTGAAAGGTTGTGGTATTGGTATTAGCATCAAAAATTCCTGTACCAACATTGGCAACCTTCCAATCAGTGTCGATGGTAAAACTTAAATTACTGCCCAACTGCACTACCTCGAATATTGTTCCATCTCGCGCATTCCCCAAACACGTTGGGCGTAGGATAGCGTCGGTGTTGTTGATGCTATTCGTCTGTAATTTGCCCTGTATATCTTCAATAATTCCTTCATTATTAAAAGTACCATCAATGGTGATTATAGTAAAATCGAGCGTAGGCATCATTCTGAAAAAGGCTTGATTTAAGATAAGACTGCTATTTTCAAATGTGCCGAATAGCTCCATTTGCCCACAAGAACTATTAAAAATAGCCCCATTATTGCGATTTTGGAAACAAAGGTCTTGGGCAGTAGCGGGACTATTTTCAAATCGAATGAGTCCCGTTGAGCTGACAAAAGCAGCTTCGCTTGTCGCCTGTTCGTTAATCAATCCTACTTTAAACTCTTTTAGCAGCAATTGCGCCGCATTATTAAAATTAAACAAAGCCTGATGATTGATAATGGCCGTATCGCAGCCCACAATCTTCGTGATAGAACTAGCTCCATTATTATTATAGGACCCCTCGTTAAAAATTCCTGTAAAAGCGGCCTTTTCAATCTTGAGCGTGCTATTATTCAAAAATTGGGCTTTGTTGAGCAATTCAACCCCAACTGCTCCACTACTGACTTTCCCAATCTCTAAAGGGGCATTATTGATAAATCTAGTAAACTCATCTTGCAGTGAAATTCCTCGACTCCCCACGTCTTCGATGGTGGTTGGATTATTACTGGAAGCGTCACCTTCTCGTACATTGATACCCGTTTGACCTACTTTTTTGATAGTCAAATCCGACCGATTAGACAATACGGAGAGTCGATGTCGGATATTGATACCATTGCCACTGATGCCTTGTCCCAATCCTATCTTAGTGACATTAAGCAACTCTACCCTTGATTTATTCATCGAAATGCCATCTAAAAAGACATTGTCTATTTCTAAACTAACGTTTCCAGTATTCGGCGTAAAACTAATAAACCGACCATCTACCAATTCAATACCGTGTTCGCCAATGGGCGCATTAGCGGGCGTGTTGAGCCCAATCTTAACGACGCCGTGATTCTCAAATTCGGTAAATCCGAGGTCTTCTACCGTACTACCTTCGATGGCAATAGCCGACCGACCACAACGGTCAATTTCTAAGCTAGCTCCCTCCAAATTTCTAAACTCTGCTTGCTGTCTGGAATTATCATTGTCCAAGACAAGGACTTCCACCCCCCGTCCTCTGATGTTAGCTCGATTACCAATTCGAACGATATTTTGGTTGGCGAAAAGCGCATTATCAAAGAGGACTCGGTCTTCGGTATCGTTGATGACTTCAATAGCATCTCCGTTGAGGGCATTGATTTCAACTATCCCGGTTCCCAGATTTTTAAAAATGCTGTTCACATTTTCAATACCATCTCCCTCCACGGTGATTTGGTCCCCAATGGTCAACAAACCATCATTATTAAACTCGGTGGGTCGATTACCTTGTCCCGCCATCGAAATACCCGCTTTACCCGTTTGATTGATGCGAATAGTTGCGCCTTCTTCGTTGACAAAAGGAGCAACAATTCCAGAATTAGTACGCCGTATGCGAATACCCGAACCCGCCACTCGTTTATGCCCACCAATTTGTAGCAAACCCGTCCCAAATGGATTATTACCTTTGTTAGTAAAACCAGCATCACCGTTGGTAAATCTGCTAGAAAATTGGGTGTATAGTAGACCATGTCCCGTATCTTCTCCTCCCGAAATAATATTATCAATTTTTATTAGCTTATTATTCACAAAACGGGAAGAATCAGGAACGCCAAAGAAGGGCTTTCTTGGTTCGCAATGAATCCCCACTCCTTTAATTTTGCCACCGTTGGTAAAGTCGCCTTTGAAAGTGCCAATCAAAATTTCATTTTCGTTGATGAATTGCCCGTCTTCGGTATTGTGAATTCCCTTAGCATTGGGGCGATTATGATTAACGCCAATAAAGTTGATGGAAATAACCCCTTCGTTTCTGAATACATCATCGGGGACATCATCGAACCCACTTCTTCTACCAATATTTCGAATGCCAGCCGTTTTGATGTCTTTGATAAATAAATCATTTCGATTTTCAAAAATAGCCTCCAGATTTAATACTCCAACGTCAGGAAGCGGTTGGCCTTTGGTATCCACCCGACCATTGATTTCAATATGTCCCCCCACCTCGTTGATAAAAATAGGTGCAATATCCGTACTGGCACTAAAGTCGTTTTCGTTTTGAATCCCAATGGTGGTACAACCGTCAATAATTAAAGAATCTTCGTTGATAAACGTCCCTTCATTCAAGACACCGATGGCAAAATCACCTTGAAATTGTGCAAAGCGGCTGCCAATTTTGATTTGACCTTGGTTCGTAAAAATCCCATTGAGGAGTACATTAATACAGGTTTCACAATTGTTTAAATTGATAAATCCATCTTGTTTGTTCTGAAAATTTCCTTGGATACCTACTTTGGCTTCATCAATAAAAATTTCCCCTTCATTTTCCACATCATTCAGTATGCCAACATTTACGTTATCAACAAAAATCGTCCCATTAGGCTGATTCGTCACCGTGCCCAAAATGGCTTGGTTTCCATTTTCCAACATAATTTGTCCACTATTATTAAGGCTACCGCTCGTCAATAAAGAACCATTGCTTGATAAGTTATTGACCTTAATAATACCGTTATTAACGGGTGGATTATTCGTGCTGACCATACGCAAGATTTGGTCATCTGACCCAATACCCGTAACTTCAATTTCTCCATTATTGACAAAATCAGTATTCCCAATATCAGCCGTCCCCGCAGTGACGACTAGCTTTCCAGAATTAATAAATAAATTATTATGAAAAATACATTCGACGGTTAAAGTACGATTGAGCGGAATCGTCAAACCAATGTTGATGGCATTAAATCCTTTCACTGACGCATCTACGTTCAAGTTGATTTGTTGGCGATTAGCGGGTAAAGTAACCCCTACTTCGTTGAAACCACCCACTACATCCACAGCGGTCGGTACTTGGTCATTTCGCCAATTTTTGGGGTCGTTCCAACTAACACCATCCCCAAAGAAGATAGGTTCGTTCGTGTTATCATCTCTAATAATTTGCCCATTGGCATCGTGCATGAGGCCACCGTCCCAAGTAATCGTCACCGCACCACAGTCGGGTGATTGGCTAACCATGCCAACTGTTGTTTCACAAGTAGTCGTTTCGCCCAGGGCATCCGTTACCGTCAAAGCATAGTTACCCGCAGGCAAATTGTCCAAATTTTGGGTAGTAGGCTCGCTGTCATCGGGCGTACGCCAAGCAAAAGTAAAGGGCTGTATGCCGCCTTGAATGGTGGTAGTAATTGCCCCGTTATTATTAGCGTTGGTCGCGTTGTTGGGAGTAAGGGAACAACTAAATTCGGGTTCTACTGTGACAAAAAGGGTTAAATCAGTAGTACAGAAATTATTGTCATCAGTTGCTTGAAAACGCAGTTCGTGTTCTCCTAAAGCTAAAGGATTAAAGAGGTCAATATTATCGAAAATATCGAACGTGCCAATTTGCTGGTTATCCCCATCGAACACTTCGTCAGGGTCAGTTCCGAAGCGATAGACACTTGCCAAATCATCACCAAGCGTAAACGTTGGATTAATTTCTTGGTCATCCGTTTCAATAAAAATTGGTTGCACAAAAACACCTTGATTGACTACGGCATTACCACCCGCTAAATCGCCCAATTCACTAAAACTGTCGAAATGGTCTTCCAAAATCCCTCGGTTGGTAAAAGTACCTTCGTTGCTGTGACTATTTTGGGCGGTACTTTCCCAAAATCCGTTGTTTAGAATTGTTCCTAAATTGTCAAAAATAATTGGTGACTTCACTTCCCCACAAGGATTATTCGTGAAGCTAGCATTTGTTCGATTGATGATAGAGCGATACTCATTTTGAAAGTTTTTTATGTCAACTTCTCCTGTGTTACTAAAGTTACCGTCATTAGAAATACCTCCATTGATGGCCTGAGGAAAGCTAGTTCCTACAGTTTCAATAGCAACCCTCCCTTGACTTTCGTTGCGAAAAGTACCTTTATTGAAGAGTCCACTTCGACCAATGCTGCCACTTACGCCGATGCGCATTATTCCATTATTGGAAAAAGTAGCTCCCGTTTCGTTAATTAATCCGTCATCTCCCGTTTCTTCGATAATGATAGATGGGACTAAAGCACCGACCAAACTGCTGGCAAAAGTGCCTTTATTAATGATAGCACTTAGCTGCATCGCAACTGACTGTCCAATAAAAATATCCCCTGCTTGGTTGGTAAATTCCGCATCGACCGCATTTTCAATTCCAATGGTCGCATTGTCAATAAATAAATTAGCGGGACTTTTATTTATAAAACGAGCTTCGTTGACAATGGCTTTGACGACTGCTTCGCTCGTTTTGCCAATAGTACAATCGCCTTCGTTTTGAAAAGTACCTTGATTGAAAATACCGACATTAATACTATTAACAAAGTGCAATTCTAACTTACCTCCCAGCAGGTTTTCTATGTTACCTTGGTTTATAATAACTGTATCAGGGTAATCGTCTTCGGCCATGGTTGTAGAAAAAATATTGCCCGCATTGCGAAAAAGACTCGTTGATTGATTGTCTAACCAAAACTGCCGACCTATGGTAAAGAACTGATTCAAATTGATGGTGGCATTGGCTTTGTTGTCCAGTAATCCTTTATTGCTTACTCTTTGGAAGGGGACAGCACTTAAATTATCCGTAAATCCAAAGTGGATGATACCGCTATTTTCTAAGATACCCGTCGAAAAAATGTCAACGATTATATCTCCAAAGCTCATAGTACCCGTGGCGGAGTTAATCAGTTTTCCCGATAACAATAAGTTAGCTTCGGGGGCAACGCCACCATCTGCAAAAGGGTCTTGCCGTTGGGTAAATGTACCTTGATTATTAAAGGTGCTATTGGCGATTAATTCCATCTCGCCAAACATCTTCCAATCGCCCGTATTGGTGGTCGTAGCTGTACTTTCCGATACTTCGTAAAACTCTAGTGTGGTACTGCCCGCATTTGTGAATTGTCCCTTATTAAAAAGGGCATCACTCCGAAAAGAACCATTAATTTCGTTGGTGATTTGTCCCTTGTTGATGAGGCGATTAATATTAAAATCGGCATTGGCTTTATTGGTGACAGTTCCCTGATTGAGGGCTTCGTCGTTATCTCCAAGTAAACCCGTTCTTACTTCAAAGTGCAGACTTCCTTCGTTTTCGATAGTTCCAGATGAGCGATTTTCCAGTATATCATCCATTTCTAGCGTACCCAAATTTCTAATCATCCCCGAATTAATTAATGCTTTTTCGGGTATTACCTCGTCCGTTGTTTGTTCTTCGAAGTCTTGACTTAGCAAAATAAATCCTTCATTGACTATTTCGCCTCGATTGTCAATGGCCGCATTGGCGTAGAAATGATTCCCCGTTTCGGTTCGAAACCGAATTTCTCGATTGGAGTGGACAATGATACTATTAAAATTTAAGATACCCGTTTTGGCGATGTCCTCTAGAAGCAATTTCCCATTGTCCGAAATATCCACAACGGCATTATTGCGCATACCAATTCCCGTAATAGAGTCACCACCCTTGATGGTCAATTCCCCTTTGATTGCTAGTAAATGAGTGTCATCCAAAAAAATCGACCGAATGGTGGTATTGGCGTTGATGGTGACCGTTTGGTTACTGGCAAAAGTGACATCATCGTTGGCGTTGGGCACTCGGTTTAAGTTCCAATTGGCGGGATTTTCCCAGTTGTCATCGCCGCCGTTGCCTAAGAAGACAATGGTGCCGAATTGGGCGAAAGTCGTTTGTGCAATTGATGAAAAAAAAAGCAAGCTGAAAAAGATAATACGGTTTTTCATGGTGGTAAATGTTTGAAAGGCGAGCAACCTTTTAGATGATAGACTGCCCGTAGTTATTTAGGGTTATGCTTTTTGTTAGTTGGATAAGTACCTTTCAAAGGTGGTCAAAAACGGGTAGGATAGGCTAGGAAAATTTCGTCAATCGGTGGTAAAAAAGCGACATTACTAAGTGATAGAGGAGAAATTTGAAATTTCCTGCGACAAATAGTACTTGGGAAAATAAGCTAATAACAGACTACTAACATAATTTAGATAAATTCAATTCAAGATAAAACTATTTGTTTCTAAATTGAATTATCCTTAATCTTGCCAAGAAATACTGATGAAAAACCAATAACTACCTTATGGCCCAAGACTACGATAAGATTATTAAAGAACTACTGCGAGAAACTATTATTCCATTCATGAGTGAAGTGTTAGGGCAAGCATTCAAACCTGTTAAGAATATTGACCCTAAAATGCAGAAAACGATAGAGCGAGAACCTGATTTCTTTAAAATTGTACAACGGCAAGGTGCGGATGACTTAGAGGTTTTACACGTAGAATGGCAATTGAAAGGCCCGTGGAAAAAGGTTAGAAATCGTATGATGTTGTATAAAGTGCTGGGGATTACCGTAACCGATTTACCCGTACAGCAATACGTTATTTACATGGGGAAACGGAAACCTCAAAAAACGGTAAATACCTTCAAAGATGCGGGCATGGATTATCGTTACCAACTAATCCCAATTAAACAGATTTCTTATAAAACCTTACTGAATGCGAAAGAGACGAATGTTGCTCTGTTTTCTATTTTAGCTAACTTTGAAGGGAACTCTCCAGCGTATATTTTAGGAAAAATCAGTGAGCGAATGCTCAAAGATGCCAAAGGCGAATTGGATATTGAACGCTGGCAGCGACAGTTGGAAATTATTTCAAATATTCATAACTTACAGGATATAACGATAAAAATTTTAGAGCGTATGCCAATCATTTATAATTTAAAAAAGGATATTAGGTTTCAACAAGGAAGAGAAGAAGGAAAAGAGGAGGGAATAGAACAAGGATTAGAAAAGGGGATAGAAGAAGGAATCGATAAACAAGCCACAATTACCATCATCAATATGCTGATTAAAACGGATTTTACCGTACAGCAAATTGCCGAGTTGGCCGCAGTTGATACGAAGCGAGTGCAAAAATGGCAGAAAATGCTAGAGAAGGTAACTGCAAAAAAGATTTGGGCAAGCTACAAAAACAAAAAGCTGACCCCCCAACTTTTAGAAGAAAGAAGCAAAAAATTGGTCATTGCTTTGGGTAAAATTAAAGCATTAGCTCCCGCAATCATTGCTAAAGTAACGGATTTAGCCCAAAAAGAAGTACAGCAAATTTTGACCACGCAACGTAAAAATGCGAAGTAGTAGTAGCCGACGCCCCAAACTATTATGAGAAAAAGCAATTATTTTATACTGGGCTTTTTTTTGTTGACCAATTTCTTATTCGCCCAGTCAGTAGCAGACTTACAACGAGCATTATTACGCTTACCTCAAGATAGTAATAGGGTTTTACAATTAGGAGAAATAGGCGATGCCTTTCAAACCAATAATAATGATTCTGCCAGCTACTATTATGCGCAAGCCCATCAACTAGCTGCCGAAATAAATCACCCTTTGTTACAAGTTGACTACCTTTTGAAGCAAGGACAAATACGCCTAAAAATAGGCGATTTTGTCGAAGCAGTTACTTTATTTCAACGAGCACTACCGTTGGAACTGACGAATAATAGGGTCGAAAAACTAGTATTGATTTATCAAAATATAGGCGTGGCTTTTTTAAGTAGTAAAGACTCTACTGATGCGGCTATTACCTACCTCGAAAAAGCCGAAGAAAAAGCGAAGTTGACGAATCGTCCCCAGCAATACCTGCCTAAAATATACTTAGACTTAGGAGCTGTTCATTTTACCAAAGGCACTATTGACCAATCTACCGTCTTTATTTTTAAAGCCATTGAGCAATTTAAATTATCGGAAGATTGGAAAAATATAGCCGTGGCTTATTTAAATTTAGCCATTAATAATCTAGAAATTGAAGATTTCGAGAAGGCAGAGAACTATGCTTTAAATGGATTGGAATATGCCAAAAAATCAAAAGATGCCAATTACGAGGCATATGCCTACAGAATTTTAACTGCGGTATCTTCGGAACTCGGCAAGCAAGAGGTGGCATTGAATTATGCTTATAAATCCTTAGCGCATTGGCAGGCTTTAGAAAATATCTACGAAGCTGGCTTTTCTAATCGGTTTATTGGAAAAGTACTTAAAAATCAAGGCAAAACGGCCCAAGGACTTTCTTATTTAGAAACATCCGTACAGCAATTTGAGCAGTTAGAGATACCAGAACAATTACTATTTTCTTTGGCGGAACTGGGTGATGCTTACGTAGAAATGGGGCGAACCTCGGCGGGAATGCAGCAATTAGCAGCCGTGGAGACCTTATTGACTAACCAACAAAATCAACCCGTGCATCATCAAAATATCTATAAATTATTGGAGGAATCTTATCGTAAAGCAGGGGCATTTGAGAAGGCTTATTTTTATAGATTAGAACATGATATACTGAAGGATTCTATTATTCAAGAGGAGCGATTGCAGCAAATAAATGAGTTAGAAACCCAGTACAAAGTAAAAGAACAGGAAGCGCAGCTAACGCTCCAAGCTGTCTCTTTAAAACAGCAACGAAACTTTATTATCTACATCAGTATTATCGGATTCCTGTTGTTAGGATTGACCTTATTGGGATTTACTATTGCCAATCAGCGCAAAAAAATTAATCAAAAACTACGGCAACTCGACCAAATCAAGTCTAACTTTTTTGCAAACGTTTCGCACGAACTGCGCACCCCCCTCACCTTAATTTTGGCTCCTTTGGAAAATGCCATCAAAAAAAGTAAAAATGCAACCCAAAAAGAAGATTTGACCTTAGCGCACACCAACAGTCAAAAGTTGATGACCTTGGTTAACGAAATCATGGATTTATCCAAATTGGAAAGCGGTAAAATTAAGATGGAAACAAAAGCGGTTAACTTGAATACCTTGCTACGCAGAATTTTTTGTAGCTACGAGTCCTTAGCCAAATTACGAGGAATAACATTAGTTTTTGACAATCAATTGACTGACGATTTCTGGGTTAAGCTAGACGTTGCCAAAGTGGAAAAAATCATCAATAATTTATTGAGCAATGCTTTAAAATTTTCGAGTAGCGGAGACACTATTACGTTGTTGGTAAAGACTGAACAACAACAGTTATGCCTTGCCGTAAAAGATACGGGAAAAGGGATTCCTGCTACCGATATGCCCCGCATCTTTGACCGTTTTTATCAAAGCGAACGAAATACGCAACAATTACAAGGTGGTACGGGTATTGGTTTGGCGCTAGCCAAAGAGTATGCCCGACTAATGGATGGAAATTTAATGGTCGAAAGCGCATTGAACGAAGGGTCAACCTTTCGTTTGCAATTGCCGTTGGTCGAAACAGCGCCTATTGAAAACGCAGTAGCATCGACCATCAAAGCTATACCAGTGGCTCCCAATCCTACTTTTCAACCAAAAGTATTATTTGCTGAAAAGCCCAAAATTTTAGTAGTAGAAGATAACCCAGAAATGAGCCAATTTTTGGTCAAAACTTTGTCGCCTTATTATCGTTGTACCACCGCTTTAAATGGTAAAGAGGGATTAGAAAAATTACAAAAAGAACGATTTGATTTAATCACTTCCGATGTAATGATGCCCGAAATGGACGGTTTTACCTTTTTGAAAAAAGTTCACGAACGAGAATTATTTAGCCATACGCCCGTTGTCATGCTAACCGCTCGTTCTTTGGAAGCGGATAAACTGCATGGATTACAGTTGGGCGTAGATGATTACATTACCAAGCCTTTTAATACCAATGAATTATTAGCTAGAATTGATAATTTATTGACCAATAAAAAAGAGCGAGAGCAAATACAACAACTGCAAAAAAAATCATCCGAATCGGTTGAAACCCTACCACTCACCGCAGAACAAGCACTCTTGAACAGCGCCGAATCCGCCATCATTGCAGCACTTTCCAACCCCAATTTTAAAGTGGGTGACTTAGCTAAAAATCTGAATTATAGCCAACGGCAATTGGAACGGATTATTAAAAAATTAACGGGCTTGTCTCCACTTAATTTCATCAAAGAAATTCGGTTGCAGCAGGCTCGACAATTGCTAGAAAGTCGGCAATTTGCTACGGTCGCCGAGGTTGGTTACGAAGTGGGTTTTGCCGATGCGGGGTATTTTTCTAAGGTTTATTTGAAGCGGTTTGGGAAGCGGCCGAGCGAGGTGTAGCTAAATGATTCCTTTACACTTCTCGTAAATACCCGGGGTCATCAACAAAAAATTTTGCAAAATTAGACAAGCGTTTAGGTATTTTTAATGGTAAAACAGCAGCCTTTTCCAATAACTTAGGGCTTTCCTTCCCTTTGATGCGTTCTACCAAAACTCGATGGGGCGCTTCTTTTTCCACCACCATGTATTTGAGCGTTCCATCCACATCTTGCACTTCGTATAATAAATAGTCCCATTCGCCAGGTGTTTGGACATTAACGACTTTCCTCGTTACGGGCAAAGCCGATTCCCCAAAAGGAATCCAAGTAGATTTGCGTTGAAACGAAAATAACAAATGACTTTCTTGCCCGTCTTCGGAGAGTGTATTAGCTCCAATCATTCGATTATTTCCGATGTAAGAAGCCATTTTTAGCGTTCGGTCTAAGAAAGAAGTGACCAATTGGTTTTTGTGATTACTCCCCTCCAAGTGAAGGGGTAAACCACTGTCTTCCTGAATTAACACACTACGGGGTGTATCTTGCAATGGAAGAAAAGTTGCCTTAAAATATTGCTCGTCCAATAAGGCAACGGGGCGCTGAAAGTGAATGGCCAAAATGGGATTACCGGCGTAGAGGGAAAGAGCAATACCTGCCGAATCGGCGCTCAGTGTGGTGGGCAAAGTGAAGAGGTCAATCTGGTCGGTATTCAAATCAATCACCCGTTTTTCGGTTCCTCCGAGGGTATTCAATCGAGCATTTTGGAGCATTTTGCGTCCCACGTTCCTAGGATAATCGTACACTTCCGTTAGTGCTTGTTCGTTAGCGTAGGCTCTAGTTAGTTGGTCAAAACCTTTGCGCGCATCCAAAACAATCGGTTCATTTTTGGTAGATATGGCATTGAGTAGTTTTTGATTATTTTGGGTCAAAATCTGGCTGACTTCTGTCCGTTCTTCCCCTAATTGGAGGATGTGTAGCGATTTTTTGTGGTAAATTTTCTTCTGACCGTTGATGTCGGCGATACCCAAATGCTCCGAAAAATGGTTGAGTTCCTGTAAGGCACTAGGAATAATCGTCGGGTCGTTTAGTTGGAAAACCCCTTGCTTCATTTCATCATAGACGACCCGCTGATTTGCCGTTGCTACATTCCTCAACTTTCGGCCGTTGACCAAAAAGGAATGGGGCGCAATATCCGTAATTACGTCATTGTTCAAAGACTGTAAGCGGAAAGGCTCTTCGGTGTCCAAGTCCATAAAAAAGCGCTTTCTGTTTCGAGTACATTTGACAACCCTTTGCGTCCCAATTTGTGTGTAAGTGGAAAAGTCAATTTTAACTAGCTGATTCTCACAGGTAATACATTTACCCGTTTCTCCCGAAAGCGTAGGTTGCTGGTCAGCCGTTTTGAACACTTCGTAGCGCCGATTGTCTCTAATAACCGTTTTCAAATGTTGAACGACGGGTTCGTCGTTAATCAAAAACGGCTGTTTGGTTTGCTCTTCGATAAAGGTGGAACTGTTGAATCCCGTTTGGACTTCTTGAATGGCCAACCCGTTGCCAAATTCAATATATTTTTTTCCTAATCCCGTAATCTTCTCGCCAAAAATCCGAACGGGTTGCAACTGTTGATTGAACACCACTTTCCCCACTTGAATCAAAGTCAACTGTGGGCTAACAAATAGTGGTTGCCCTTTAAAGGCGAGTGACTGCTTGCTTTTTTTACCAATTAGAGAAACGAGTACATCGTCTAACAAAAAAATGGGGGAAGTCAACTTATGTCCTTCGATGTCGAACCAATTGCCTCGTTTGTTTTGTCGATAAAATTGCTGCGTGTGGGGTTCGATAAAATAATCTGCCCAATATTCGGCGTCGGGCAACGACCGATTTTGATAGTCTCGAACGTGGATTCCTTTGCTGGTTTCTAGAATGATTATCTCGTGCTGCTTGGGTAAAATAACTTGCTTTACTTTTTGATTATCTATTTGATATTCAATAGGTTGTTTCTTTTGTAGGCTTTGCTTGGCGAAGGCTTTTTGTTCCCCTTTGCTACCCCAAATAATGACAATATCGCCAAATACTTGCATTTCGGTACAGACCATTGACCCAATTTTTTTAATGGGCGACGGAACGGGTTTATTGATAGAGATTGCGGCTTCTTTCATATTTTTCTCTGATTTTTTGTTGTCGTAAATCAATGCGTTGCTGTTTGTAGGTTTGCGTCATAATGAACACCAAGCGGTTGATGGCTTCCGCAAAGTCATCGGTTTCTACAAACTCGTTTTTACCAAAAATCCGCTCCATAAAAGAACCGTATTTTTCGTCTTTCGGACGTAGATAAATGCCTTTAATGGCGATGCTGCTTTCTTTTCTTAGCCGCTCGATTTCCAAGTTCAAGGCTTCGGGAATATGGATTCCCAACGAAGGTTCTCCGTCCGTGATAACAAAGATAGATTTTAGGAAAAAACGTTGAGGATATTTGGTTTGTAACACCTCCGTAAACGCTTTCACCCTCTGGTGGCACTGAATAATTCCTTCACTCATGTTGGTGCCGCCGAGTCCACCGTAGCGAATGCCTTGGTAGTCAATACGGGCAATTTGCCGTAAGATTTGAAATAGTAACGACCGGTTGGTGTATTTGTCCGAAAAGTTAACCGTTTCGATAAAATTTGACCCGAAGAAGTGGAAAGCATCGTAAGATTTACGGTCTTCCAATCCCATGACCATTAGGTATAAAATTTTGAACAAATTGCGCATTCGTTGGTGGCGCATGGACCCCGAAAAATCTAAAGCGAAGGCGTTAATTTGCTCGGCGTCCGCTTTGCCCGTTCGCACTCGTAAGGTTTTCATCACTTCGCCCCGCAGCCACTTGTGTTGGTCTTGGGTAGTTTCGGGGTCAAATTCGATGCCGTCGTGACTGTGCCGATAGGGGTCAAACTCGGTCGAAGTTTGTTCGGGTAAGGCCATTAGAAAAGCCTTTTTGACAAAGGGAATATACGGCCCGATTTCTTTTTCAATCAACAGTAACTCATCTAACCAAATGTCCAATTTTTTGTTAGACTTTTCTCCTAGACTGAGCATCCCAAATTCTCGCATTCTACGTAACCGATGGACGCCTTTGTGTTGAATGGAAGCCAAATGCGCTTTTACCGTTTTGGACCATTGGTTTTGCAGATGAGAGAAAGAGAATTGAGGTATTCTTTTTACAAATCTTTTAGCATCCGCCAGATTTTCCTGTACGTACAAAATCTTTTTAGCTTCTGCTAAATTCATTCGTTCCTTTGCTTCTTTGAGTTGTTCTTCCTGAAAGTCTTTGACGAGTTTAGTCGCCAATTTTCTGGGCAGGACATTCCACTGCGGGATTAGTTTTTCTTCTTCTACTGTCCAATACAAGAAAGGGCCAAAGACTTGGTTGCCGAAGTTTTGTTGGTGCAAATTCCACCGTTTTAGAACGCTTTCGTCTAGGCTTCTTTGTTGAAAAAGACTTAAATCTTTCTCGACTTGTTCTAATAGTGCTACTCGTTCTGACTCGTTGAAATCGTACCATTTTTGGCTTTCTTCTGATAACCAAGGTTGGACAGGTTTGGCAAAATTGGGTCGTTCAATCGTTGTCCAAATAGCTCCGTTTTCTTTAATCCTATCCAAAATGGATTTTCCACCAGCTACTGAATCGTCGGGTTTTTCGGTTGACTTTGGTCGGTCGGGCCTGAACGCCCACCGGGTATTATCCAAAGCAGTATTGTACAGCGCATCCGAAAAATAAGGGTCGATAATTTCTTGCACTTTGACCCAAGATTGTTCCACTTTGGCTAAGCGGTAGAAATCGTTGGCGGCCATTTTGCCCGTATAAATCATCTTCCGATTACCGATGGACCGTTTGGTAATAGCGGGGTAGCCGTTTTCGATAATGAAGCGAATCGAATCGGCGTATTTTTGCCAATATTTTTGTACTTCTGAGTGGGTGCTATTCGCCAACGTTGTTTGTTCCGTTGGACTCATGCCATTGAAGTAGCGCACTTGAAATTCCGATTGAATCAATAGCCATAATTGCTCAAGGGGCATTTTTTCGGAAAGGCCGACGGTCGTTATTGGTTCGGCCAATACTTTGCTAATGGTCTTGGCAACTTTAGCATTTTTGGTAAAGAGACTTTTTAAAAACTTAGCGTACCCTTGGAAATATTCCCACAAAGCTATCCACGTTAGTGGGACGTCCGCTAAAGCGGGTTGCTCTTTTTGCGATTTAATAGCTTTCAATAAATCAACGAACGAAAATTGCTCGTTCATTACTTTGAGGTATTGCAGATAGGGAAGCAGCCGTTCTTTCGGAAGGCGGTTGATTGCTGGTGCGGGGACAAAAACGCCCGTTGGCCGAATACAATCGGTCAATTTTTCCCAAACCACGTTAACGGAGCGATAGTCTTTATGAAAAATAATCTTTAGGTCATCGTTGCCCGCAAAGTCTTCTTTTTGCCAACCTCTTCCACTAAATTTCTTACGATAACTCGATTTAATAGGAGATTGATAAACGACTTTTTTGAGCTGCCAACGCCAATAGACGTTCGGTGGATTCTTAGCGTAAAAATCGACGGCAAAGAACTTTTCTAGGTATAGTTTGCGTTGCCATTCTTGCCATTGGCGAAGTAGGTTGGGCGGTAGTTCACTGGTATTTGTTACCGCATTTACGCTGTTCGTAGTTGGTGATTCAACCAATTTACTATATAAGGTATTGCTATTTGTAGAAGTATCTGTTTTGCTCGTATTTTCGGTTTTATTCGCCATAATTTCATAGTACGAAAAAAAGGATAGAAAAGGTGTTTTTTTAGAAGAAAGCCTTTAGAATATAGCTTTTCGGGAAGCATATCAAGGTGGATTTTTCAAAATAACCAAAAAATTACGTGCATTTAGGCTATAACTATTCGCTATGAGAAAAGAAAACATTCACGACCGCCTATTCAAACACACCCTTTCCATCCCTTCGGAGGCCAAGGCTTTAGTTACCCAATTTTTACCCGAATGGCTTCACGAGTCTATTGATTTCCGTACCTTCAAGATAAATACGCAATCCTTCGTTAACGAAGATTTGGACGAATATTTTACAGACGTTATTTATGATTGCCAATGGAAGGGAAAGTCTAGTCTCAATATCAGTTTTCTCTTGGAGCACAAAAGCTATCCCGATAGACTCGTTTCGCTTCAATTGTTGCGCTATTTGACGGAAGGATATACCAGAATGTTGAATGATAAGTCAAAATCAGAAACACCTTCCATCATAGTCCCCATTATTATTTATCACGATAAAAAGCGTTGGCACAAACGTACGCTTATTGACCTTTTTAATTTGCCTGATGAGCGATTTAAGTCTTACATTCCCAATTTCGATTTCGAGTTAATAGACCTACCTACCGTATCAGACGAGTTTTTGTTTAAACTGACGGTTGGCCACTATTTGAAAAGCACCTTATTGGTCTTCAAACACAGAGAAGATAAAGCCTTTCTTCAACAATTTTCGGAAGAAATTCTTATATTTGTAAAGGCCGATTTGAGCCAACAGCAAAAAGAAGCGTTTACCAAAGCACTGCTAATTTATATTTTTCAAGTCTTTAAACTCAATCAAGAAGAGTATAAGACGTTCAATCTAAAGTTAAAGAAAATGACAGGAATCGTTCCAGGAAGTGTCTATGACCAAGCAATGAAAAAGGGGTTTAAAAAAGGGAAAATAGAGGGTAAGATAGAGGGCAAGATAGAGGGAGAAGAGAAAGGTAAAAAGAAAGGTGAATTTAAAATTTTAGTAACTGCCATCAAAAAGATGACTGGCCAAAAGATGCCTTTAGAAGTCATTGCTGATTTATTAGACAAGCCCTTGGCGGAAATCAAAAAAATCCACACTGAATTACAGCAAGAACCTAAAATTATTAAAGCGCTGAAAGAAAAGCAATCAGTAGAAAAAATTGTAAAAGAGTTATCTGTTTCCAAACTATTAGTAGAGGTGTTAAAAGAGTCACTAACACCCAAAAAATAAAGCCTAATTGCCCAACTATTTTTTAGCGGTTTGCTGGTCAATCGGCATTAGTCGCTTACCGTATTTTTTCACCAAATCTTGAAAGCGCTTTTTCGGTAAGAATCGTTGATACGGTTCATCTTCCATAATCTCACTCGGCGGAAACCCTCGCTTAAATGCTTGCTCAATTGCTTCGTAGAATTTTTCACCCTCACCTATCTCATTTCCTTCTCAAATTATCGAAAAAAGTAACAAAGTCTTTCCCAAAACGAATATATTGGAGCAGTATCAACTAAAAACCACTTATCTATGTCAAAAAATCCGAAAGCCATCCAGAAGCTACGCTCCATCAAAGACCAATTTACCTTTCAAAAGCAACCGAATCATTTTGAACAAGATAGCCACATTCACGTCCAGGGATTAGAAATTAGTAAAGTCCACGTTTTAGGAGGAGCAACCCCCGATAGAGACATTGTGGTGGTTGAATATAAAAATAGCCCCAATTTAAGTTTCTACGATGCCGAAGGTCAACTGGTGGACATTGACCATTATTTGCCCGACGAGTATAAAACGGTGGATATTTCGGGAGCTGATACGGTGTTGAGTAATCTGCGGAACTTGGACCTTAATCGGGCAAAGTCCCAAGCAGAGTTTAAAACGTTGCTAAAAGAAACGCTAGCGGGAGGAAACGGAGAATTATCGGCGGGTTTGCAGCGAACCTTTGGCTTAGCTACGCAACTTTCGGTAGCCAATGCTTTTTTGAAAGCTAACGGGGTAGCCATTAGTGCAAAAACGGCGGAAAAACTACTAACGAAATTCACTAGTTTTTATCAATTACTGGAAAGCTACATTCTTTTTCAGCAAAAACAGCAAGTCAGTTACGTTCATATCACACCTGTGGATAACATTATCATTGCACCTCTAAATAAGCGAAGTGGTCTGTCGGTTCTCATAGAAACGCAAGACGCCGAAGGGAACCTACTATCTCCGAATAAATGGACAATCACCCGAACACATAGTGTCGCTACGTTTGAACAAGCCTTAGTCTTTCGTACTGACGATATCAAGGCTTATTTTGACGAAGCAGGCGTCACGGAAACGCAGACCACCAACCGCTATAAACTGTACCACACCGCGGACGAAATCGCAATTGATAGTCTGTTGGACAATACAGATAATGTAATAAAAGTGCCTTTGGTTAATGGTTGTTTTCAGGTGCTACAATCGGATAGCAATCTCATTGTTGCGTTGAGTAACGAGCGAGAATTGACCATCGTGAATACGCATCGGTCGATTGTCCCGCAAAAGTGGCCCAAAAAGGTGCTGTTGCCCGCCGCTGTGCAGTGGATGCGGGTTGATGAGAATTTGCTGACGGCTTTTGTGCAGCAAACTAACGGCGATGTGATAGTACTAGATATATCGGGGAAGCAACCCGTGGAAGTAGCTAATTTAGGGCCCTACGCGCCTGGTTACGACTTGAGTCAGTCGGGTGATTTAATGGTCAAAGAACTGTCCGAAAACCGCTTGGTCAAAATCGAAACGAACGTCATTGACCTCGAAATTCCCTACGAGCAAAAGAACTTAGCGTCGGTTTTGGAAAATCTTAGTTATTTATTCAAAGGGCAAAGTTTGTTTACCAAAAAACAGTTTGCTAAAATCATTACGGAGGAGAAAGCCGCAAAAGAGAAAAAGCGATTATTACCCAAGGCGTTCGAAGGAGCAAAATACGATTTCGAAAGTAACATCGAACACAAATTGGTGGAAGCGGGGAATGATTATGAAGCCTTATTAAAAATTCAAAATCAAATAGCCATTGCACGCCAGAACATCGCCGAAGAGTTGAGCGCTACTGCCGAAAAAGAAGGTATCTTTTTGGTAGGGCAACGATTGCAAACCACCATTCACACGATTATTGGCCCCGCAGAAAAGCGAGTCAGAAACTTGGTAGAAGTATCGAGAGCAACCGCTATTTTGACCGAGACCAAAGCCTTTCAAGGGCAAATTCGACGTATGAAAAACCCCGATGCGTATCGGCAAGTATTAAATACCGTTCGGCAATTTCAAGACGAATTGGTTGGAATGCTGCCCGAAAATCGAGCGACCGTTTTTACGGAGTTTAAGGCCATCAAAGATGAATTGGACCATACTTTTTCGGAACAAATTGCCAAAGATGGTACTGCTTTACAGTCTTTCATTACGGGAGAAATTCAGCAAATCGAAAAAGCTATTGCCAACACACACAATCCCCGTCAACTAGAATTGCTGATAAGTACGCATCCCGCCGCTTTGGAACTCATGTCACTGCTGAAGCAACCGTTTATTTTGCAGAATATTGCTAAAGAGCGCAGCCTGTCTCCCGCAGGTATTCAATCTCGACTGTATAAAGCCGTGGCCGAACGAAAATTGGAGTTGCGCATCGAAGTGGAGCGTCGAGAAGCGGAAAGAAACGCCGCCAAACAGCAGTTGGCCACCATGATTCGGGAAAGCATTGACTTTTTTGTCAAAAATCATTCGGGCGGATTTGCCGACGTTGAACTGTCGAATAATGCGACGCATCAACAATTATTGCGAGATATATTGAAAGTCGAACGGACTTTTCAAGATATTCGACTAGCCATTGATTTGCGTCGTCGATTGGAACGAAAGATATTGGAACGCAATCGGGCCGATTTGGAGAAAATGGTGGCTTACGAGGGCAAATACGCCTATATCCAAAACGACCCTGATTTGTACGTGGATATGGATTCGAATGTGCGCCATTTTCCCAAATGGAACATGGATATTTTGGAAAAAAAAGGCGTGCTAGATACTTATTTGATAACTTTTGTTCGGGATAGCGATTTACAAGTGTATCGCCCTACGACAACTGATAATCTAAAGGCAGGAAGAGCCTTTGAAATCAAGGATACAGAATACGACGCTTTTGCCAGCGATTACGAAAAGTACAGTTCGGCGGACTACAGTTACGAATTTGTTCAAGCGCTTTGGAAGATTGCCATCGGCACGAATACGGCGGCCAATTTTCCTCAGTTTGAAAAAGCAACGTTGAAAGCCTTGTTACCCTCGACCACGATTGCCCAAAAGGCCTTGCGTTGCGCTTTGGAGAAAAAATATCGAGAGCACTTGGAAAGAACTAGAGTCCGCAATGTCCCGACTATTTCTCCCGAATTTATCGACGAGACACCCTATTTTCAGTCGAAAATGCAGGAATTTATTATCAAATCAAAATTGCAATTGGTACACGGGGCAGGATTGATTCTACTATCGGGACCACCGAGTACGGGTAAATCCGCTTTCTTAAAATTCATTGCCGCTACCATGAATCGAGAATATTTCGAACACGCAGCGGACAAGTGGCAAACTAAGAATAGTCTCGTAACAGCCATTAAATTTGGCGAATTTGGCCCTTACCAAACGCCCGCAGGTTTTACTAAAGCGATTACGACACCGTACAGTTTAATCAATATTGAAGAAGTGAAGGAATGGCCCGAAGCGTTGCGGAAATCGTTGAATCCCTTCTTTGCGGGCAGTGATATTTTCGAAGCCCCCGACGGTACGCGCTACCCAATTGGCGATAACATTTTAATGTGTGCGGCGGCCAACTTGGGTTCTATGTATCGACAGGACGACGAACCCTTTACGGCGGATTTTTGGTCGAGAGTAGAAGTAGTGGAATACGATTACGCCCCCGAAAAAGTGGGGCGAACTTACTTGGATAATATACACAAACCCGCCAAAGACCGACTGTTGACGATGCAGGATTTGATTCGGGATTACTTCAATTACAATGATGCGCCCGACGAGGTAAAAAAACGAGCGGCTTATTTTGCGCAGCAGTTTTTAGAATTTTCGCTCTTACCCAAAACGGACGAAAAAGTCAAGCGTGACAATCTACAATCGTACCTCCGAGAATATTTTCAAAGCCCCGATGTGACCGACGCCTTGCCCGATTTTAGCCCCGAAGAAGCGGCCAAAGTGGCGCTACGTCGATTGAAAATCTTCCAAGGCTACACGGTCAAAGAGTTTTTTGACCTCTATGACCATTTTATCAATGGGCAGCATTTGCGCACTCGACGCCTATCCAACCTACAAACCAACGATGTAGAACGCTACGAATATTTGCATTTTCTTGTCTGGTCGTTACGCTATTTAGAAGGCAGTCTGCGCCGCTTGCGAACGCAGTTTTACCGTTCGGCGGGACAAACGGAAATTGAGGGGACCAATCGGGAGTTTATTAAGTGTGTGCTGCTGTTAGAATTATTGGGGTAAGTCACCTTGTCATCCGTCCCACCCCCTTGCTAATCAGCCTCTTAACTTGTCAACTATCCCATTTTTTTGCGCAAAGCATTTCGATTAAATATCTTTGTTAAGAAAGTTTCACACAAATTTATTAACGATAAGTAACTATTTAGAACCGAGAGTAGAGAAATGAGACGTATGACGTTGACAAATGAGAAGAAGCTAAGAAGTCTGCCACTTTTCTTTCCGTCTAAGTCTCTATTCTCTCAACGAAGTGGTCTCTATTCTCTATTCTGAACAAAATCAAAAAATCATGAAGAATCTACTGACTATTTTAGTAACCATTTTCACCATTTCTTTAGGAATGGCACAATCGGAAACCATTTTTTCTAATGTTCGAATTAGCGGCTTTGGAGGGCCTATTTTCTCGGCATCAAGCCTAAATGATGAAATCGTCTTAAACGCTGGCGGTGGCGGTGGCGTCATTGTCGACAACTTTTTTATCGGTGGCTTCGGCGAAGGGCTCAATTTATCGGGAACGACGATTAAAGACAGCAGATACAGCCTGGATTTGGGGTACGGCGGATTGTGGCTAGGCTATAGTATTCAAGGCCAAAAGGCGGTTCACCCGTTTGTTGGATTAAAACTGGCCAGCGGAGAGGTATCTCTATCGGGTTTGGATGACAACAGTTTTGAAGCCGACAATATCCAAGTTGTCCAACCCGAAGCGGGGTTAGAATTTAATTTCACGAGTTGGATGCGCTTGGTAGCACACGTAGGGTATAGAAACGTAGTGGGCGTTAACAACGCTGGTGTTTTGGATGACGTGCAACTGAATGGTATGTCGGGAGGGATAACGCTCCGTTTTGGCTTTTTCTATTAGTGGGAACAGCGTTGGAAGTTGTTTTTTTTGACGCTGACGGACGCTGCTTCGATTATGTTTTTTGTTATGTTTTCTTTTTTAACGTGTCCAAATGGAATGCGTAAAAGGAAACATAACTACTCACAACTTCAAACAGCGTCCGTTTCCGCTCAAAAGCGGAATCAAAAAATGAGCGTCTTCAAAAATCTTTACACGCTTACTCAAAATACGCCTCTTAGACTTAGACCAATAATTTCTTGCCCCGCCATCGGTGACACCTTAAACGACCGCTCTTTTTTAGAACGGTGCAAATGAGGAATCAACACGCCGATGGCGGCGCCCACACCGTAACCAACCACCACATCAGTAGGGAAGTGTTTACCCGCACGATACCGCAAATAGCCCGTAGCGGCGGGGAGTAGTGCCGCAGTAGTCCAAACGACGGGTTTCCACTTACTATTAGGATGATAATCCGCATATACTTTAGCAGAGAAAAAGGATAGGGTCGATACCACTGATGTATGTCCAGAGAAAAACGACATCTTCGTAGATTTTGTCATTTTGGTGGCATCGCTAACTAGTGGATTATAGGCAAAGGGACGAGTGCGTTGCACCGTTGCTTTCGTTAAAGTAGTTAGCCCCGCATTGAGTAAAAAGGCTTGCGAAGCCATTACGCCAATCTTCAAATAATCCTTCCGCATTGACTTATCGGTCATTAATAACAATGGAAAAGATAATGACCCGAATAGGAAAATGTCGCTCGTCGTGTGCGCCCGTCCCGAAAAGTGTCGAACGGTATTGCGGTCAAATCCAAAACCCCTAATGTCGGTTGGTCGTAGGCCCGAAATTTCTTCTACCGTTAATGGCTCGATGGATTGAGCAAAAGATAGACCGACGATGTTGACGCCGATGGCCGTAGAAAATAAACTAATTTCTTTTTTAGGACGTAGTTGATAAGGCGATGGAAGTTGGGCTTTGAATGGTTTGGAAGTAGTATCAGTCGTTGTTTCAGAAGTAACTTGGGCGAATACAGACGATTTTGAGGTTAAAAAAATAAAACTAAAAAATAGAAAAAAGTAAACAGAACGAAATATTGGCACGGGAATTCGTTTTAAAAAAATCGTAGAAATAGGTTTTAGAATCGGGTTTGAATGTTGTAGGCGGGAATAGTAAGTTTCGCTTCGAAAAGCTGTCCTACTAAATGTAAAATCCATAGAAAAAATTGTGCAAAAGGGAAGAAAAATCGGGAAATTCTTTAATTTGAGCGAGTTTATGAATATGTGGTGATTTTTGAGCCTTCATTAAGGTAATATCCACCAAACCTCAAACACAGCAACGCATTATGGAATCCACCCAAGTGCCTACTATTGTTTTATTGATTCATTTTTTAGGAATTTTTTTGGGACTCACGCTAGGGCCTTTTTTGCTATTCAACGAATCCGCCAAAAATAAAGCCAATCGCTATTTAGGTATCTTAATTTTAACGGTCACTATTTACTTTTTTCCCTTTCTTTTTTGATTCGCTTGACCTTTTAGACACTTTTCACTATTTCATTGCCGTTCCAAGAATTATCCCCTTTCTTTTTGGCCCTTTGTTTTATTTATACGTTCGGTCTTGCACGCAAAAGGGATTTGCCATGCGACCGATTTTGTGGCTTCATTTCGTTCCCGCTTTTTTGATGTTCCTAAACACTTGGCCCGAATTGACCGCAGAAGTGGCGGAAAAAGTGGCCAATCAGCGGCGGTTTGCAACAGAAGGCACCGTTAGAGATTATACTTGGATTTGGCTATTGAAAGTGATTCACTCCTACATTTACTTTGGGTTGAGCATTCAGCTAATTTTGCTGTATCGAAAGCATCTGAGCGATGCCGCCTCTAATATTGATACCGCTTTCCACCGATGGTTGCTCACTTTTATCTTTATTCTTGCGTTACCGTTATTAGGTTTGTTAGCTTTTGTATTTACGACCTTCACTCAGCTTTCGTTAATGACTTTAGCTTTAGGTGCACTAGCTTTTTTGGTTGCCATTTACGTTGCTACTTTATTCAAACCCGAACTGTTCCACGCTTTTCCGCACCAAATGCCTATTCCATCTTCTTCGGAAAGTCAAAAACAGAAATATGAACATTCCAATCTACAACCCGCCCAGAAGGAAAAATATCTGGTGAAGTTGAAAAATTACATGGCGCAAGAAAAGCCCTTTCAATTACCCGAACTGACGCTCGCCCAGTTGGCCGAAAAGGTGAATATCCCTTCCTATTATTTGTCGCAGGTCATTAACGAAAAATTGAACTGCAATTTTTTAGATTTTGTCAATGGCTACAGAATTGAATTGGCCAAAGAATTACTGCTCAATCCCAAATTTGAGCATTATACCATTGTGTCCATCGCCTACGAAGCGGACTTTAATTCGAAAAGTACTTTTTATTCGGCGTTCAAAAAGATGGTGGGAATGACGCCGAGTCAGTTTCGAAAAGGGCAAGTTGTAGTGTCCTAAGGAAAATGTAAAATCTAAAAATACTGATAATCAAAAAGTCAGAATCTAAAACTAGGCATTTATTTTTGCTGCTTTTCTAAGTTACTTCACCCCGCTGAAACCAACCCAAGCGAATGCTAATTTCCACACTCACCCAAATCAACCCCAAACCCGCAAGTGTATTTCTGAGAAATTCAAACCAAACTGCCTCTTCCAGACCTACTTGTTTACCCAATAAAGCTAAGAGAAAGCCCAATCCCCCAAAAAAGAGTGCGCCAATAAGCAGTCGTCCGACTTTTTGACCCAATATTCCCTCGTCTTTAGGTAAGCCTCTTTGCGCTAACAATAAAAAACCTAGCCCTAGTCCTAGCATGAAAGCCAAAAGAATATGGACTTGCTCTTCCAAAATCAGTATCCATACAAAAGGAGGTAATAGCAAAATGGCAGTCAATCCATTGAGACCGATAGCGTGGTAATCTTTTGCTATAAAAGCATTTAATTTCTCCTTTTTTAGTACAATCCAGTAGAAAACGCCTAAAATGATTGCTCCTAAAGCAATGCCGCCCAATACGTCCGCCAAAAAATGCACCCCTAAATAAATTCTGGAAAGCGGAATCAAAGTCATCAACGCACCACACAAGATAGTTAACCAACGTCTTTTGAACAACAGCGCCAATGCGCCCCAAAAGGCAATCGCCACACTCGAATGTCCCGAAGGAAAGCCATTGGCTACTTGCTCGTTTTGTCGAGTAACCGCCAATACATCAGCAGGTAGGCTTCCCCAAAAAGTAGTTGCTCCTCTCTTAACAAAATCAAAAGTTTCACGGTCGCCCAATTGGCCATCTAGTAATTGTAGCGTATTATCCACGTGAAAAGGTCGAGGTAAGTCAAAATGATCTTTAAAGAAAAACGTGATGGCGCCCGTCCAAATCAATACCATGAATAGCAAAAAGCCTTTTTTGAAGTGGATGGTGAACAAAAGAATCAACAGAAAAAGCATAAAAAACTCCATATAGCCGAGGGCAGTGATGAAGCGCATAAAAGCGGTCAGCCCATCAGAAGCAAACGACTGAACGAAGTGGTTGATTTCGGTTTGAAACATGATAATACAATGAAAGATGAGCGGGCAAGATAGGGAAATTGTAGGTTTTCTGCCCTAATCTTCCAATCACGGATACACTAAGGTTGTTTAACGAGTTGGTAATGCTGATAAAAGTGACATAACATGGAGAGTTGCGTTACGGTTGATGGCCAAAAGTGTAAGTTCTCAGCATCACAGGGTCGCTTTTTTCGCCCCTATGATTTTCTAAGTGCAAAAATTTAGGGGACGTTCAAAACGCCCCCGAAATAGTAACCCATTGCGAACTTACTCAAAAGTAACCTAACGCTCTGAGTTGTGCGACGTTTTGAGGTTCATCCTACAATCATAAAAACACATTCTTTTGTCTGTTTTCGGAGTAGATGCAATAATCAATTAGTAAGTTGCATTTTTCTTCACTATATTTGTTAAGTGAGAAAAACCTTTACAGCAGTAAACTACAACACAACTATTTGACTTTGAAAATTCTTTCTTCAGTTATTGACTACCTCTTTGCACGTCGCTGTTCTTGCGTCTTTGTACTAATTCTATTTTCTTACGCTGGACAAAGCCAAAATAAGGTGGTTTTTCAAACGGTTTCTTCAGAACTAGATTTAGGCCAGATTCGACCGAGAGAGATTTTTGAAGATAGTCGTGGATTTATTTGGACGGGGACGGTCGATGGACTGATGAAATATGACGGCTATGACAATACTATTTATCGACACCAAATTAAAGACAGTACCAGTATATCGGAGAGTCAGATTAAGTGGATAACGGAAGACGAGGAAGGCTTTTTCTGGATTGTCAACATGAACGGAAATTTGAATAAATTTGACCCCGTTAGCGAAACTTTTGAACTCATTTTCACCCCACAAAATACAACCGAAAGCCCCCAAATTTTAAATAAAGTAATTTGTCAGGGGCCTTCCCTGTGGCTAAAAATGGAGTCGGGAGAAGTTTTTTTAACGAGTCTTCAACAACCTGCTTTAGACCAAATTGTGGCCAAAAACGTTAATGACTTTATTCTGAATCAAGACAAATTGTGGGTAGCCACCGAAACGGGACTCCAATATTGGGCCAACGAAGACCAAAAATTTGTTAGTCCTCAATTCGAAGAGACCGCAGAAAGAGAAGTTCTGAATGGTGCGGTAGGCAAGCTTTTTATAGACCATCATGCCAATCTGTGGACCATTTCCGCTAATCATTTCTACAAAATTAATCCGCTTTCTTATCAAGTGACGACTTATCCGCTAGTCGAAAAAATTCCCTTTCTAAAAGAGTCCTTATTCAATTTTTACTACGTAGTAGATAAACAAGACAGGCTTTGGTTTTGGCGTTTTGGCAGTCCCTTTGAACTAACATCGTACCATTTGTTGACCAAAGAAATAGTCCGCTACCCCCCTAGCGAAGAAACGGGCCTACAATCTAATGCAATTCGTGGAGCATTGATTGATAGCCGCAATATTTTTTGGGTGGCTACGAATAACGGGCTAAGCTACACCAATCTTGAACAGACGCCTTTTCAGGTGTACGTCCATCAGTCTAGTGATGCTACTACCATTTCGAGTAATAAAATTCGGCGAATTGTAGAAGATACAAAAGGGCGTATTTGGGTAGCCACTAACGGTGGAGGGGTAAATTGTTTTACCAAAGACCTAAAGAAGATACAAACTTACCGTTTTGAAGCGGGAAAATTGTCGCTCTGTTCGGATAAAATCAGTATCCTGCTAGCAGATAGTAAAGGAATGATTTGGATGGGGTCAACAACGGAAGGTTTATCTAAATTGAACCCAGAAACGGGCCAGTTTACCAATTATAACCACGACCCCAACCAACCGAATAGTCTAAATAATAGCACGGTTCGAACCATTTACGAAGATGCCAAGGGCAATATTTGGGTAGGTACTCGCTTGGGCATCAATTTATACCGCCCCGAAACCGAAGATTTTGAGGCTTTTGTTCCTAAAGATAGAGGGCGAGATATTTCCGTGATGTCCATGATATTGGATAAAGATGGAAGGTATTGGTTGACGACTTACGGGAGTGGACTGTATCAGTTTGATTTTACTACCAAAACGTTTAAGGTCTATCGAAAAGATAAAGACAACCCGCGCAGCTTTAGTCATAACAATGCGTTGGCCACTTTGGAAGACCAAAAAGGTCGTTTGTGGATTAGTAGTTCGGCGGGTATCAACCTCTATCATCCCGAGACGGATGACTTCACGCATTACACCAAAGAAGATGGATTCAGCAACGAATACGTAGTCGGAATGGTAGAGGCAGATGGTGGAGATTTGTGGTTGAGTACGTTCAATGGGTTGATACAGTTTAACCCCGACCAGTTGACCGTGAAAAATTATACGGAGTCCGATGGCTTGCCCTCCAATCGCTTTGCCAATTTGGCTTACGGAAAAAGCCAACAAACGGGTAGGCTATTTTTTGGCGGTTTGAAGGGCTTAGTAGTGTTTCATCCCGATAGCTTGAAAACGGATAGTAGTTTTCTTCCATTGGTTATTTCAAATTTTGAGGTATATAGTACAGATGATGAGTTGGGCAAAACCCGAACCATTACGGGAGGGGATTACAAAAATGAAGTGACGCTTTCGCATACGGAAAACACCTTCACCATCGATTTTAGTTATCTGGGATACGACAATTTGAATAATATTGAGTATGCTTACAGGTTAAAGGGAACTCAAGAAAATTGGGTTAACACGGGTAATAAGAGAAGTCTGACTTTGAGTAATTTGAATCCTGGCGAATATACGTTGCAATTGAAATCTACCAATCGTTCGGGTATTTGGAGTCCGATTGCTAAAACCTTAAATATCTACATCACACCGCCTTGGTGGGCCACTAACCTAGCCTATTTAGTTTATTTTTTGTTGACGTTGGGGGCCATCTATTTTATTTATAATTTATTGTTAAAACGAAAGTTGGCACAGACTCGCTACCAGCAATTGCGGGAAGTGGATGCTTTTAAAACGCAATTTTATACCAATATTACCCACGAATTTCGTACCCCACTAACCATTATTTCCGGAATGACCGAGAAGCTGAAAGTCGCTCCCCAAAAATGGGGTAAAGTTGGGGTCGAAATGATTCAACGAAATAGTCAGAATTTGCTAAAATTAGTAAATCAACTGCTCGATTTACAGAAGTTAGAATTTGGAAAATTACCCGTCACCGCACAGCAAATAGACATTATTCGGTCCGTCCGTTACTTGATAGAATCTTTTCAATCTTACGCAGAAACTAGGGGCGGAAGTATTCATTTTTTGACCAACGAGACGGAATTTTGGATGGATATGGACGAGGAAAAATTGTCGGCCATCGTTAGTAATTTGTTGTCGAATGCTATCAAATTTTCCCATAAAAATGAGGCGATTTACGTACAGTTAGATATTCTCAAAGAAAAGAAGCTGTTAAACATCACCGTTCGAGACAACGGTATTGGGATTCCTGCAGCCCAATTACCTTACATATTTGACCGATTTTATCAAGTGGATGGTAGTAGCACTAGAGCAATGGAAGGAACAGGAATCGGCTTAGCTTTGACCAAAGAGTTGGTACAGTTATTAGAAGGAACCATAGAGGTGAAGAGTACCCAGCATAAGGGGACGACTTTTATCCTAAACTTTCCAATCACCCATAAATCCGTTAAGCAGAAGGAACCCGCTTTGTTGCCCCCCGTGTATTGGGAAAATTCGTTTTTACAGCAATCCATGCCCACTTCTTCCAGCGATGCCTCCTCCGACCAATCCACTTTGCTCATCATCGAGAATAATCTGGATGTACAATATTATTTGACGGCCTGTTTGGGGCAACACTTTCAGTTAATGTATGCGGTGGACGGTGCGGAAGGGATAGAAAAAGCGATTCAAGAAGTTCCAGATATTATCATTAGCGATGTGATGATGCCTAAAAAAGATGGGTTTGAGGTTTGCCAAACACTAAAAAGTAAAATAGAAACCAGTCACATTCCCATCGTTCTATTGACGGCTAAAAGCTCCGTAGCGGATAAGATTAAAGGCTTAGAATACGGTGCGGATGCTTATTTGTCCAAACCTTTTCATTCCGACGAACTAATGACGCGCATCAACAAGCTCATTGAACTCCGATGGAACTTACAGCAAAAATATCAATCGGGCGCGCTCATTTCGAAAGCGAAACCCAAAACAGAAGACCTCTTTTTACAAAAACTACAACAAATCGTCTTAGCGAATTTGACTACCCCCAATTTTGGTTCGAGCGAATTGGCCAAAGAAATTGCCCTTAGCCGTTCTCAATTGCACCGAAAGCTAAAGGCCCTAGCCAATGTTTCCACTTCCAGTTATATCAATACCATTCGACTGCAAGAGGCCAAAAAATTATTGGCGGCATCCGATTTGAATATTTCCGAAATTGCTTACCAAGTAGGGTATTCCTCTCCGCAATATTTTAGTACTAATTTTTCCAATGCGTTTAATTGCTCCCCTTCCGAATATCGGGAAAAACGGTAAGCGTTTCCCTATTTTCGTGGGTGCATCTCAAAGTATCCTTCAAGAAGCAAAAGTAACGTAACTCTCCGAGTTGCGCGCCTTACTAAATAGTCGAATTTGCCCATTTTCAAAATAGATTTACCATGATTTTTTGGGTTATTGTTCCGTGTGCGGTGGATAAATTGACGTAATAAATCCCCGCGGGTAATTGTGCGACGGACAACCTCGATTGGTGCCATCCCGCCGTAGAGACGTGGCACTGCCACGTCTCTACCGATTGCCCATTCGCATTAAAAATTTGCAGGACTACATTCGATAATTTAGGTAAATAGAATTGCAGATTGACCTCGTACCGAACAGGATTGGGAGCGATGGTTAGTTGAATATTATGGTCAAAATAAGGAGTTGACAGCAAAGTATTGGTTCGACTTTCCACTACCGCTGGCAATAAATTAGGAAGGGGCGAAAGCGCACAATCCGCAATTTGGGCGCTGAAAGTACCGCCGAAGGCTACGGAAAAACCATCGGTCAACGTAATAGATTCACTGGCTATCACACTCGTTGCGGTGCCACTGGGCACTACACCCACCATTTGCAAACTATCCGCAGCCTTGAACAGACTGCTGGGAATAGTGTCCACATTGATGGCTAAAAAAGTCGCTTGACAAAAAGTAGAATCGGCTACCGAATGGGGTAACCAATCCACCACTGCCCGATATTTATGCGCTTCTTCCATAGGCTGGTCAACGTATTGTTTTAAACCAAAAGCATTATACCCTACGTGACTAAATAACAGTACTTCTTCAAAAAACAAATTGGTCGAATCCAGAAAGTTGAGGTACGCATCGTAGATAATGGGGTTAGTATTAATGGCTTCGTAGTTGGTCGTAATGTGGTGTCCTCCTTCGTAAGAAACTAGGCCAAAATGCCAATTACGCTGGGTACCCTCCTCGTCTAAGTACGCCCGCATCTCTCGTACTTCTTGGGTCATTTCTGCAATCTCCGCGTGTAGGATTTGCTCGATATTAGCTGCGGCACCGTCCTCTCCGTTAGCGAAGTAGGTCTCGCCCGAAATGTGGTCGGGCATCAAGTTATGAGGATTCAAAACGGGGTCGTCAAAAACTTCCTCAAAAGTATAATTGGTGTAGAAGATGCCGTGTCCTTGAATCGGCAAGATATCTTCAATACGTGGGTTGTCTTTGCCAAAAACGGCGGCAAATTCCTCGAATAATTTGAGCGAAGCGTAACCGCTAAAAACCCGTCCTGCGGATTGGGGACCCCAGCCAAAACCCATAATTTGTCCTTCGGTTGCACAATAAGTCGTTTGGGCAAAAGTGCTGTTCCAGTTTTCGTTGCCGTATTCAATGTAAATTTTTAGGTGAGATTGTAGTGGTGCACAAACTAGCTGCCCACCGTGGAGTAAAAAATCTTTGGGTGTAAACTGCGTCAAATCATCAAACACCGCTTGGTCTAAGTCCACATCGCCCATATCAATCCCCGTTTTTAGTAAAATGGCCAACTTTTTGATGTAGTTTTCTCTACCTCTTGATACCCCATTTCGACTGATAATTTGGTTGGGCAAACAGACCCACAAGTTAGCGTTTTTTCGATTGCACAAGTCAATCATCCACTCGTAAGCGATTTCGTCTTGTAAAACATTGTTTTTCTTTTTTCTATCCAACCAGCGGTAAGTGGGTTGGGCGGCTACTTGGTTGATTTGCTGCATTTCCATGTACCGCAAAGTCTGTGCGTAATCCAATTCCGCTAATAATTCGGGCTTCCAAGGATTGTCTCCCGTCACGTTTTGGTAGCCATTGACAAATAATTGATTGTTTTCGGGCGACCAGTGCTGATTCCAGAAATTAGTACCAATTTTCGTGCGTCCATTATTCATCAGCGTTCTAAATTTGGTTTTAAGCGCATTAGACAAATTTTGGGCATCGTCTTTGGCGACCACTTGAACCGTATAAGTCGTTAAGGTATCCAGACCACCGATACTAAAAACGGTATCGGTGGTGCTTCCAATAGTTAAGCCGTCCAATTGAATCAAATAACCATTGATGGCTTGATTATCGGTCGCTGCTGCCCAACGGATAGTCGCCGTATTAGCACTTAGGGCGATAACTTCCAAGTGACCATTCATAGTAGGAGCGGTTATGTCATTTTCTTCGGTTGTCACCGAAATAGTAGCGGGGGTAGAGTGATTTCTCGCCTTGTCTAAAGCATACACTTGGAAAGAATAGTTGGTATTCGCCAACAGATTTTGGACCGCAAAACGAGTAGTTTGGGTAGAATCAATCAGCGTCCCATTTTGGTAAATATGATATTGGGTAACTCGATAATTGTCCGTTGCGGCTG
The DNA here is from genome assembly GCA_039024375.1 of Bacteroidota bacterium. Lineage (GTDB taxonomy): Bacteria > Bacteroidota > Bacteroidia > Chitinophagales > Saprospiraceae > JAFMDF01. The sequence goes on from JBCCQK010000004.1 coordinate 38,158, forward strand.
TCCACGCTAAAGCAATTTGTTGCGCACTAACACAATCGCTCGTTAGATTTTGGGGTGTTGATGGTGGTTCATTATCAATGACCAAATTAAGCGGAAAAACGAGGGTTTCCGCAAAGATATGACTGCGGGTTGTATCTAAGTGCAAATCCCAATTTACGCCATCTTCTGATAGTAGAATACGAAAAGCCGCCAGTACCGAATAGTTGGGCTTGGTAATGCGGACGCTGTCGGGGGTTAAGGAATTGCCCGCTCCTAAATCTAGGGTGAATTCACGGGTAAACTCGGCGCTGCTTACCACTTCATTGACGTAGGAACTATTGGTAAAATCATCATCGTAAATACGGAATAAATTCCAGTTGGCATTGTCGCCCGTGACGAGTAAAGGAGTAGGCGCATTATAGGCCGTCATTGCTTGGGGATGGGAAACGCCTTCATCGAACCACTCCATCTCTACAAAGTGAAAATTATCGGCGGTGTCAATCAGGATTTGTAAGTATCGGTAGTCTTGAGCAGTGGCGGTAAGGATATTACTGAGTAGGAAAAGTGTAAAAAAGTAGCGGTGCATGACTAAGCGGTTTTTGAGAGGCGGCTGATAAGATAAAGGGTTCCCCTATAAAATTCGAATCATTGTGTGAACCTTAATTGAAATGGACATTGAGTCCATTTTTACAAATTTGGCCGTTCGATACAGCCAAATTTGTTGGGAACGGCTCGCTTAGCAAGTTTTATGAGAAGACCCTTTAATAAGGTAAGTACTATTTTGTCAAGCTCATTTTTTTCGTAGCAACTAGCGTACCGTCTACTTCCAAGCTATACGTGTAGATGCCCGTTGCTAGACCAGTCGTCTGTAATTCAATTTGCCCTTTTCCAAATTGACGAATGGGGACTTTTTGGATTAATTGACCGTTGATACCATAAATGTAGAGCGTTGCTTGTCGACTGTTCGTTGGGAGGATGTAGGGAATTTGAGTGATACCGTTAGATGGATTAGGTACGTTTTGACCTAAAGTAGCATCAGTAATAGTCGCTTTTTGTTCAGTTGTTTTAGCTTGTTGGTCAGCAATGTTTTGTACTACCTTTTTTAAGGTTTGCAGTTCCTGTATGAGCGCTGCAATTTTCTCGTTTTGCGTCTCAATAATAGCTTGTTGCTCTTGCACGGCTTTGACCAAAGGCACCACAAACTCGGCGTAACGCAACCGATAATGGTCTCTATCGTGTCGAGGTTGCACGACTCCACTGAACTGAAAATTGGCTTTTTGTGCCGCTTGCTCCACGGCTTGGGCACTAAAACCCGTGTAGCGAATTTGTTCCTTTTCGGCTAGGTGGCGTTGATAGATTTTTTGGGATTCAGCGAAGTCTTGGTCTATATCATCAGCTTTGGAGGCTTGCCGTTGAGTAGCCGTTTCATCTTTTGTGCGCAACTTTTTGTCTAGTTGACTGACCGATAATTGGTAAGTGATGGGCTGTAATTGTAAAATAAAATCCAAGCCTTTAACATCTGCTCGAATGCGCTTTTTGTAGCGCACATCGGAGAGCGTTCCCCAATTGACGGAGCCGCCGATTTCTTGAGTGGATAGATTGCCGAGCATGCCTTCGTGACTGTTGAGAAAAAAGGAATTACTGCCAATAGCGAAGGAGTTGGAAATAGGGGTATTGGTTAAGCTTGTGCCCGCATTATAGCCAAATGCCTCCAAGTTATTACTCGTTGTATTTTCATCACCTGCATTTGTTCCAAAAAAAGAATTTCTACTCCCAGTCGTATTTTTATTACCTGCACTTCTCCCAAAAAAAGCATTGAGTATTCCTGTAATATTAGATATTCCTGCTCCTGCACCAAAAAAAGAGTTACTAAATCCACTTTCGTTGGCAACCCCTGCTCTGCTTCCAAAGAAAGAATTACTGTCTCCTCCTTCACTAACATGTCCCGCCTCGAAACCAAAAAAAGAATTTCTACTACCCGTATTACTAAGACCTGCCTCGAAACCAAAAAAAGAATTTTGAGTGGTAAAGTCACCCGTATAACCTGCTCGATATCCAACGTAGGTATTATAGGCTCCTGTAGTGTTAGAAAAACCAGCACTAGCACCGACAGCCGTATTTCCCGAGCTTTGCCAACTGACACCTGTACTCGTTTCACCGTTATGGTATAAAGTAGAGTCACCAATAGCAACGTTAGACGACTTTTCTTTACTGCTATACATAGCTGCTCTTCCTATGGCAACGTTGGCACTACCTGATGAATTGGAATGGCCTGCTAAGTAACCCACAAAAGCGTTGTAGGCTCCAAACACGTTGAGTCGTCCCGAACTGTCTCCTACAAAAGTATTGTAGGCTCCAAACTCGTTCCTATAGCCTGCTGAATGTCCCACAAAAACATTGTTGTGCCCGTAGGTATTATACCGTCCTGCCGCATAACCCAAAAAGGCATTATTATCTCCACCGATATTATCAAATCCCGCTTGATTGCCAAAAAAAGCGTTCGCAGAGCCTTCGGTATTGGACGCGCCCACAAATGCGCCAAAAAAGGAGTTAGAACTTCCATCCGTATTTTTTTCGCCCGCTTGTGCCCCAAAAAAGGCATTCCCTCCCGCCATGTTAGCCGCTCCCGCTGCGTAACCAAAAAAGGCATTGGCGCCACCAGCAACATTAGCGTGTCCCGCCAAATAGCCAAAGAAAGAATTGGCAACACCCGTTCGATTTCTAAATCCCGCATCGTAGCCAAAAAAGGCATTGTCTCTACCAGCAGTATTGGCATTTCCCGCCCTAGTTCCCACGAAGGTATTGCGATTGTTAGTGCCATCATCGTTCACGCCCGCACTGGCTCCAATGAATAGGGAGGAATCACTTGGTGATTGGATGAGTTCTAGTTGACCGTGAATTTTAGCATCGCCCGTCACGTCTAGACGAACTTGTGCAGATAATGCTACACAAAAAAGGGGTAAAAAGAAGAAAGTGGAAAAGGTGACTTTTATCATACGCTGCTGCTTTTTTGTCTACGGTTCTTTTAGGAAAGCGATAATAATAGATGCATCCAATTTAGGTAGAAGCTAAGATGAAGCGATGGAGTATTATTACAAATGCTTGGACTAAGGATGAGCGAGGGAGCACTGGGTTGGATTATTGTTACTTCAAGACTGCATTTTTTGGAATTAAGTCGCTAATAATGAATTGTTTATGTGTTGCTTTGAAGGATTATTCTTTTTAGCAGTTTTTTTATCGTTGTTGTAGCAGTTAACTCTGGATTTGTGAAATGAACTTTAAAATGTAGATAGAGTTAATAAAAATAGTTAAGATGATTAGAGTATCTGTATATAATAAAATGATGAAGCATTATGAAGATAGTTATCTTAGCGCGAGCCTCTTCCTTTATTGAAACTATAAACTTTAAATTTGGGACACGCTTTGTGCGAGCAATCTTACCATATTTGGTTTCTTGGCTCGTCTCCACGTTATTTGGTGTAATTGCTGTGTTAGAATTGAACAGAAGAGAGTATTCTGTTCAATTCATTGCGTCATAACGCAATAAAATCACGATTTTCAAAAAAAAATAAAAAAAAGTCCCCCCAAAAGTGTGGAATTTCCCTAATTCCGCCCTCTATATAAGTAGAACGCTTTTTAACCAATAAAAACACCCGTTATGAACCCTCTGAATTCATTTATTTGGAGCAAGACACCCATTGAAGTAGTACTACTGCTACTGCTCTCTATCAGCAACCTATCCGCTCAAACCCTTATCCGCCACCTGCGCAGTCCCGAAGTAGCCACCCAAATGCGGCAAATCGACAGCCTCAAAGCCAAAAAATACACCATCGAAAAAACCTTGGCCGCTACGACGGTGACGGATGATGCCGACGAACTGACCATTCCTATCATCTTTCATATCGTGCATCATCAACCGGCCGAAGAAGTCTCGAAGGCCCAAATCAGCAATCAAATCACCGCACTCAATACCGCCTTCAGTGGACAAGGGGGTAATAGTTTTACCCACCTTTCCGAAAGCCGAGAAGGGTACGGAATGTTCAAAGCCGACGATGCGAGTATTCGTTTTTGTCTGGCGAACCGTCCAGATGCTATTAATTACGTATCAAGTAACGTAGCGGCGTGGGGCGCTGATTTTGGATTGTTGACCGAACCTAACGGCGTGTCCTTAATCGTTCCCGACCAGTATTTGAATGTGGTGGTGGCGCCCTTAGCCGATAGCGTCAGCGGGTACAGCGCCCTGCCGTGGTTTCCCGCCGATTTGGATGCGGTTATCATCGACTATCGCTATTTTGGAACGCTAGCCAGTTCTTACCCCTTCGACGAAGGAAAAACACTCGTGCACTTGGTTTCTAACGCTATGATGGTCAAAAGCCTATGGACTAATGGCAAATGTGAGGACGACGGTTTGATTGATACGCCGATTCACAATGTTCCCAATCGGGGTTGCCCCGCTTATGTGCATGTCAGCACCTGTTTCGATAATTCTGTAGAATTGACTTACAACTACCTCGACAATAGTGACGATAGATGTTTGAGTTCTTTCACCAAATCACAAGTAGAACGTATGCGTAGAGTCCTGCAAGTCGTGCGCAAGGGTTGGATAGGGAACGTTGCGGCGAGTGTTTGCGGTGACGCATCAGCCCTATTATCAGAAGAAGCGACGACGAGTAGAGACCATTCCCTCACCGATGATTTGACGAACGACCTTCCCGAATTGCTGATACGGCCCAACCCTGCCAATAACTTCGTAGAATTTAGTCTTAAAGAGAGCCGAAACGCATCATTTGAACCGATAGATATTCGCCTGTTTTCCGCTTCGGGACAGCTGCTCTACGATTATCAATTAGTAGGCAATGCGACTTTATCCATCGACAGCAGCCAGTGGCCATCGGGTTTGTATTTTGTGAAAAGCCGTATCGGAACCACCGTAACAACCCAAACTTTGGCAATTGTCAATGGGCATTAGAGGAAGGGATGGGTTGATAAGGCTTATGGGGTCGATAAGGTTAATCAGGAAGTACCCTATTCGCCTGATAAACCTCATTCACCTTATGAACCTGATAAACCTCATTCACCCTATAATCAACCACCCAAAAATGAATAAGAAACACCCTTTTATCTGTTTCGTTCTTCTCTCCCTCTACGCTTTAACAACCCACGCCCAACCCGAAAACACGGCGGTCGGCGACGTCGTTCACCCTGCACCTGATGCCGCCAACCTATCGAAATACGGCCAAGTGAATGTGGCGAAGCAAACGGGAAAATTAGTCCAATCCATTCCACTCAAAGGCATCGAAGAAAACCGTATCGGGATGGCCTTGTCGCTGCGATACGTGGCTGATTTAAAACTCGGTAGCCCCGCTTCAGCTACGGGAAATTTTAGCCTCGGCATCCCGATTATCAGCCGAGAAACCCGAGGTACCCCCGACGAAATCAACCTCGGCTATTTTGATAATAACCAACTGCTAGAAGACCCCGCATTGGGTTTCAACGATACGACCATTAGCCAACAAATCGAAGAAGTTTCTGCAGGATTACGTGATTCAGAGCCCGATTTTTTCTCCTTCAACGTAAATTCAGCCAGTGGGGGCAGCTACGCAGGGTCCTTTTACTTCAACCGTCTGAACCAACCCGTTTTCATTCCCCAACAGGACTTAAAACTGGAATACCAACGCAAGTCGGGCAACCAAGAATTCGTCCAATTCACCCTCATTTTACCCAACGGTGAACGTTGGACGTATGGCCGCTTGGACAGCGATACGGGCTTTATCGACGTCGGTGTAGAAACCATGATTGTGAATAACCAAAATGTGCAAACCATAGCGCCCAGTTCGTGGTACTTGCGCCAGATTAGCAGTCACGACGAACTGGATAATATCTACGTGGACTACGAAGCGGATAATTACGCCTACAAGACTTTGAGTTCTTGCCGCTTGCAATATTTTAGCGGCGGCGGCATCGACATCAATTGCAGTGATATTCCTTTTGCGCAAAATACCACTTTGACCAACCACGAAGTGCAAGGCTGGCGCATCACGGCCATTCGCAACGAGAGCAGTACACAGCGCCTTGATTTCACCTACACCAACGACCGCTTGGACATTGACCCGTATTTGGGCAATACGCCCAAAAGTCTCGATAAAATCGAATACAGCACGGGAAGCTACTGCCTTGCCTACGATTTCCACTATTCTTATGTTCAGTCTCCCAACGATAGTCTTTCCCAATCCTTTTTCAAACGATTACGCCTAGATAGCCTTCAAGAACGTAGTTGTGACAACACCATCCGCATTCCCGCATGGCAGTTCGAGTATTATTCGGGGACGCTCCAGAACAGGCTTAGCCGCCAAATAGATAGCTGGGGGTACCAGAATTTGGAGGAAGATAACGAAGGGACCTTCGGTATTCCCGATTTATCAAGCATTGATTTCGGAACGGGTTTTGGCTTTCCCAATATCGAAACGGCAGAAAGAGCATCTAACGAGGCGGCGATGCTGGTAGGCAATTTAAAATCTGTCAATTGGCCCGACGGCGGCAGCAGCCACTTTGAATATGAGGCCAACGAAATAACTACGTCGGAGACGGGGCCGAGTACACTCACGGGAATTCTTCAACCCGATTTGAGCAATTGCGGGACACCGTTTGATAATAACTGCTGTACAGTGACCGAGGCCATCAAAACTCGCACCTTCACTGCGGAAGAATTGGACGGTGCGGTATTCGGCGTTTTTACCTTCAATGCCAATTGTAATGTAGGACCTCGGGACTATCCCAAAGTGCAAATTTCGGTTAAACGCACCAGTGCGGCGGGGTACGGCGAATTTAATCCTTACGAATTTGACACTGATTTTTACTGTGCCAGTCAAGGTGGCGGGACCTGTTCCATTGAACAAGTACCGTTGACTACTTTTGAACTGAATAGCCCCTTTGTGGCGGGCGTGGACTATACGTTTAAGCTGGTTTTGGACAACCAAAACTCCTCTGGCGACGAAGATGTGAAAGCTACTTTCCAAATTTATAATGAACGCCCAGGTACCACCACATCGATTGACCGAGTGGTCGGTGGACTGCGGGTTAGCAAGATTACCGATAAAGATGGACTGAATACGGGTAACGACCAAGTGCGCACCTTCGATTACGACGATGCCAACGGTAATTCGAGTGGCCGCTTGGCCTTCGAACCCACCTATTATGGTTTTCAAGAAGATGTCTTTGGTGGGACTACGGGCTTAATTTTCCATTCTACCAGTATCGTCCCGACGGCCAATTCAACGGGTAATCATATCACTTACGCCTTTGTGACCGAGCGTTTTAACCAAAATGGTCAAAAATTTTCGCAGTTTTTGCAGGAATTTGTACTACAAAGTGTGCTGGACGAATATCCGTACGTTCCCGACCTCGCCCGAGTGAACGACGGATTGGAAACGACCAGCCAAATCATCAGAGAAGACGGCACTACTTTGGTGAGTAGTGTGAATACCCCGTCCATCAATTACACGGCCACCAACGAATCGGAAGACATCATTTACAAAGGTAACCTGTACCGTAACAAAGACGGCGATGTAGGGCATTACGCCAAAAAGTATAAAATCCGAACGGGACCCGCCAATTTGATTAGCAAAAACGTGACGACCAGAGACGGCGTCCGAGTAGAGACCAATACGGGTTACGATTTAACCAACCACGTCATGCCCGTCAGCATCAGCACGATGGACGACCGAGGGATTCCTTACACCACGGAGTTAAAATATGTATTTGACGATGTGAGCATTTTTGGGTTGAGCCTGCCGATATACCGCACGATGGAAGACCAAAATCGCATCTCCATCCCTTTGGAAACGGTGGAGAAAAACAACGGGGTACAGGTGCGGGGAAGGCGAACGCAGTTCAATTACTACGACAAAACGACGGGCAGTACGGGCAATCCCAATAATGCGAATATTTATCCTTTTGCCTACACCAATTTCGAAACGACCTTCGACGCCAACGGTGTACAGCAAACGAGCGGCAACGGTTGGGAACTAGATGCCAGAATTGACGCCTACGACCCAATGACTGGTAAGGCAAAGGAGTACTATAAAGATGGCTGGCAGGACGAATTCTATACGTGGGATGCCATCAGTAAACTCATCAAAAAGCGGAAGTACCTCAATTTTGAATGGGATTACACCTACAAAACGGGGACGAGGTTAATTGAAACCATTACCGATATTGACGGCCAAGTGACGACTTTTACCTACGATGCCCTATTAAGAATCCAAAAAATATCGGCCCGAGACGGAGCGGTCGAGACCGAATTTACCTACGTCTATGCGGGAGCGGGTCAGACTTACGTAGAGCGCAAGACGACCTACGCCGCCGACCCAACGAGCAATTCGGCGCTGCGGGAAGTGCGTACTCGGCAGTATTTTGACGGATTGGGTAGAGCGATATTGGAGGTGCAAATCGCCCACAGTGAAAACGGGAAAGATGTGGTAACGGCCATCGAATACGATAATAACGGGCGGCCCTATAAGCAATTTGAAGCGGTAGAAAGTCCCCATTCGGACGGGCGGTTTTACCAACCACCAAGCAACACCCCGCACACCTTGACGGAATACGAAGCCTCGCCCCTAAACCGTCCCAAGCGAGTAACGAGTCCCGACTGGCATCCGACTGAAACCGAATACGGTACGAACGCCCTCAGCGATGCGGTCATCAATCACGCTACGGGCGGTACGTACCCATCGGGAACGCTGTACAAAACCGTGGAAATAGACGGTAACGGGAATAAAGACATCGTGTTTACCGACTTTCGGGGCAAACGGATTTTGGAGCGTTCGGAATCCCAAGACGGCACGAAGCGCAATGATACCTACCGCAATCACGATTTGAAGGAACGGGAAATATCGGTTTATCCGCCCGATGCGGATGCTAGTACACCGAACTTGATATACAAAAAGTTGTACGACGGAGCGGATAATCTCATTGAGCAAAAAGTACCCGATGCCGAAAAACGGGAGATGGTGTACGACGCCAGAGATTTGCTGATTGCATCGAGGGGAGGCAACCTGCGAGCGGCGGGTCAGTGGCTGGTGACGGAGTACGATTTGTACGGACGACCGAGGAGAATGGGACTTAATACGACGCCGACGACCGTTAATGAAATGTGGCGAGAGAATTTTTATGACGGTACTAGAGTCAACCTATTCACGGACAACGATTATTTTTCGACTAACCAAAGTTTTAACAATCCAAGACGAGAAATTGGTAAATTAACAGGAACGCACACTGCCGTTCTAAACGGCAATGTAGCGACCAGCAACATCATTGAACGCTTCTTATTTTACGACGACCACGGTCGTTTAGACCGAGAAACGGGTAATAATCACCGTGGAGGCATCCTATTCAATTATTTCGATTACGATTTTGCCGATAATATTGTCAAAACGAGACGACAGTTTTACATCAGTCCTTTTCAGCAGCAGCGGGACACAATTACACAGACTTACGACCACCAAGGACGACCTAAAGATAAGTTCCACAGTTTGGATAAAGAGGTCAGAGAACACCTTTCCCATAAAGATTATGATACCAAAGATTTGTTACTAGCGGAGTTTTTGGGCGGTACGAATACGAGTTTTTTACAGGAATGTAATTATACTTACCTATCCAATCGTTTTCTAAAAGGCATCAACGAGACGATGTCTGCTACGGACTTATTTTCCTTACAAATCAACTATGACCAAGCCGTACCGAGCCTAAGTGCAGATGCTCAAAAGAATAGTAACATTGCGAGTTTAGCGTGGCAGTTTAAAGGTGGGCAACTACAACAATACGGTTACAGCTACGATTTTGAGGATAGAGTAACGGCAGCCAATTTTAATCTCAATAACAATGCTTATGGAACGACATACGGCTATGACAAAAGAGGCAATTTTACGAGTATCACAAGGCGAGGTGTTTACAGTGATGGCAATAGTTTCACGTCGCAAGTGATTGACAATATGTCCTTCACTCTGCAATCGGGAACGAATAAGCTACAAACGATAACGGATGGTGCGCCTTGTCCAACGAATAAAGTGGTACACCAACAGCTAGATAATACAGAATTACACGCCGTAGCGAGTCAATTGCAAGCCGATAATATCGTTAATGACAATGCAACGATTACTTACCAAGCAGGGACAGATATTACACTGAAAGCGGGTTTTCATGCTAAGTCAGGGACAAATTTTATGGCAAAGATTGGCGACTGTCCACAAAATGGATTTGAAACGGATGGTTTTGTCGAAAGAAGTAGTAATACTTATCAGTTTGATGCGGAGGGGAACATGATTTTTGACCCGAACAAGGGTATCTCGGTTTTGTATAATTATTTCAACCAGCCGTATCGAATTACATTTAATAACGGAAACACGATTGAGTGGCTGTATTCTGCTGATAATGTAAAACTTCAAAAACTGACTCATAGAAATGGTGTAACTTTATTAAAGCAAGACTACTTTGGTGGTATTGAATATCACAACGATACGTTAAAAGCACTTTATTTTGATGTCGGTCGTTTGTTTTTTGAAGGTAATTTAATGTACTACGAGTATTCGTTACGAGACCATTTAGAAAATGCTAGATTATTGTTCTCGGATAGGAATGGAAATGGGGTAATTGAGGATAATGAAGTTTCCGAAATAACAGCATTTTACCCATTCGGAATGTCAATGAAGGGCGCAGGTTTGAGGCTAAATCCCACCTGTAATTATTTATTCAACGGAAACGAGCGGCAAACCGACTTTGGGTTAAATACGGATGATTTTGTAAATCGACATTATGACCCAACAGTAGGACGCTTTTGGCAAATTGATGCTCTGGCGGATGCCCCGAATCAAGTCGATAAATCGCCCTTTGCTTTTTCTTGGAATAATCCGATATTGTTGAATGACCCAATGGGGCTTTCACCAGATAATGAATATGAAGTCAAGACCAACGAGGATGGTAGTACCACGACTACGCAAACGGGTACAGAAGGAGGAGACGAAACAGACCATATTACCTATATTGATGCAAACGGAAACCAAACGGGTTCGGAAACAGTAGATGTAGAAACGGTCAATATTCCAGCAGTGGGGCCGAATATTAGAGCGCCGGGAGTGAATATGGTTTCGAGTCCTGCGTCTGGAGGGGTGGAGACGATGGATGGAGAAGATGACCCGATATTTCAGCTACTTTCTGCTTGGGCAACTGGAGGATATAAATTGACCAGTGAGGGGGCAGACCTTTTATCCGACGGAGCATTAGCTTTTGCTAAAAAAGGAAGAAGTGGTAAACAAAAACGGTTAAAAGAACTTCTGACAGATAATAGGGTTGCTCGCTATATAAAAGGATGGATAAAGCAAGAAATGAACTCAATTAAGAGAAAGCAGAGAAAAAGTATTAGGAATCCACCAGGAAAACAAATGGCACATGAAAGAGGCCGAGAAGCTGCTAAAGGATATGGTTACGAACACTCACATCTTCAAGATATAGACTTGCATAAGCGGCAACATAAGCATGATAATTACGGAAAGAAAAATAAAAAAAGGGACTAATTATGTCGAAAAAAGAACTATTACATGTTTCTAACCTATCTGCTAAAAAAAGGTATGACTATTTTATAAAAAAAGTTGCAGATTACGAGGTATTGTATTCACTGAAACTACCTGATGGCAATTGGGCAATTGGCGAAGCTGAGAATAATAATTTTTTTATGCTATGGCCAAACAAAGAGGCGACACAACAATTCATAGATGAGCAATGGACTGAATGCGTCCCTTTTGAAATCCCTTATAGCAACTTCATTGATGAACTAATTAATTATATTGAAAAAGAAAAGTTTTTACTAAACATTTTTTCTGTAAAGCAAAAAACAGGATTTGTTGTAAGTACTAATGAATTAATTAGAGATATGAACTTAGAACTGGAGAAGTATGGATAAACTCGGTTTCGGACTTTGGGTTGGGTTGGATGGATTTTGGGGCTAGGTATTATACGTCGGGTGATGTGCCAGTCTTTGTTGGGGTGGACCCTATAAGTGATAAATTTCCAGCACTTAGCACCTTCAATTATGCCTCGAATAAGCCAGTGAACTCTATTGATTTACATGGTTTGCAATCTTGGGAAGTGAATTTGAGTAGAAGGATGGGAGAAGTGCGACAG
>JBCCQK010000005.1:0-49515 GCA_039024375.1 Bacteroidota bacterium
GAGTAGTGCTACTTCCGTTCGGAACACCTGCGGATTGAATAATCTCCTCTCGGGTCAATCCTTTTTGCTTTGTAGCTAATGCTCGAATGATAGCAATATGATTCTCCGCGTTGGCGAACAGTGCGGGGTAGAGTCTAGAAAATTCATCTCGGAGCAAACCGTTGGGGGCAAAACAAATTCGGTTGATATTCTGTACCGCCGTTTTTCCTTGTTCCACTTCTTTTAGATGGTGCGGAATACCACCTAGTGCTAAGTAAAGCTGTGTAATTTGGTAACGAGTAAAATCAAACCCTTGCGCGTGAAAGTATTTTTCCATTTCTAACAGCGTAAATGGAGCTAAAAAAATCCGCTTGGTGACTCGATTATAAAGCCCTCCTTTGTTGTTGATAACCTTTTGAATCATCCACGAAGCTGCTGAACCGCATATAACGACGACGATATTTTTTTGGACGGCCCAACTGTTCCAAAAATAGCTTAAGCCCGTTAGAAAACCCGATTTGTGCGTTGCCAACCAAGGTAATTCGTCCAAAAAAACGACCTGCTTCTCCTCGGGGTTTATCCTATTTTCTAGAAAAGTAGTCAGTAAAGCAAATGCTCTTAACCAAGATTTTGGTCTTTCCAGTGGTAATTCTGATTGTACTTTTTTGTTCAACTGAATAACGAAGTTATCCAGTTGGTCGGTTTTAGTCGTATTTTGTAACCCTGTCAGTTGGAAGATAATTTTGTTTTTATAAACCGATTCAATTAAATAGGTTTTTCCTACTCTTCTTCTTCCGATTACGGCCACCATCTCTGCTGTTTTCGATTGTAGTGCTTGTTTCAAAATCGAAATTTCGACTTCCCTTCCTATGAAAAAATTATCCATATTAGATTTTAAAAGGAAAGATAAAAAGATTTAGTTATTAACTAAAATTATTGCTGACTAAATCTAATGTTTTTATACTAGATTTAGCTAATAATAAGTTCACTTCGACAAAAATGGTAATTACCAAAGCTGTTCTTACAATTTGATAAATTTCATTTTCCATTTTTACCATGAAAATCTAAAATTAAACTTTAGATTTTCATGGTAAAAATAAAGAAATGATTAAACGAGCCGTTATTTCGAGAGTCTTCGAAGATTTAACTTTTTTCCGATTGTCGGTATCATCGGTTCCCGTCAAGTGGGAAAAACGACTTTAGCTAGAGAAATCCAAAGGACAATAGATAATCCTGTCGTATTTCTCGACTTAGAATTAGATTCAGATTTACAAAAATTGGCAGATGCGAAGACTTACCTCAAACAGCATTTGGATAAATGTGTCATTATTGACGAAATCCAACGAATGCCTCGATTGTTTGCGCTTTTACGGCCGTTGGTTGACTTGAATAGAATACCTGGTCGATATTTAATTTTAGGCTCCGCCTCTCCTTCGCTTATCAAAGATAGTTCGGAAACTTTAGCGGGTCGAATTGGTTACATCGAGCTTTCACCGATTTCTTTGATGGAGTTATATGGGGAAATCCCGATGAGGACGCATTGGCTACGGGGTGGCTTTCCCGATGCGTTATTGGCACCTAAGCTGACCTTTACTTGGCGGTGGCTAGAAAATTTTCGGCGCACTTTTTCCGAAAGAGATTTGCGGGAACTAGGCTACGAAATTCCCCCCGCTAGAATTATGCTACTCCTAAAGATGTTATCCCATCTCAATGGCCAAATTCTAAACGTTGCGCAGTTAGCTGGTTCTATGGGTATTAGCCAGCCTACTGTCAAACGTTATTTAGACCTGCTAGAGGGTGGATTTATCATTAATCGACTACAACCCTATTTTATCAATGTGGGAAAGCGATTAGTGAAATCTCCTAAAGTTTATTTTAGAGATAGTGGCTTTTTTCACGAAGTAGCCAATATCTACGACCTAGAAAGTCTTTACGGTAATCCTTCGGTTGGAAACTCTTGGGAAAGCTACGTCATTGAGCAAATTAGGCGAGCGGTTAGTTCTCGTTGGGAGTTCTACTTTTACCGAACGCATAACGGGGCTGAAATTGACCTAATTTTAATAACGCCAAAAGGAAAGATGGCGTGTATTGAAATCAAATACAGCAATGCTCCTTCCGTTTCCAAAGGGTTTTACAATAGTGTCGCAGATTTGAAATCCGATTATCAATACATCATCACCCCTGAAAGTGAAACGTACTTGAAACGAGATAATGTATTAGTTTGTAATTTAGTCCATTTCTTAACGGTTATTCTCCCTTAAATAGGGTAGTTTAGTGATTAGTTGACCATCGAATAGCGTAAATAATGTTGTTCAGGATTACGGGATACCTGCCCGCCTACGGCAGAGTCGGGCGGGTTACTGGATAATCCAGAACTTACTGACTAGTTAGGTAAAATTCTGATTATCAAACATTTGCTTTACTTAAAAACGGTCATTCATTTATAACTGGAACCATTAATCATTATTCCCATGTCCAATCTAAACCTAATTTTTCTTCTAGCCGTACACCGACTATCGTCTAATTCAAAAAATATACAATGCAATCATCCAACCCTTCTAACACCTACGTTGCCATCATGGCGGGCGGCATCGGTAGCCGATTTTGGCCCGCTAGCCGGGAAGCTCGTCCCAAGCAATTTTTAGACATCATGGGAACTGGTAAGTCCTTGATTCGGCAGACTTTTGAGCGGTTTTTGCGACTTTGTCCCGCTTCCAATATTTTTATTGTCACCAATGGAATGTACAAAGACTTGGTGTTAGAACACTTGCCCGAACTGACCGATAATCAGGTGCTCTGCGAACCTTCTCGCAATAATACTGGCCCTTGCGTAGCTTACACGGCGTTCAAATTGCACAATCTCAATCCCGATGCCAATTTCATTGTGGCGCCTTCTGACCATATCATTTTGAAAGAAGATGCCTTTGTGGGCTACTTACAAAAAGCGCTGGCTTATACGGCTAGCAATAATGCGCTAGTAACTTTGGGGATTCAGCCAACTCGGCCTGATACGGGCTACGGCTACATCAATTTTTCGGAAAGCGATACCGACGTTCACAAAGTTGTCCAATTCAAAGAAAAGCCCAATTTGGCAACGGCCAAGCAATATGTTACAAGTGGAGATTATTTGTGGAACGCAGGAATTTTTGTTTGGAAAGCAGCCAATGTATTGGAACAATTCAAGCAACACGCTCCGAAAATTCACGAAATCCTAAGTGCGGGTGAACCGTTCTATAATACCAACGGCGAACAGACTTTTATCGACCAAGCCTATCCATTGACGCCGAGCATTTCGGTGGATTTTGCCATTATGGAAAAGTCTGCGGATGTTTATACTATTCCTTCCGAATTCGGTTGGTCAGATTTGGGAACATGGAATTCCTTGCACGTAGAATCGCCGAAAGATGACCAGCAAAATGCCGTCAACGGAGAGGTGGTATTAGACGATGTATCCAACTCTTTGATTCGAATGCCCAAGGGGAAACTACTGGTGGCAAAAGGCCTAGACGATTTTATTATTGTGGACGAAGGTGACGTTTTGTTGATTTATCCAAAGTCTAAAGAGCAGGAAATTAAGGGCGTGACGAAGCAGCTGGCGAAGGCAACTTACAAGTAAATAGCGGCTTCTTTTTAGAAAGAATGACGAGAAAGTTAAAATAATTGTAACTTTATACTATACCCTACTAACATTACATTATTCGTTCCGCTGCCTTCGGCAGCTCGACTAAGGGGTATTAGGGGTTGGATGTTAAAAGGTCCTATAAAGACTTGGACAATTGGTTAAAGGTAGATAGCCGTGATATTTCGCAAGAAGAAAAAGCGGAACTGCTGAGATTACAAGACAAGCTCAAAGAAAACGTCGATACTTGGAATGAACAAGAGTTAATCATTAAGTTTATTGCCCTCATTATTGACCGAGTGGATTACGATAATTCGGACTATAAATCGTTTGCGAATAGAAAATTAAGCGGAAAAATCAACGGCGAAGACGTTGCGGGAGAAGTGGATTTAATGATAGCTTCGGGAAAGTTTGAACCAAAAGAACCCTATTTCTGCTTGCACGAATACAAAAAAGAAAAAGGTTAGGTTGGAATGTTGCTTCATAAAATCCAAAAAGGAAATATCAATGACAAATTCGACGTGTTCGTAGCCTTCTTTGTAAAAGCTACCCTGTTTCGGTGCGGGTAATTCTATCACCGATATTTGTCTCTTTTTGTGAAAAATTGGTTCATTCAGCTTAAAAGAAGCGATGGGACGACCACCAATTATGGACTCTGTTAATTGCTCGCCTAAAGTGGCTAACTCTATTTTCAATGCTTCGTACCGTTCCAACGTTTCTACTCGATAGCAAATATGGTCAAGTTCACATTGGCGAACGTCGATTCTGGTTCGTTGTAAATACTGAAAAATCTTATCTAAGAAATCGGTGGGTGAACCGAGTAAGTTGACTACTTTTTGCATACTTTTGATGTGAGTTTAGTGACTCGTAATCAGTTGATTAGTGACTAGTGGTTCAAGTCATAAATCCATGACAGGTTAAATCGGCGTCTTTTTCCGTTACACTGCGTTATTTTTTTCTCAAAGAGCTACGGCTATTCTCAAAAAAAATGCCTTGTCTAACGAAAAAATACACTCGATTAAACTATCCATTACTTATGACTTGAACCACTAGCTAAGAATAATGGCGGTTATACCTATAGCGGAATAGCAAACAAATTTAGAGAATTTACTAGTTGCAAATTACCTTTTGTACGAATTCTCTTCTTATCTTCTAGCATCAAATCATTTATCACTCATCATCTATCATTTATAAAAAATGAGCCATCACCAATTTGAAGAAGTTATTGAAACTGAGGCTGAACTACAAAACATCCTAGGCATCCCAAGCGAAGTGGTATTTAACAAAGCGATTACGATTATCGACAAACATTGCGAAACGTTTATTCAGCATTCGCCTTTTATCACGATTGCTTCTGTCCATGCTAACGGCACGGTGGACGTTTCTCCCAAAGGCGACCCCGCTGGATTTGTGAAAGTCTTGGATGATAAAACACTGGCCATTCCCGACCGCTTGGGCAACCGACGGGCCGATACCTTTAAAAATATACTATCAAAACCCCAAGTTGGTATTTTATTTATGATTCCGGGCATCCGAGAAACCCTTCGGGTCAACGGAAAAGCACAGATTATTACGGATTTAGCGATTCGAGAACAACTGGCGCATAAGGGAAAAATACCCCAACTAGTGCTTATAGTTCACGTTGAAGAAGCATTTATGCACTGTTCTAAGTGTATGATTCGCTCTAAATTATGGGAGGAGCAAGAAGCGAATATTCGGACGAAAATTCCCTCCTTGGCAACGATTTTAAAAGACCACGCAGTCATCGACGCACCCGTTGAACAGTTAGATGATTATTTGAAGAAGGGAGAGAGGGAGCGATTGTATTAGTTAAGGCAACGGAATATACGTATCATCTCCCGGCACTTTCGGAAATTTTCTATTGCGCCAATTTGCTTTTGCTTGTTCCATTAATTCCTTACTAGAAGACACAAAATTCCAGTGCATGAGCCGTTCTTCTGGAAAAGGCTGACCGCCAAATAGCAAAATCCGAGAATTAGGTTCAATTTGTACCGCACATTGATTCTCAGTTTTGGAAATCAACATTTGCCCCGCTTCGATACAATTGTCGCCATCCTTGACCGACCCTTTGACAACCACAATGGCGATTTCCCCTTGCAATTGACCGTCTATGGTTAATTGGTGTTGGTCATTGGCTTCAATATCAACCATGAAAAGAGGCGAATAAACGGGGACGGGAGACTGCCGACCGAAGCCCTCGCCCGCTACTAACGTGTAATTTGTAGCGCCCTCCTGCCAAGTAGGTAAATCCGTTTTCTCAAAATGCACAAACGTAGGGTCAATCGTCTCTTTACCTTTTGGTAACGCAATCCAGACCTGATAGCCGTGAATGGTATAACTGCTGCCGTCTCGTTGGTGTACGGGGGTTCGTTCGGTGTGGGTAACACCCTTACCCGCCGTCATGAAATTGACCGAACTGGGGGTGACGATTCGAAAAGCACCCGTACTATCCTTGTGTTCCATCTCTCCTTCTAGCAAGTAAGTTAGGGTCGATAAGCCAATGTGCGGATGTTGGTCCACGTCCATGTAGCTGCCCGGCCCGACGGTAGAGGGTCCCATGTGGTCGATAAAAGTAAATGGGCCAACTTGTCGCTTCTTACGAAAAGGGAGTAAGCGGCCGACAAGAAAGTTGCCGATGTCTCGACCTCTTTCTTCAACTATCATTTTGTTGTTTGCCATAAGTTAGTGATTTGTGATTAGTAGTTAGCGTAGGTGCTTAATGCAGGTCGGGAAACCTGCGGATATCCGTATCAAGCCCGCCTGAATGCTTGCGGGCAGGTCTGGAGACTTGATACTGATACATCGAATACCGATATTTTAAGTCTGGAGACTTAAAATAATTATCTGCTCGTCTCCCGATGAGCAACTGCCCCTTTTTCCTGCGCTCAATTCTAAACCGTTTCGAATAAATCAGCTAAAT
The DNA here is from genome assembly GCA_039024375.1 of Bacteroidota bacterium. GTDB lineage: Bacteria > Bacteroidota > Bacteroidia > Chitinophagales > Saprospiraceae > JAFMDF01. The sequence goes on from JBCCQK010000005.1 coordinate 6,540, forward strand.
CTTTTCGGACTTTTGGGCTATGCTGTGTGAAATCATCCGCCGAGCGATAGCCAACGGAACAGACGACCGCCGCCGTTAAGTTTTTATCTGCCAGTCCCAGAATTTCGTCGTATTTATCCACTTCAAAGCCTTCCATAGGACAAGCATCAATTTTTAATTCGCCACAAACAGCTAGTAAATTGCCCAGCGCAATGTACGCCTGTTTGGCGTTCCAATTGATGATTTCTTCGGGAGATTTCTCGGCAATTTTTTGCTTCACAAAACTACCGTAGCCCGTTAAGTTTTTCATTGGAATACTTTGGACCGTGGACTTTCGGTTGATATAATCGTCGATATTGTCTTCTTGAACCGTTTTATAGGCACAAAAAACGAACAGGTGAGAAGCGTCCACTACTTGTGACTGATTCCAAGAAGCAGTTCTTAATTTTTCCCTGACTGTTGCATCTTCGACATTGAGTACTTTAAAGACCTGCAATCCGTAAGAAGTGGCCGCCAACTGTATGGCTTCCATCAAAATAGCTAAATCGACGGAATCAATCTTTTTCGTTGAGTCGAATTTCTTGGTGGCGTATCTCCACTTTAAGGCTTCTATTAATCGACTAGTTGTTGTTGCTGTGCTTATCATCATTTTTAATTTTGTTACATCCCTGCCTACTTCGCCATTATTACCTTTACTCCTTCCTTTAGTTCGGGATGGCGTTTTAAATAACTTTTTACAAAAGGGCAATACACAAATAATACATTGTAATGATTAGACTTAGCAAAGTCCAAAGCTGCTACAATCAAATAGCGGCCAACACGCTGCCCGCCCATCACTTTGGGAACTTCTGTGTGCATAATCATAAATGCCTTACCGTGCAGTCGGTAAATTAGGCAAGCTGTCGTTTCACCTTGAATAACTTCGAAGCGAGTTTCTTCGGTATTGTGTTGAACGTCGAGTACCATTCGGGGTGGTTTTAAACAAAACGAACTTCATGCAGTATCATAGAAGACTTTCGATACTTAATCGTACCGAAAGTCCCATTATTTACATTGTCTAGAAGGCTTCTTCAAGATACAATTCATAACTGCTGTTACGCCCGCATCGGCACATCCATCAACAACACCTTTGCATTTTTGTCCGCCTTGATGCCAATACTATTTGTATTCCAGACACCAAAACCGTCCCGTTTGTTTAGCTTCTGTCCCGCAATTGTCACTTCGCCTTCTAAAACGAACGCATAAACACCGTTTTCCCCATTCTTGATGGTGTAATTATCTATGTGGCCTGCTTCCAAATCGCCGATGTGGAACCAAGCATTTTGGTGCACCCAGACGCCTTCGTCGTCCTTATTGGGCGATAGCACTTGAACAAACTGATTTTTCAATTTTTTGTCATCCACCGTGATTTGGTCGTATCGAGGGGTTACATTTCGTCGGTTCGGAAACATCCAAATCTGCAAGAACTTTACGGGCTGGTCGGGATTTTTATTGTACTCGCTGTGGAATATACCCGTCCCGGCACTCATCACCTGTACGTCTCCTTGCTTGATGGTCGCCACGTTGCCCATGCTGTCCTTATGCTCCAAATCACCTTCTAATGGAATGGAAATAATTTCCATATTATCGTGCGGATGGGTGCCAAATCCTCGCCCTTCGGAAACGACATCGTCGTTCAAAACCCGCAAGACGCCAAAGTTCATACGCTCGGGGTTATAATATCTCGCAAAACTAAAAGTGTGGTGACTATCTAACCATCCGTGATTAGCGTGACCTCTAGTGTCCGCTTTATGCAATACTGTTTTCATACCGTTCTTATTTTTAGTAGTGATGCCTGCGTCCTCAGGCAAATGATTAAACCCAACTTGTTGCATCATTTTGTCATAAGTCGAGTGGTTGGGTTGGACGTTGTTGGCCTTTGCCAAGCTGCTTCCAGTTGCGACACCCGCCGCACCCAGAAGCGTTTTTTTGATAAAGTTCTTTCGATTCATATTTGTTAGTAGGTTTAGAGGTTGATGGGTTGAGAGGTCAAAAGGTTGAAAGGCTAAGAGGTTGAAAGGTTAACTAGAGACAGATACTTATTGGCCTCTCGACCTTTTATCCTCTAAACCTGTCAACCTTTCCACCTCTCCGCCTTTTTTCTACAAAGATACGGGCAAAGGGAAGCTGGCGGAATATGAAAATACGGGTGGGACTTATGAAAATCCGAGATGGCTATTTTTTTTGGAATTTTGTTTCCTCTTTTTTGAAAAAATCTAGGGCGTTGGCGACTTGTTTATCGATATTTTTCAAACGTAGGATGGTATAAATGAGGCTCCGTTTTTTACCGTCGGTGATTTGGTCATAAACAGATTTAGCCCATTTGTCCTGTTTGAGGAGTTCACTTAATACTTCGGGAACTTCGACGCCGAGTGGATTGGGGTCGGCCCAAATTTTGAAGAAGACACGGTCGCCTTCCACTTTCCCCAATTTTTTCAACCATTTATTGGCCACGATGATGAAGTAATTACCGTTACCGAGGTGACTTAGGCCACAACCGTATTCAACTTTTTCGTCGATTCGGCAAATCAGTCGAGTTGCTCGTTGTTTGGGAAATTGGTCGATGACGGATTTTTCGACTTCCAAATAGGTGTAGGCGCCCTGACGGGGTGGAAGTTTACCTAAATGTTGCTCGAATTGGAAGATTAACATAAGGGTATAGTTTACAGGATATCCAGAGTAGGACATAAGGCGTAAAGACCGTTACTAGAAATTTCTCTACCTTGCAGGCAAAAAATAGGAACGGTTTATGAACTTACAAAGAATAACATGGATGGTCATTATTTGTTGTTGTGCGGTACTTAGTTACGGGCAAACGGGGCCATCCACGACGGAAAAAGTAAAAAAGTCCAGTTTGATGGATACATTGGTGACTCAAGAATTGCCAAAGTTACGTCTTGAAATGGACTTAAAAATGTTGTTTGACGACCGACGGATGATGAATTATCAGTCAGCCGTCGCTACCTTTACGATGGACAACGGCGAAGAATGGATAGACCATATCCAGCTAAAAACGAGGGGAAGGTATCGTAGTCAAAAATGCGATAATCCACCGTTGAAGTTAAAATACCGTAAAAAAGGTCTGAAGAAAAGGGGTTTCAACAAAAACAACGAATTCAAATTGGTCTATCCCTGCAAAGCGGGAGACAATTACCAACGCTACATCTTCAAAGAATACCTCGTTTACAAACTCAATAATGTTTTGACCGACCAAAGTCTGCGAGTGCAGCTAGTTGATTTGAGTATTCACGATTCTTTGGCCAATATCGCTCCAATTCGTGCGAAAGGTTTTTTAATCGAACACCGAGAAGAACTGATTGACCGCTTGGGGGCCGTCATGAGCGACGCTAAATGCATGCGGCCCGTTCATTTATCAACCTACGACTACACGCTATTTCAAGTATTCCAGTTCTTCATCGGTAACTTAGATTGGCTACTACCGACTTGTCAAAACTGCGAAATTATCAGTTTAGAAAGTGGCGAAATGGTACCCATTGCCTATGATTTCGATTTTTCGGGTATGGTCAACACCCATTATGCCATTCCCAATCAAACATTTCCCGTTAATTCGCTGACGGACCGCTACTTTTTGGGACATAAAAAGAAAATGGCAGAACTAGACCCCGTGCTGACCTTGTTTAAAGAAAAGAAAGCGGAGTTGATTCGTACGATCACCGATTTTGAGTATCTATCCCAAAAAGAACGCAAGCGGATGGTGAAGTACATCGAATCCTTTTATAAAATATTGGACAAGCCAAAACAAGTGAAAAGCCATTTTATTCATCCGATGGCAGATAGTATGAAGGATGATTATTGACGGTGATAGATAGAGTAACATAACTCTCCGAGTTGTACCTCTTTTTAGGGATTCCTACTTTTGTCCTGTAAGCAGATAAAAAACGGTAAAGAATGATAAATATATTTTCAAGAAAATCCAAACAGATACAACAACTAGAAGAAGCAGACAGCTACGAAGAGTGGCTGCAATTAGCTGAAAATTACGACCAAGCAACGGGCATGGCCGCTTGGAAACAAGTGGAATACAGCGATTTGTACGACAACGTGGAGATAAAACTACGGCTCAACAAGTTGCGCACGATGCGCAAAAAAGGGGATGACCAAGGCCTATTGTTTCTATTGAACGAAGGCATTCACGGTAATATGGGCGGCATGGGAAACCCTAAATTGCACACTAAGGCGCTCAGTGGAACAAAGCAGTTGATAACGGATTACGTCGATGAAATCGTCGATGCTTTGGAACATTTAGCCGATATGAACAATCATTCGATTCATTTTGACGACAAACTGGACTTCTTCCGACGAGCAAGTCTATGTTTCGGTCGGTCGGCGCTAATGTTGAGCGGTGGTGGGCAGATTGGTAATTTTCACATGGGGGTTTTAAAAGCCTTGACCAAAGAGGATTTGTTGCCCGACGTTATTTCAGGGGCAAGTGCGGGGTCTTTGTATGCCGCCTTAGTTGGTACGCATACCAACGAAGAACTACTCGACTTTTTTGCAAAAGACCAAATTGTTGATGTCCTTAAAAGGGAAGCGAAGATTTACGAAAAAATAGCGGAGCAAAAGTCGGTAAAAGTAAAGGATTTGGAGATTATTTTGGAAAATGTCATTCCCGATATTACTTTTCAAGAAGCCTTTCACCGAACGGGAAGGAAAATAAATATCTCCATTGCCCCTCACGGCGCCCAGCAAAAATCTCGGTTATTGAATGCCATTGCCTCACCGAATGTATTGATTCGGTCGGCAGTGATGGCCTCCTGTGCGGTGCCCGGTATTTTTCCGCCCGTCACTTTGTCTGCTAAAAATAAAGATGGAGAAACACGGCCTTATCTGCCCTCAAGAAAGTGGATTGACGGGTCGATGTCCAACGATTTACCGTCTAAACGGTTGACTCGTTTGTACCAAGTGAATCACTTTATTGTGAGTTTGACAAATCCCTTGGTATTGCCATTTGTCATGGACCCTTCGCAGCAAGAAGGTCGATTGGCACCCGTTCGACGCTTTGGGATGGCCATTATGAAAGAAACGACGCAGTTTAATTATTCCATTGCGAAGCGATTTTTTAAATATGCGCCGTCGGTCGCCCTATTTGCCAATAACGTCAACTCAATTGTCCAGCAAAATTATTTGGGGGATATTAATATATTGGCGGATTTTAGTGTACTGAATGCCCGAAAAGTATTGTCTTCGTGGACTTTTGAAGAGTTAAATGAGTTAATTCGCAAGGGAGAGAAGGCAACTTGGAGCAAAATTGAAGCGATTCGGGTAACCACTAAAATCGGCCGAACGCTTGATGATATTTTAGAAGCCTACGAAGCTAAGGAAATGGCCTTAGCCAATGGAGTTTTAAATGAGTAAAATTAAAAAATGACAAAAAAATCATTTATATTTGCATTATGAAAGTGAAGTCAGCAGAAAAAGAGGCGGAAATAGAGCGAGTTGTTTTAGACATTACTTGGGAAGTTGGTCTTGCTGGTTTAAAAATGTCCAATATCGCAAAGCGAGCAAACCTAGCACACGGAACGGTGTATATTTATTTTAAAAATAAGCAAGACTTAATTAACGGTCTATTCAAAAAAGTAAAAAGAAAAGCCGCATATTCGATAGGAACAGGAAGCGAAATTGATGGGAATTTTTACGAGGCACTACAGACTATTTGGCGCAAATTCATCGTCTATCTGGTTGAAAATCAAAGAGAAATACACTTTTTGCGACAATGTATGGAAAGTCCATTTCTCGAAGAAAATAACCTAAAGCTTTCGGATGTTTACAAACAAAATTTTTTAGATTTCCTCGAAAAAGGAAAAGCTAGTAAGAATGTCAAATCAATGAACACGGAACTGCTTTCGAGCATTTTTTCGGGGCTGGCTAGAGAGATAGTCGATAGAATAGAGGAGGAAACTTTGGAATTGAATGATGATTTAATTGCTGATAGCTTTGAATTGTGCTGGCACGCTATCCGAAAATAGGATAAATTTTTTTACCATAAAAATGACTTTTTTATCATTTAAAACTCTAATAAAAACCTAAAATTTAATCATGAGTAAAATTGTAGTCATTACTGGAACATCTAGTGGGTTAGGCTTATCAACTGCCATCCTTTTCGCCCAAAAAGGGCATAAAGTGTACGCAACTATGCGGAACCTTAAAAAAAAAGATGCTTTATTAGCTAAAGCCAAAGAAGCGGGCGTCACAGTAGAAATAGAAGAACTGGACGTTAGTGAGATGCAGAGCGTTCAAAAATGCGTACGTACCATCCTTGACAAGGAAGGTCGGATTGATTGTTTTATCAATAATGCTGGCGCAGGGTTTATCCGAACGACCGAACAAGCTACCCTAGAAGAAGTGGAATGGGTCAATGATGTAAACTACATAGGGGTTGTTCGTTGCACTAAAGCAGTGCTACCCCACATGAGGAAAGCCAAAAGTGGGCATATCATCAATATCACCTCCGTTGGTGGATTAGTCGGACAGCCCTTTAACGAATTTTATTGTGCCGCCAAATTTGCCGTAGAGGGCTACACCGAAGGGTTGGCAAGTTATGTCACCAAGTATTTTGATGTACAGTTTTCCTTAGTTGAACCGGGTGGAATCGTGAGCGAATTTGCTAATTCTGTTATGAAACAAGTAGGAGAAACGGGAGGAATGTTGGAAGATGCCTACTTACCTATTCTGCAAACCTACATTGGGGGTGCCCAAAAAAGAGCCGCAGCTGGCGACACTCGGTCTTATCAAACATCGGAAGAAGTGGCAGAAGTTGTACTTTCGGTGGCAGAAAGTGAGAATCCACCTTTACGGACACGTACTTCCGACTGGGGGAACGAATTTTGTCATCTAAAAACTGCCAGTGACCCCGATGGGACTAAATTGGTGGAAGAAGTGGTCAATCAGTTTTTATCCTAAATAAACCGTATCAGTACAACAAGAAAAACCTTCTGCAACAATTCGTCGCAGAAGGTTTTCTTATATTCAAATCGAAGGAAAATAGGGTGACCTTCGAAGACTATTTTGTGAATAGTTACCGCAAGAGTACAGTAACGTTTGGTGCTAATATTCAATGGGATGTGAACGATAGAAAAACAGTTAAATACGCTACAAAGCCGTTTACTGTAATAGACTAACTTCTTTCTCCTCCACCATCTTACGAATATTAATCAACGCATAACGCATTCTACCCAAAGCGGTGTTGATGCTTACTCTCGTCAACTTAGCAATTTCTTTAAAACTCATATCCGCATAGTGTCGCAAAATGACTACTTCTCTTTGTTCGGCGGGCAACTGGTCTACTAAGCTACGAATCTTATCGTGGGTTTGGCTACGAATGATATTTTGCTCAGCGTTGGGTTCTGGATTTTGCAAAACGTCAAAAATATCGAACGTTTCGGTTGGAGATACTTTTGGGCGTCGCTTAGAGCGTCGGAAATAATCTACGCACATATTGTAGGAAATTCTCAAGGCCCATTGGACAAATTTGCCCTCGTGATTGTATTTACCTTTTCGGAGCGTATCAATAATTTTAATGAAAACTTCTTGGAAAATGTCTTCTGCCAAAGCAGTATCCTTGACAAAAAGGTATATGGAAGTATAAATTTTTTCCTTATGACGAGTTAGTAGGATTTCGAAGGCTCGCTCGTTACCTTTGAGGTATTGAGCAATTAACTGTTGGTCGTTCAACTGCATAACTTGCATACTTACGTATTTTAATGATGTAATATTAAAATTTGTTAAGTGTAAAGTTTATGCTCTATAGAACGAATTTTAGTGAAGTAAAAAAAATAGGATTTGCTATAATTAGAACAAATATGTTGCCAAGATAATAATAAATCGGAGTGAAGTCTCGTTTTACTAAGTTCTTAACATAAAATTAACCGACGAGCGAAAAAAATAATTCGACTATTGAAATACTAATTCTAATATGCCAATCGTTGCAACAAATATATTGATAATTTTAGCACTAAAGCAAGCGGAACGCTTAGATATAGTGAAAATGTCTGCTAAAAGTCTGCCTACAATTAATGAGAAATAAGTACCTAAATCCCTCTTTTCTAACGCCTTCGACCCGCCCAAAGCTACTTTCGTAGCGAAAAAAAATTCTTCAAAAAAAAATTTATTTCAGAAAATATCTCTTTTCTCCTCCCCTTTAATTTTCTTATCTTCACCTTTTTTTGAAGTATCAACTTTCTTAACATCACCCGATTTCGACCATGTTGAAAGTGTTTAATCAGCCTTTTCCTTTTTATTCAAATGTGCCCAAAAACCTACTACGTTATTTTTTATTGGGTTGTCTGATTGCCTTTTTTCTCATTTATTTTCAACCTTTTGGTACCGACCGAGCCACCTTACCTTACAAAAAACTTTTTCTAAGCGGTTACGGTTGGATAACTTTTTTGGCCTTTTCTTTTGTCTTTATTGTCCTTCCTAAGCTATTTCCTAGGCCTTTTTACGAGGAAAATTGGGTCGTTTGGAAACAGATTATGTTGAATATGGTTGCCTTGGGCTTAACTTTTCTGGGGTGTTACCTCTATCTATACGCCTACTTTGAAGCTACCATTTCGTGGAGTGGGTTTTTGCGATTTTCCTTGGGTATTTTCCCAATGGCGGTCGTTCCTGCCGCTATCACCGTATTATTGGATTACATCTATTTGCTAAAGAAACATCAAGGGGTTGCCAACCAATTCAATGCGGAAATAAAACCTGCGACTCCAACGGCTACGACTTTTAATTTGCAAGACGAAAATGGTAAGGTTGATTTCACTGTTCGATTGGACCAATTAATCTTCGTGAAAGCGGCGAGCAATTATGTCGAAATCAATTATCAAGAGGGAGAAGATATAAAGCGGTATTTACTCCGTAACAGCATTCGAAATATCGAAAGTCAATTGGAACACGCTGCTATCAACCGTTGTCACCGCTCGTATTTAGTCAATTTGGAGAAAGTAGGGCGCATTACGGGAAATGCACAAGGCTACAAATTGCATTTCCCGTTTACGGCCGAATATGTAGTCCCTGTTTCACGGGCGAAGGGGAAACAACTATTACAGATACTAAGAGAAAAAGCTAGTTAAATTCGTTCTCTGACGTTGGGTGGGTTAGGGTTTTAGTTAAGCATTTATGACGATAGGAAATAAATGATTAGCTAAAGCTCTAACTCTCAACCACTCAAATTGTCAGAGAACCGTTAAATTTAGTGCGTTGACACATTACAAAACGATACGTACCCCCAAATTGTGCGTCCCATTAAACGGAGACGTAGCCCGAAACGCATAGTCAATGCCAAATCGACTATCTCCCCCCTTCTTCGTCGGCACATCAATCGTCACACCGCCACTCAATCCTGTATAAACCGATTGTTCGAAAGAACGGTCAGCACTCAGCCCCATTTCAAACTTATACCCTGCTCTAATCATAAACATTTCTTTCAATGCGTACTCCACGCCACCACCTATTTGGTCTCTAGAGAAAGAGTTGGCCGTGAAGTTCCCTACTAGTGTAAAGCGGTTGTCAGCGTCCAAATTGAAATCGTAGGACATCCCAATATTCAAAACAGAGGGCAACTCGAAACCCGCCGAACGTTGGTCCACTGTAATATCGTAGGACAACGTCCCGTCGGGATTCTCCGTTGGGAAAGACAACCCCTGTCCACCAAAAGTCATTCGAGAACCGACGTTACGCAGCGAGATACCAAACTTAAAATTATCCTTGGGCCCCGTCACGTACTGAACGCCCGCATCCAGAGCAAAACCAAAAGCCGATACGTCCGAAATAGATTCGGAAATGGCCCGAAAGGTGATACCCACCGAAATCTTATTTTCAAAAAGATGTGCATACGACAGCCCCAAATGGAAAAAATTCGGCGAAAACGTTGCTCCCGTTCCTTCGGGTTGGTCGGGCGTCGTCACCTCGATCTCACCCATATCCAGCGACATGATGCTTAAACCGAATGTACCGTTTTTCCCCATGCGCTGCCCCACCCCAAAGGCGTTCATTTTCACGTCCGACGGTTCTAAATAACGTGCGTGGCCAATCAATACTTCTGTACCGCCCGAAATTCGACTCAGCCCTGCAGGATTCAAGCGCATCGACTCTACGCCCATAATCATGGAAGTCGTCATCGTATGCAAACCCGCACTTCTCGCCCACGGATTCATTAGCAATTCGTAGGCCCCCGCTTCCCCTTGTCGGTCGGGGTTGCCCGCTTCGGCTCGGAAAGTGAATAAACACAGACTTAATGATAAGAGGTAGAAAATTTTATTCATTCTATTTTTTTTGATAACGTCTTTTTTGTGCGTGTGCATTAGACTTCAATTTATTTTGCAATAACTCCTCTTTGCGAAATATTACTTATCCTTCGCAGTTTACCCAAGTCTTCAAGTAGGTTAAACGCTTTTGTTATTGCTTTAGAATCATCCAAAAAGAAATTTGCTAATTCTTTAAACTTGGATGTTGTCTTTAAGTATCTGAGGAAAAAGAAGCTGTCTAACGCCCCAAATTCTGACCCATTGGTAATTATCAGTTCTACAATTTGACCCGTTATCCTATTTTTAAATTGACATTCAGCTCCGTGAAACCAAAATGTCCATTCTTTATTTACTTTTTCTCTTTGCCCATTATCCCTACTCTTTCTTCTCAAGTCAAATAGTGTTCTTCCTTCAAATGGATTTATTTGGTACGTTTCACCCAACATTTTCATTAGTCTGATTCCGTCTTTTCGGAATGAACAGGCCGCTTGATAAATTTCTTCTTTTTTCTCTAAAATTTCATTTGTTGCTATTGATGGATAAATCCAAATTTCTGGCATCCACCGAACGTTAAATACGTGATATTTAGGTAATTCTTTTTGAAGTGATTTTCGATATTCATCATCGGTCTTTCCACTCTCAAAAACGAAAATCAATTCATCATCATTCGACTTTAATAGCTTTCTTATCTCATCAACCTCTATCAGTTTATTTTTTCCACTTTCTTCTTCTATGATAAATTTCTTTTTCATCTGACCTATTGACATCATGAGCTACTAGCATATTAGCCCAATCGCTTTAAAGTTTCTAAACCTCTATTTTTCCGCTTCTAGCATTTATGGTCAAAGCTGCCAGTAGGGTCGTGCATATTGAAGTTATACATTCTCGTTACACTTTGTTCTTTTGGCATTCTGCGTATGCTTATGCCCAGAGGCATAAAAAGTTTAGGAAAAAGAAAAGAACCAAAAACCCTTTTTTGCCATCGCTCTTTGAGCCACAGGCTCAAGCAGCGCAGAAAATAAACTGGTAGCCCATCCCTTCGGGTTCAGAACTGCGTTCTTCATGGTCAAACAGTATTTTGGCGGCCTCCCGCTCCGAAAACCAACAATATTAGAGTTAAAACTAATTTATGTACGAATCTAGAGGCAGTTAAATACTTAGCATAAGGCTAGAGCCCCACACCAATTTGAGTCTCGCACCAACTTGGCTGACACCCCATTTCATCAGAACTAACTCATATTCTTTTTTAAGGTTCTTTGATAATTTTTGCAAAATGTAGCTTAGACATTCCTGTCTGAGACCACAAATAGTTGATTCCCTGTTGGTGCGAGGCTCCAGCCTCGTTCCTTTATTTTTTCGCTTCTAGCAGTTATAGCCAAAGCTGTCAGAGGCAGCTAAATAAACACGAGGCTAAAAGCTGTGCCGCTTTGCGGTAGTTAGCTAAATAGTTAACATGAGGCTGGAGCCTCACCAACTAGTTTTCTAGACTTTACATTTTTCTAGTCGTATTCCTTTCTATTTACACGATACAAAATTCGCTTCCTCAAATACGGAATAATCAACTCCCCACAATTTTGCCGCACTTTTCATCTGCGGCTTTAAATCTTCACATAAATCAATCGTTTTGGCGGTGATTATGCTAGATTGTTCCAATAATGTTCTTTCCAGATTTCCTTTTTCTAATTCTGCTTTGAAAATCTTTGAATATTTATCACTAAAAAATAGTTCTGGATTCGATTGGGCGGTATGAATCATCGTCATGGAAACTGCCCAATACTTACACGAATCCAATTGATGGTTTTCTAAGCTTACATAGGGAAAACCACTTTGCTTCGTCTTATCAATGATTAGCTCAAAATTTCTTTTAAATATCGCCTTTCTTTTCAGCTTATCAGCATTATACTTTTTTATATCAGATTTGTCCGTATTTACATATAATTGGTCTTCGGCTATCATTTTAGAATAGTCCAATTCTACCTGTACTTCTTTGCACGACAGCGACAAAAACAACAATAGACCGATTGTAATTTGTTTCAACTTGTTTTTCTTTTTGTAAAGAAACCCTTGTAATTAGGTAAGAAACAGAATATTCCCTTTTTAACCTATAATTCCCCTACCGATTCCAATATTATTTGATACAGTTTTTTACTTACCCTAAACCCAATCTCTTCAATTAATTTATCCAAAATAGGCTTCAATTGCTCAATATACCCCTCTTGTTTTCCTTTTGCTAAAACACCAAGTAATCCTATTATTTCTAGACCTTGTTCCTTTGCGACACTTCTTCCTTTGCGTTCATCTATTATTAGTAAATCCGCTGTCGTTTCTTTTGCCAAGACTATTGCTTCACACTCTCCTAAATCTAAATACTCGAATAAGTTCTCCACTGCTCTCCGGTCTTTCACCTTTTTAACAATAAGCCAATCATTAGTTGCAAGTATTTGACTATGCTCTTCATAATCTTTTAATTCTTGATATACTTGTCCTGGAATGAAAACGCTACCATAAATCTTCTTCAACAGTTCTAAGTGTCCAATTTGAATAAGATTCGTTATTGGCGAAGTGTCACTAATTACTAGCATATCAGCCTAACCGCTTTAAAGTTTCTAAATCTGCTTGAAAATCTTCTACATCGTACTTTATCAATACGTCTCGCTTTGCTAGTTCCTTCTGAAATTGTATTTGTGTGAGACCAGCCAATTTCTTTGCCCTTCCCATTGTCAGTTGTTCTTTATCGTATAGATAAACCGCTAAGTCAATCAACAACACATTTTGGGTTCGTCGCAATTCTTCCAAAACATTTTTCGATATTACTAGGTCGTCTTTCATATTTCAGCTATTTTATCTGATTACCCTGTTGGTGCGAGACTCCAGCCTCGTTCCTTTATTTTTCGCTTCTATGCAGTTATGGCCAAAGCTGCCAAATGCAGCGAGATAATCGCCACGACGCTTAACTGGCAGCTTCATGATACTATCATTTGATACTATCAAAATGGATACATCTCAAAATGTCGTTTAAGGCACTTACACATTCGATAATTATGTCAAGGCCATTGCTTTACCAGACATGGCTATTATCAAGTTGGCAATAGTTACCTACTGGTTTTCATTTCGGTTCTTTTCTAATTTTTTTTAGATTTAACTCAGTGATTCTTTTCCCTATTATTTCGATTGATTCGTCAAACCAACTCATCAGTTTTTTAATATGAATTAAATCTATAAACATTTCGTCTTTACCAATCGGAATTGCATATCGAAAAGTTATTCCATTTGGGTCGAAATCATCAAAGGCTAAAATCAAATTCTCGAACCACTTTGGAGGGTTCACACCCATTTTCTTTGTGAGAATTTCTTTTATAATTCCGTATAGTTGTTTTAAATCGTGTGTTTGCTTTTCTTTTTTTATCAGCGATTTTAGATATAATTCCGTTGCATGCCTATAATTATAAATCGCTGGATAAATTATATATCTCTCAGTTTCGTCATCAATCCCAATTTTAATGAGAAAATCTCCTGCTTTTCTATACGATTTAGCGAGAGTCAATTTATCCGAACATTCTGCCATTCCCCCTATCATCCAAACATTCGTTCCCATCAATTCATCTGCAAATTCTCTAAAAATCGGTTTAGCTTTCGTAGCTAACTCGGAATAGGGGTATTCAAACTGTTCATTAGAATTTAATCCATATCGAATATTCTCGAAATCTGGTTCTTCTTCCCAATACATGTAAATATATCCTAAAGTGCAGATATCTTCGATGGTGAATACTCGTATTTTACCAATTTCTGGGTTTGCATTTGGATTTAAATACTCCTTGAAATGATAAGCCATGCTTTTTATCACCTGTGTTTCAATCTCCAAAATTCTAGCAACTTCTGCGACTCTATATTTTAATTCATAGTTTAACATTTTGTGTGTTTTTGGTTACTACAAAGTGACGCATATCGCTACTATACCAAGACTCTTGTAACATTCCCCCTACAACCCCGACGGGTCAAACTGCCGCTGCACCCCAAACCACTTCAAAATCCGCTCACCAATCCCCGGCGCATCAATGTGAATCATATATACGCCACTAGCGATGGGAATCCCTTTGCTATTTTTCAAGTCCCATTCCAGAGCGGGTTGGATTTGCTGTCGAGCGATAGCCCGATTGCTTCCCGTGACTCGGCGGCCCACTTCGTTGCGATTGTATCGACGGATAAAACGACCATCCAGCGAGTAGATAGTTACCGTTGCATTAGCGGGTAAGTTGGTGATTTTGACGACGTTAGAAAATTGGGAAGTTTCGTAGGAAGAATAGCCCAAGTACGGATTCGGGACGGCACGGATACTTTGCAAGGCTTCGTCCAACTCCACGTCCGCCGTTCTTTCTTGCGCTTCTACGCTATCGAGTTTAATGCGGTAGGTTGGGTAACCGTTGAATTCGTCCGTACCTTCTTCAACTTGATAAGGATTATCTACCCGCAACTTGATGGTCAAGTCGTTGGGAATGAGACCGTCTTCGTAGGACAACATTTGGGTACCTTCGGCGGCCAATAACATTCCTGCCCAAGTGATAGATTCTAATGCTCGCACCTTTCTTAGCGGGCTAGCGCCAAATTCGGGGTCCAATCGCTGTCGAATCGCTTCACACTCGTCGTATTCTGTATCCGTCACATAAACGAAGTGCTGCCCACCTGCGTACAAGTCATATAGGGAGGGAACTTCCGTCGCTACGGCTAAAATATTGGAGGGATTAAAAGCCATGTCACCGCCGCGGGGGGCTTCGCCTAAAAAGTTAGGATTCAATCCTTCAGCGGTTGGGTTATCGGGGCGATAAACGGAGTTTTCGCCAAAGAAAATATTCAATCGTTTGCCCGTTTCCACGTCGATAGCGTAACCGGGGAACCAGCCCATGCCCGTCATCGGTTCGCCATCTTCATCTACGGCATTATCGGCAGCAGGTAAACCGTCAGGCCCCGCTTCCTTACCCACGGAAGGCGTTTTACGTACATCAAAATTATTGGCACCGCCTTCGGTCTCGAGAGCTAGACCTTGCAATTGGTCATAATAATACAAATTCGCCGTTTCGACGACGACACAACGACTCCACTTCGATTTATCTTTGGTAAAAACAATATCGACGTTGTTTAACTCTCGGAAGGCCGAGACGTTCGTCGCAAATTTCTTATTTAGCACTGTTCTAAAACTTCGGGCTTCGTTAATCCACGCTGGCGAGATATAAGAATTTTGGGGAATCAGCCCTGGGTTATTCACAATTTCGTCCGACAAATCCCGATATTCGGTCATCGCAATGGGGACAAATAATCCACCCGAAATATTTTTCAGGCTCTGTGCGGGGTCTGTAGGTTCACCCTCCAAAGCACCGCTTTCGTACAATTCGAGGTCTTCGCCGGGGTCAGTTCGAATATAATTGAATGGGTCATTTCTAAACTCGGGCACGTTAGTTAACCACTGCGGCAAACTCGGGTCGGCGTAGTTGATTTCTGCGCCAATGACGCCGTTTTGGTCATCTCTCGCCTCTCCCACTTCGGGGCGTTGTTCAATGGCAATTGAAAAACCATATTCACTAATGATTTGCTCGTTCAATTGGTCGATGGTTCTCGCCGATGCAATCTCCGTTCCGTCGGCCAAATTGGTCAAAATCCAATTCACTTCTTCGTCGAGACGGCTATTTTCCATATTTTCATCAACAAAAGTCAGTAAAAACTCACCGTTTCGAACGTCCAATGGATTGTATATTCGGATATCGACGGGCCCACGTCCCGCTTTGTACTCAATTTCGCCCGTAAAACTACCGTCTAATATCGCTCCAATGGTCGATTCTTTCAAATCCAAAAAGACACCACCCGCACCTTCTCCGTCCAATCGAGTTATCTCCGCTCCACTACCAAAATCAGCGTTGAGGTCTTCGTAAATTATTTCTCTTGGAATAACCGTGTAGTATGGATTCGTTCCATCGCCAATGTTTCGCCGTCCTTCCAAATAGGGATTTCGCTGGCCAACGGCATTGGGAAATTGGGTAAACTCCTCGTAGTTGTTATAAGCGTAAGCCACCGCTGTGAAGTAGTACTTTTTCTGATTGATAAGCGTCTTATCCCCATCGGCAAATTGGTCCTCCGTAATACGGAAGGTCTTCCGAATCCCTTGGTCCTGGCCTTGCACCTGTGATTCGGGCACCCAAATTTGACTCACTTGCCCTTCTCCCGCACTAGGATTAGACACGGGCCGCCAATTGAAAATTTCGCCTACGCCGTTGCGTTTATCGACTTGAAAAATCAATCGCGCTTTGTCTGGGTCATCCAATTCCGCAATACTCACATTTGGACTAGCTAGTTGAAACAATTTATACCCCTCGAAAAAATACGTTCTTTCTTCTTCAGGAATTGTCGTCGGTGCTTGTAAATCTACCTCCGAATAGGCTTCGAATGCGTTATTAGAAGTGACCGCATCGTTAGTGAAAATAGCGATGATTTCTTGGTCCAATTCGATAAAGTCCACGTCGGGCGCATCGGGACCATCCGTAATATCGAAGCAGTTATCAAATAGCGCCTGCGCTACGTCGTCCGCAAACAGCAAAGCGTCAATATCAGGATTAGGATGTTGCACATCGGGCACCCAAACCACCCCAATAATCAATTCGTTGACCGAACCGGGGTCTAACCGAAAAGGGCCAGAAGCCTGTACTGTTCGGGTATCAAAACCTTCCAAATTCGACGTGGCCATCGACCAACCGTTCGGGTCATCGGGTCGATTCGGAAAGGCAAAAGGAATCTCGTTGGTGCTGTTCGGGTTTAACCCATTATTACCAAAAGTAAAGGGTGTCCCATCCTTCCAACTTCCCGATAACAAGTTATAGTATTCGTCGCCCGTATCTGGGTCACCCATCGTCGCCGCTACGGGGGCAGTATCATCCCGTAAGAAATAAGTAAAGGAAGACATCGGTAATTCTACGATGGTATCAAATGATTCACCCACACTAGGATTTCTCAATCCACCGTCACCCGTAAACACTTTCGGTCCTAAAGGTCCTCTAAAGTAATCGACGCCCAACACGGGTACTTCGTCACAGTACGTATTCACTCGGTCGGTTCCTACGGCACATTCGCAACCATTGATACCGTCCACCGCATCTCGATTATAGACGTAGGCCAAACTTCGGTCCACATCACACCCCACGTAGTCGTCGTCGGGGCAACCCAAATCAGCGTCCACCCATATTGCAAAATAAGTGCTATCAATACTTTCCACCGCTCGGTTAATCAACTTGTACCGTTGGAAAGTCATATCGTTGATTTCATCGTTGGTAGCGTAGGCAAAGGCTTGCACTTGCACTTCCATTTGAATCGCATCGGCATTGGTGGCCGTGTGAACGTTTCCATTATCGTTGTAAATCCAAAACATCATTTCGTCGGGATACTGCGGTGTCTCACATCCTCGCAGTTCAATTCTTGGATAATCGCCATCTTCGGGTTCGTAGTTGCCGTCGCCATCTCTATCAAAAAAAGCCGCTAAGCCCTGAGAAGTATTCGGTAGGTCGAAACCACGCAACTCAAAGAAAAACTTATTCCCTCGACCGGGCCATCCCTTCACGTTTTCGGGAATTAAATCCTCGTCGTATTCAATATTATTTTCTTGGGCATTGGCGTAATTCCGCAAATGCTCGTCGATTTCTGCCCCCGTTACCGTAAAAAAGCGGTCCCAATTTTCACACTCATCCGCTTCAATTGACCCTTCTTCGGGGTTCAACGGGCCGGGCCAGAAGTCTTCTCCGCCGTTCTGACTATACGTTTGCGCTGCTACTTTCAAATTACCACCCGGGTCAAATCCACCTAACCAAACGGCCCCCGCAAAAATGGACGACTTTTCCGTCACCCCTGAGCCAGGTTCTACCTTAGGTACGATGTATTGTCCATTATCACTACCATCCCACCAGACGTCTCCGCCCGTCAACAAACGAGCGCGCACGTTATTAACGCTCATATCAATTTGCGCTTGAGCCGCCACACAGTCGGAGCGATAGTTAGCGGGACGATTGGTTTCTTTCTTTTCCGTTCGATTGGATTTGCCCGATTTGTCTTTGAGATTTTTGTACGCATACATGGGTTGCGTCATCCAAAAACTTAGGGCGAATAATAAGTAATACCTCACTTTCATTATTTCTCTGTTTTTAGTTCTTTTTTTACAGTCAAGGGGAGCAGTAAAGATAAATACACATTTTATCTTATTACTCAATGCAGGTCAGGAGACCTGCAGATAGCGGTCTTAAGTCTGATTGCTCACTTACTTTTAAAACTGAACAATGGCGCCCACTAAAATTCTTCTCGGTAGTGCGTAGAAATTGGGATTCGCTAAGGCCCAAGAATAAGCATCCAAAAATGCTTGCGTATCTCTCCCCGACGTTCCAAGATTTCTCACCCGTGCCACTCCGTCCGAAGACGCTAGGAAACCATCGTCGTCGGGCGAACCCGTAGCGGGATAAACGCCTAAAATATTTCTAGCATCCAGTAGGTTTTGAACTCTACAATAGACGTTTAAGAACAGGGGTCGCTCGGCACTCGGCGGAGAAATTTTAAAGTTTTTGTCCGCCCGCAAGTTCAGAGTAAAATTCCACGGTAATCTTGCGCCGTTAATGGCACCGACCGTACCTCCGCCCGAGAATTGTCTAGGAATAGATTTGGCCGTGTAGGGTCGGCCCGAAACGGCCGTTGCTTGAAGATTCAGACCCGCATCTGCAAAGATTTCTTTACCGAACCAAATCGGACCGTTGTAGCGCCGACCTCGTCCAAAACGATAATCTATGACGGCATTCAATCGGTGCCTTTCGTCAAAATCTAGCGGAAATAGCGTTCTCAAATTTCCATTTTCGGCAACGCCCACTTGGGAAAATGAATTAGACCCCGTACCGTCAGCAAATTGCAACGTATAATTAGCTTGTAATTGAATATTGTTTTTGCGGCGACGGTCAAATTGTAGTGTGAACCCCTTGACCGTACCAAAGTCGATATTGTCAACCGTATTGTATTGGCCAATAACGGGCACGTACAAGAACACCCGCGATTGAATCATATCCCGAATTTCTCGGTAGTAAGCTGCCAATTTCAAGGCCGCCGAATTGCTTAGTTTTTGTTGGAAACCAACTTCGTAGTCAATCGTCCGCTGTGGTTTCAAATTCGGATTGTTGGAAGGCGTTCGGTTGGGGTCGAGAAAGTACAAATAATCTAAGGCCGTAGCGTTGGTTCTTTCTTGCGGTCGTTGTACTAAAATATCGTAGTGCGCAAAGAAATTTGCTTCGTCCGAAATGGGAAAGGAGAAAGCCAATCGGGGCATAACATTAATCTGCGCCTCATAATCTTCGAAGGAAGTGCTAGGGTCAAAATCAATTGACTGAATATCTGCGTCTTCGTCCACGAATTTGGGGTTGACAACGCCGCTACCAAAAATGACATTTCCGTCATTGGCGGGATTACCATTGGCAAAATACCACTGTTCGCCATCTCGAAAGGCTTTTACCGTACTAGAGTTGGCACTTTGTAGATACACTTTAAAATCGTCGCCCACACCCGCTGGCTTTTCTTCGCCGATGCTAGCGTAAAAATCTCTAGCCCCCATGATTTCGTACAAAGAATAAGGGTCTTTTAATACTTTCCGATTAGCATCGAAGTAATCTACTCGCACCCCAATTCGGAAAATAATATCCTTAAAAGAAAATTTATCTTGGAGGTAAGTTGAAGCGTAAATGGGTCGGACGGGTGCAACGGGATAGGTTCGAATGCCGTTTTCGTCCGTCGCTCGGAAAAAATCTTCGAAGGTCACGTCACCCGTTTGCTTATTACCCAAATAATCGAACCCTTGATAATTGATAATCCCCGCCGTACCGTGCAACTCCTGCGCCGAAAACATATCTAAACCCAATTGGTCGGGCGAAAGGCCATCAATATTGGTATATTCGTTGAGGCTTTGCCCCGTTACTTCTCGAACTCTTCTGAAAAACAAGTTATCATCGAAGCCTTCCGTAGCAATTCGTGTGTCATACAACGGTACATTTAGAAAGCCAATGTTTGCACCCGCCGCAATCATCGTATCTCCAATGATATTGGTCGTGTCAACTCCTAGAATATGTCGATTGGCCTGCAAACGCGCTAAATCCCAAAGTCTTCGGGGGGCAATGTTATAGCTGCGGTTGACCCGCTGCTCGTAATTAAAACCAAATTCAATATTATGCCGCCCTTTCGAATTTTTGGGAACGATGTCAAAAGAAGTATTTCCGTTGAAGGTATAAATCTCCCCCTCCGCTCGAAAATTGACATTATAGATAGCGTTTAGATTAGAATGCAAATTCCCCCACACGATACTTCCTGCTCCACTGGTATAGCCAAAAAGTCCATTAGTCGTTTCAAAGTCGTTGAAATTAGTCGGGTCGGCAATATTATTAAAACTGGCTAGGCCAAAATTCGGATGGCTTTCGGGTACGGGCGTGAAACCCGTGAATATTCGTGTGTTATCCACGTGTCCCAATCGAACGACATCCGTTCCCGGAATAGCAGCCCCCGCACCTTCTGTGACGGCAATAGCTGGCGTCCAATTAAAACCAAAGTTTCCGACGTAACCGTAATCAAACAAATTATCTTGATGTCGAGCATCTTGTTGGTCTCGAAGGTTCTTTTCGTACCCGAATTGTAAATAGTAAGAAACGTTTTGGATTAAGCTATTTTTTTGATTTTCGGCTCGTTTGTCTCCTCCAAATCTTTGGCGAAAGCGAAAGATACCTCGATAGGTCGTGGAATTATTAAATGGATTGTTCTGCGAGTTCAGTAGGCGCCAACCACCAGGGGTAAATTGATTTTCGCTAGTCGTGTAAGTTCCCGTGAAAGCAACGTCAATCGTTTTGCTCAACCTAGCTTCCAGTTTGGCTGTCAAATCTAAGCGCTCGCTAGCTTCGAAAGGGCGCGCATCCAGCGCATCTACGTCTTCATTCGTTAAAAATTCGGCGGTGGGGATTCGCGTATTATTGAAAAGGGTAATTGGATTAGCTTCCAGTTCGGCGAGTTTTTCGTCCTTGATGCGATAAACAGGAATCGCTGGTGGGTCATCATCACCTCGGTAAGTATAACGCCCCGAAATTCTATAGCCTAAAATAGATTGTTTGTCTTTGTTCTTTAGAATAGGGCCACTCAAACCGATACCCACAATGTTATTATTATAAGGGTCGAGTTGATTGGAGGTTTCCACTTCGGCGTTGCCCGAAAATCTTTGAGAAGGACCTTTCGTAGTGATGGAAATAATACCACCCGTTACATCTCCGTACCGCGCTTCGATTCCACCAGTAATGACTTGAAGTTGTTCAATTTCCGATTCGGGAATCAAGGCACCGCTAACCCGAACACCGTCGATGTAGTAGTCCGTCGAATTGGAACGCGACCCTCGAATGGAAATAGCGTCTCCCTCATCCGCCGAGGAGGCCCCCGCTGTCAACGTAGCGATGGCGTTGATATTTCTCGTAGGCAACTGTCGAATCTGTTCCGAAGTGACTGTTCCACCCTGCGTTGTATTATCCTGTTCCACTAGAGGCACCTCATAAGCAATGACCTCAACGGCGTCCAAAGTAACACCCGATGACAAAACCGCATCTAGTTTATTGGTCTTACCACCATAGACAATTACTCCTTCGTACTTCTGCGTTTGCAGACCGACGTAGCTAAATTCGACATCGTAATTTCCTGGGTCTAGGTTACCAATTAGGTAGTTGCCATCCAAGTCCGTTTCCGTTCCTCGGATAAATGTTCCTTGTTTGTAAAGCGCCACATTACCGAACAAGACGGGTTCTCCGTTATCATCCGTTACACTTCCACCTAAAGCCGTTTGTGAAAAAGCCGAAGCGCTAGTCATCAATGAAAAGCAAATGAGTAAATATCGTATCATATAGTAGGAATTAGCTAATAGTTTTAGTGTTTCAGCTTAGTGCAATCCGAAGTGTGATTGGAGTAAAACAGAAGGGAAACACCAATTGTAGAATTTGGTTGAAGTTTCGACGGGTATCTCTTGGGTAGAAAGAATACAAAATTAACGGGTCAAGACTACATTACAAAAGAACTTGATATGTTCCATCCATTAAATTTTCGACACTTTGCGACAACCAAAGCAGTTTTTGCCCCCGATGCACCAGTTTACGACCGATTGTGCGCAAAGTTTGGTTTCCTAATAACGTATTCGAAGAATATTACTGCTGCTTGAAAGCGGTCAATTATTTTGGTAAGTCTGCGACAATTATCAGAAATCAGAAGTCAGACCGCCCCGTACGGGCTGTCAGAAGTCAGGTTAACTGAATCATAAAAACAGGATAATTCAACATAGATTTTCAAATTGGCCTTTAACACATTAAATACATCTAGAATATGATTTTTTGATGTAGTCCTTTCGGCTGGAATAGCTGTCGAAATTATCCTTCTTACACAACCCCAAGATATCTATGACCCCATCTCAAAATGATACGACAAGAACTAATTTCCAAAGAAAAAACCGCTTTATAAAATACTCTAGCCACTTCTATCCAAAACACTACCGCATAATTAATAATCAATCCATTTTTTGAATACGGTATAGTTATTGGTATAAATAATTTGCAATATTGCATTCTAAAACGCTCATAATCAATAAATTATATTTTTTAAAATATGTTTATTGTTTCCCGTTATCTTTCCACACACACTTGAGCAACGAAAAGAAAATTCACAATTATTAACAATCTGGGGGTGCAGTTGAGAGAAATGTAAAATTTAATCCCGATAAAAAATCGGGACAAAATCTAAAAATCTTAATTATTAAGAAGTTAGCATTTAGAGTTTGTAGGTCTATTTTTGCTACTTTGAAATTTTTGATTTTGCATTTTGAATTTTAGATTTACTCAAAAAACTGTGCAAGACAAACTTAGCGCTTATCCTAATTTTTTTTGTTCAGCAAAATGTTTAAAAAGAACGATAAGCGCCATTCACACTACACACACCAGTGACTCGAATTCTGAGTGATGGATAGTTTTTAGAGGTTCTAGGCCTTTGGTAAAACTTACAAATTAACCTATGCCAGCTTAAAATGTAAACTACTGATTATCAGTACTTTTAAATTTAAATTTGGTATTTTAAATTTTAGATTTCAAGTATTCTACCGAACTAGTCCCTAATCAACTAATCACGAGTCACTAACCTAGAGAACTCTTACTTGAACAACCGTTAACAACAGAGGCGAAAGACCCCCACAAAGAGGCTGTTTAGTTAATGTCTAAAAAATTTCCCTTTCACGAACAACTAGATTCGATGGACTGTGGCGTTGCCTGCCTACGAATGGTCGCGAGTTACCACGGTCGTACCTACGAAGCGAGTCGCCTTCGGGACATGACTTTCATTGACCGAGAAGGTGTCTCCTTGCTAGGTATCAGTCACGCTGCGGAGCAAATTGGGTTGAAATCTATTGCTGCGCCCATTCCCTATCAACGTTTGACACAGGATATTCCCCTTCCCGCCATTGCGCACTGGGAAGACAATCACTTCATTGTCGTTTACCAAGCAACGGACAAACAAGTTTGGGTGGGTGACCCCGCTAAAAAGCGCATCACCAAATTGAGCAAAGCGGACTTCTTAGCGGGATGGAGCAAACCCGAATTTCCCGACGAAGAATCGGGTATTTTACTACTGCTAGAGCCAATGTCCGACTTCATGGAAAAAGAAGGTGGTCCCGCTCCAAAAAACGGTATTATACACCTATTAAGTTATCTCAAACAATACCAACCACTCGTTCGGCAACTCTATTTGGGTGTTTTACTAGTGGCTATTTTTCAATTTATCTTTCCCTTTTTCATTCGAGCTATCGTTGATAAAGGGGTTATGTTAGAAGATACCTCTTTTATCATTGCCGTTAGTATCGCTTTTTTGGTTCTGTTTTTGAGCCAAACCCTCATCGAATTTTTTAGAAACAAAATCATTCGGCTAGTGGGCACCAAGATAAATGCGCAGTTGATGTCGGAATTTATTGCCAAACTACTGCAACTCCCCATTAGCTACTTCGAATCTAAGGTGGATGGTGACATTTTACAGCGAATTTACGATAATCAGCGGGTCGAAAAGCTGTTGACTTCTACTTCTTTTTTAGCCTTTTTTTCCATTGGTAATCTAATCGTTTCGGCCTTTGTGTTATTTGTTTTTAGTTTAAAAATATTTTGGCTATTTCTGGTAGGGATTGTGATTTACTTTCTATGGGCATTTCAATGTCTGGAAAAACGCAAAGAATTAGAAGGGAAGAGATTTGAAGTAGCAACGAGAAATCAAAATGCGCTGGGGCAGCTCGTTTCGGGTATTCACGAAATCAAGCAGCACAACGTCGAATTAGAAAAAAGATGGGAATGGGAAGCCGTACAAACGGAAATTTACGAAGTTAATAACGACTATTTTTCCATCGAACAGCGACAGAAAGTAGGAGCTGCCTTCATCAACGACTT
This sequence comes from Bacteroidota bacterium, assembly GCA_039024375.1. Classification (GTDB taxonomy): domain Bacteria; phylum Bacteroidota; class Bacteroidia; order Chitinophagales; family Saprospiraceae; genus JAFMDF01. The sequence continues at coordinate 31,306 of JBCCQK010000005.1, forward strand.
CAAGAATATCGCCATCACCATCGTTGCGGCGCACGCCATTATTGACCCCAGCCAAGTGATGAGTCTAGGTACGTTGGTGGCTATCCAGTACCTTATTGGTCAATTGAACGGGCCAATGGAACAAATCATTACTTTTTTGAGTGAAGTGCAAGACGCCAAATTGAGCGTCGAACGGATGAACGAACTACACCGAGAAGCACCCAAAGAGGACTTACAAAATACCCTAAACGTTTTGCCCGAAACGGGTGAAATTACTTTCGAAAAAGTGTCTTTTCGGTACGAAGGGTTGAACGCTCCATTAGTGCTACGAAATATTAATTTGACGATTCCCGAAGGCAAAACTACCGCCATCGTGGGGTCTAGTGGTAGTGGAAAAACTACATTATTGAAACTGTTACTGGGAGTATATCAACCAACGGAAGGAACTATTAATTTAGGTAACGTCAACTTAGCGGCCATCAACGGACGCCTTTGGCGAAGCCAGTACGACGTCGTATCGCAAGATGGGCAAATTTTTTTTGATACCATTACTAATAATATTGCTTTCGGTGCTCCCGTACCCGATAAAAGAAAAGTGATTCGAGCTGCCAGAATCGCCAACATTCAGCGATATATAGAAAAATTGGTATTGGGATATAGCACCATCATTGGTCCAGATACCGTGAGCGGCGGTCAAAAACAACGCCTTTTGATTGCCAGAGCGGCCTACACCAATCCAAATTATCTATTTTTGGACGAGCCGACCAATCCCCTAGACACCTACAACGAAATGATTATCATGGAAAATTTGGCGGATTATTTTGTCGATAAAACAGTGGTAATAGTGGCTCAACGACTTTCGACGATTATTAACGCCGACCACATCGTCGTTTTGGAAGACGGAGAAATTATTGAGCAAGGTACCCATAACCATTTAATGAGACTTCGAGGCGCTTATTATCAAATGCACAAAAATCAGACGGAGTTATCGGATATTCAGTAAACGCTATTTGGTGAAAAAATATATCAACTTTTATTGCTTGAACAGTACTTTATTTTCTTTGGAAATATTGTAGATTTAGTAAATTAAATCACTGTTACAACATTTTTTTATAAAATAATATTCTACAAAAAGTACACGCTACCGCAACATAATTACCTAACAGTCAACTAGATACTATTCTGATATTCGGATATGGAAAAACTTCAGAAATGAAGGTACTCTTGCGAAAATGTAATATTTACTTTAAATTGCAGAAAATTACATCCAAAATATTACTATATCCTACCCTACTCGTTTACAACATCCAATCTCATAGCATAGCATATCCACACAAACAAATTAAACATTTACGTCTCACTAAAGATTGCGAATGATTAACTATCTACTTTCTAGTCAGGCCGAAAATATGCTACGATTGTCTTCTAACCCACGAAATGTTTCTCGCATTGAAAACTTTGTGGAAAGAGTCGCACAGAAATACCAAATTGCTCCAGACCTTTACGGCAATATACTTATTAGTCTTACCGAAGCAGTAAACAACGCCATCATCCACGGCAACGAAAACGACGAAACCAAAACGGTGGAAGTCGCCCTCAAAGAAGACATCAATGCTTTGGCTTTCCAAGTACGAGATGAAGGTCAAGGATTTGACTACGAAAACTTACCCGACCCAACTTCTCCAGAGAATTTAACCCGAATCGGTGGAAGAGGTGTCTTTTTAATGCACCAACTATCCGACCAAGTCGATTTTCAAGACAACGGCAGCACCGTTGAAATGAGGTTTGCGTTAGATTGCCCACGAGGTTAATTCTCTATTTCACACCTTCACATTAATGGATTTTCCCGATTTTTCGGACATACCCGTTGACCCGATTCAGTTCTACGCCGAATCGTTGGACTTCCAATTGGCCAACGAATCAGAAATAATTGCTTGGATTACTCAAACCATCATCGAAGAGTCCAAAAAACTCGTCATGCTCAACTTTATATTCTGCAACGACGAGTATTTACACAAGATTAACGTCGAATACCTCGACCACGATACACTTACCGACATTATCACCTTTCCTTATTCCGATGACGAGCAGTTCATAGAAGGTGATATTTATATCAGTGTCCAAAGAGTTCGAGCAAATGCCCAACAATTCAATGTTCCCTTTTTACAAGAACTGCATCGAGTAATTATTCACGGCGTACTACACCTTTGCGGCTACGGCGACAAGACCGAGACAGAAAAGAAGGTCATGCGAAGTAAGGAAGATTTTTATATCACAAAGGTCAGCAGTAGTAGCAGTAAGCAGTAGCGTTTAGTAAATAAGCGTAAAGAAAGCGTCAACGTTTAGTTCCTTATTTCTGTGTTAGAAAAAGCAGTTAACCGTAGCAGAAAAATACAACAGGAAAAGTTATCAGCATTCAATTTCATGCTCTTTTCTTAATGTGTAAAAGGAGCAGCAGTAACAATCTACCAAGAAAACTTTGCTGTAAAGTGAGAAAATAATCTAGACTAGGATAAAACGATTGGTAAGAAAAAAAAATTCTCCTACATTCAAGGAGGCTTAGGTAAGGAATGTAGGAGAGCTAAACATACTATGAGAAAACTACACGCCACAAATATACAAGCAATGGTAACATTTCTAAAGCGGTTTTTATTAAGCGGTAGTAACTTTGTACGTTAAGGTACCAAATACTTAGAAAGAGGTTATTCAAAACTAGTAAAAGGAAGATTTTTGGGAATAAGTGGTCGCTTTTTTCGTATATAAGGGCTTAACGTGGAGCCATTTACCGCAGGAGTGTTCAAATTTCTGTATCACGTAGAGTGTACAGAGAATGCAGAGGTCTCATTATCAATACTCTGCGGACTTTGCGTCCTCTGCGTGACCTACTTTTCTGAACATTTCCTTTACTGCCAGCTATTTGTAAAATCTGTAAGATAAAATAAGAAACTATGGCCTTTTTTGTGCAGCACTATCAAATCAACTGATTTACGTTGAACAATCTTTCGAAAAACAGTATTTTTATTATCGGAATTTAGTACCCAATCTCATCTTCTCAGACTGCACTATTCGTATGAAATACTTCCTCCCAGCTCTTTTTGGCTTATTAACCACTCTCTGGAGTTGCGAGCAACAACCACCTACTAAATCTATTCCTCAACTAACGCCCCAAAGTGGAGCTGGACAAGCGCTCGATATGTGGACGCTGCAAAGAAGCTATCCGGACCGAACCATTTCCACGAGCAACCTAACCACTGCTTTTAACGACCGACAGGCAACGGCACTTTCCAGGGACTCAGAGGCCAATTGGGAGTCTATTGGTCCCAAAAATATTGCGGGTCGTACCCTAAAATTAGCGTTTCATCCTACGGACACCCAAACCATCTTCTTAGGTTCCGCTAGTGGTGGGCTGTGGAAAACGACGAGTGCAGGTCTCGGTGTAGCGGCTTGGGAAAGGATTGACATCGGCTTCCCCGTTCTAGCCGTTTCGAGTATTGCCATCTCCCAATCGAACCCCGACATCATGTACATCGGAACGGGCGAGATGTACAATAGCGAAGAAACAAAACCGGGCGTTGTCAACCGATTGACTCGAGGAACCTATGGCTTTGGTATCTTTAAATCAACTGACGGCGGCAAAAGTTGGGAAAAATCACTCGATTGGAGTTATCAAGATATGAGAGCTGTACAGGACATTGTCTTCAATCCATTAGATGAAAATATTTTGTACGCTGCTACCTCAATTGGTCTGATGAAAAGTGAGAATGCGGGGGCCGATTGGACGGTCATCCACGATATTCCAATGGCAGTCGATGTAGAAATCAACCCTATCGATACGAACATTATATACGTAACTCACGGGAGTCTCTTTCAAGACGATTCTGGTATTTTTCGTTCTAACGATTCGGGAAATTCCTTTAAAAAATTACGCATTGGTGTCCCTACTACCTATTCGGGTAAGGCCATGCTCACTTTAGACCCAACGGATTCGAGTACGTTGTACGCTTCCGTGGCCGATGCTTTTAGAAGTCGTGGTCTGTACCGTAGTTCCAATAATGGCGAATCTTGGGTTCAAGTCAATGAAGAAGATGTTGCCATGTTCCAAGGTTGGTATTCCCACGACGTAGTTGTAAACCCGACCTTTCCACAGTCAGTTGTCCAATTAGGTATTGACGTGTGGAAGTCCGACCATCAAGGGCTTACCCCATTTCAACAAACTTCTTGGCTGCGAGGCAGGTTTGGTAAAAATCCAGTTGGCGTTCCCGACGGTCCACCCGATTACGTCCACTCTGACATTCACCAAGCTATCTTCCATCCTCTACTCCCCAATACCCTATTTTTGGCAACCGACGGCGGTGTTTTCGTATCGGGAGACGGCGGCGAGACCTTCGCATCGAGGAACGGGGGACTGCAAACCACACAGTTCTACGCCAATTTTGCTAACTCTACGACCAACGCCGATTTTGCTATCGGTGGAATGCAAGACAATTCTACGGCTATTTACACGGGGGATTTTGAGTGGACCAAAGTCATTGGTGGCGATGGGATGAGTGCGGCTATTGACCCCGAACAGGATAACATTGTTTACGGTTCCTTCCAATCATTGAACATTTTTCGCTCAACCGATGGCGGACAGAACTTTGAAGATATTGCGCCAATGGCCATTAAACCCGCCTTTAGCGCTCCGTTTGAGATTGCTCCTTCCAATCCTAGAGTGCTATATGCAGGTGGACGCTTGCTTTTTAAATCTACCAATCGAGGAAATAGCTGGTCCACACCCAATGCTAATTTTATAGACGGCGGAAATGCCATCCTAAAAATTGCAGTGGCCCCCGACAACCTCAATCGCCTTTTGGTAAGTACCGCTCCCAACGTCACCGGAACGGCCAATATTTTTAAGAGCGAAGACGGAGGCGTAAGCTGGACTAAACTAACGGGCTTACCCGACCGTTTGGCCACCGATTTGGTTTTTCATCCAGAAAACCCCGACGTAGCGTTCATCACTTTTGGTGGTTTCCGAAGTTTCCACGTCTATCAGACAATGGATGGTGGTCAGAACTGGTTTCCGATAGACAATAACTTGCCCGATATTCCGCATAATTCGTTAATCATTGACCCTGCTCAACCCAACAATATTTATATTGCCAACGATTTGGGCGTTTATGTGTCCGAAGATGCGGGCGGCACTTGGTTACCTTTTATGGAAGGATTGCCCGAAGTCACCCTAGCCATGCACCTAAGCATTTCACCCGCTAACCAGAAACTACGGGTCGCTACACACGGCAATGGTGTTTTTGAAACGGATTTGGTGGGAAAAGTCATTAGTAGTTTACCCCAAGAGAGGGTTCCACAACCATTGACTTTAGGTCAAAATTTCCCGAACCCTGCTAGGAATCAAACGACAATTCCTTTCACTTTGACGAAAAAGAGTACCGTATCATTAAGCCTTTTTAGTAGTAGTGGACAACTGGTCAAAAAACTAGAAGTGGGTGATTTTTTACAAGGTGAGCATCAATACGAAATCGATGTCTCCAATTTAGCTTCGGGTAGCTACTTATACGAATTATCTAGCAAAGCAAAAGGTAAACCTTGGGTGAGACAACAAAAGTGGTTAATAAAAAAGGGAGGATGAAAATTTATCCTTTCGAATAAATAATCATCCTTTCGAGTCTCAAAGTAGTGGGCATCGCTTTTGGTCTGTAGAAAAATAATAGTCTCTACTCCACTAATTTTCTTTGAACCATTTCACAGAAATGCCCGCGTAATCTTTGAAAATGCAGTCGTTGCTTATAGGTTTCATAGTTTTTGTTCTTCCGATTTAAAATCGGTAACGCTGCTTTTCTACTACTGTTTTGACCCTATTCTTTTAGGTAGTGACTAGTGATTAGTTAGTTATCGACCCACGGTAAGACGGTTTGCTCTACAAAAAATTTCAGAATAAATACTAACCTAGTAATTTAGCATTCGGAAATGCTAACAAACTTTTAATTTATTCTAACCATCAATATCGCTAGTCTCTGCTCTCGATTCTCTCCTCTCGCAAAAAAAATGTATCGCCTCCCAATCCGAATAAGGAGACGATATACATTTTAATGATAACACAAACATTTTCTTTGGTCAGGGAATTTGGTGTAATATCGGTTTTTAGAACGGCCTCGTTGGAGGCAAAGCAATTTCTTTCCCTGCCCTTTAGTGGGATTTCGAGCAGGGTAGGAAATTGTAGTTATTTACTTTTCAAAGTTCTTTTTGTGCTTCATTTCGTCTTTTGGGTTATCCCTTTTTGACGACACAAATATGAGCACAATCGAACCATTTTTTTAACGACTTGCAGTGAAGTGGGCAGGCAGTGTAGTGAAATTAAATTTTTATATATTTGTAATAAAAATCTTCAACATCGACTCAACCGTAACGTAACTCTCTGAGTTGCGCTAATACTGAACGAAGATAATTGCATTACTACCGACTAGTCGAGATACAGCACAACTCGGAGAGTTATGTTACGTTGGCTAGCCGAAATAGTAGAATGACTGTTACCTTTTCAACACAATTTTTTGACTCGCTACACCAAGACCCTCCTCATTTTCTAGCAGAAAAAAATAATTGCCACTCGGCAAATCACCCAACAACTCGATGGTCGTTATGACATTCCCCGGAGCATCCCAAAGGCTCTGCTGCTGGACCACTTGCCCTTGACTGTTGAACAGCGTAAAGCGCCACGGCTGACTACTCTCTTTTTCAAAGGATAATTGCAAGTAGTCACTCGTTGGATTGGGGAAGGCACTTACGGCAATAGGTTTATCAATAAATTTAGTACTAGTAGTAATAAAATTATTAACGTTCCTAGACATTGAAGCGGCAATAACCTGCCCAGTCGTTTCATTTACAATCATGGACAAGGCTGACCGATTTAACCCTTTAACCCAAAAAGTATAGGTCGTTGTTTGAGAAATCTGTCCCTGTTCTTGAAAGAAAAAGGAAAGTAACAGCGGAGGCGCAGGTTCATTATTTATAAAAAAACTATCGACGCGAGTCAATGACCTTTTCAGCAGCAATGCCTCAAAAGTTTTTTGACCACCGCCCACTAATGGATTAGGTAGGGTCAGTTCTCCCCAGCCAGCCACGTCGTACTGATAGCTTAAGTAAGCACGTTGTAGGCTCGGCGCTTTATCATAACTTAAAATGGGTAAGGATAAGGTAAAAGGTGTGTTCAAAGTAAAACTGCTCGAAAAGGTATCAGCGTAGTTCAATGGAAATTTCACCTCGTATAGCGGTTCTTCGTACACACAAACTCCCGCTAAAAACTCGAAGGAATCTCTTGCGGTTCCTCCCGTTATGTTGACTATCGAAAAAGGACGAGGAAACACCTCTCGTCCGAGTACTTTGTGTCCATCGTCGTCCAAACGCTCAATAAAATGTGTCTCTTGGCTGATGTCACCGATAAACCGAATATTGACCATCTCTACGATGTTGGCGGTTGGGAAATCGGGATGCGTCCCAATATCTTCAATATTCCCTGCTTGCTGTTCAAAATCGACTGCCGTATAGTCCCAAATCATGTCCTCCCCTACTTCGGGAACGGCAATAGAATCGGGGTTTAAAATCCTAGAAAAAACGGTGTCGCCAGGCTGTAAATCGTAGTCAGCACGAGTAAACGTTATTTGTGCGGCAGCAACGAAAGTGCTAGATAGCGCTAATAGTAGTAAAAAATTTTTTATCATAATTATAAGAATTAGCAATTGACGAGGAGGAGCTACCAAGTAGTTAGAAGCAAAATATTATTCAGCAGGTTGGAAGGATTGGTGACAACAACCTGCCCAAATGTACCCTTTATCAATTGGACTTTGGTAAAAATTAGGTCATTAGATTCCTATTCAAAATTAAAAATACTTGTTACTTTGATGTTTGGTAAGAGGGCTCTTCTATGGCAACTGCAAGAACCCCATCGTTCACCACTCGAATTAAACAGATACAACCACTACCCTACATGAATGTTGAGAAAAAAAGTAAGCGGCGAGCTGGCAGACCCAAAAAAAACAAAGACCTCAACCCCGATACCATCCTGCGCACAGCATTAAAAAACTTTGCCCAACAGGGCTACGGTGGCATTACCATTAATAAGATTGCCACACAAACGGGCGTAGCCGATTCGTTACTTTACTATCATTTTGGTAATAAAGAAGAATTGTGGAAAAGGGCAATGTCGCTCGTCGGTATGGAAATTCACAAGGAACTACACGATTTATTTCATCTGATTGACGACTTAGATGGATTGGAAAAATTGCGCCTTTACAATAAGAAAATTGTCCACGTTTCCGCCAAATACCCCGAATTTCAACAGGTCGTCGTACAAGAGGTATTTTCGGATAATCCTCGCTCGGCTTGGCTTATTGATAGCTTGCTGAAACCTATTTTTCAACCGATGCAAACCATTCTTTTAGAAGAACGATCGAAAGGCACCATCAAAAAAATTCCACTCGCTAACCTATTTAGCTTTATTATCGGTTCCATTACTACCCTCTTTACTCGTTCTTTTCAAATGAAGAAAATGCACGGTATCGACTCGCTCGACGACACCCAAATTGATTTACACGTAACGGTTATTAATGACCTAATTTTTAATGGTTTACTAGACCAGTAAAATAACGAACACGAACACCCGAAGAATTTTCTTGTAAAATGATTTTGTAGGGGCAATGCCTTGTGCTTGCCCTTATCCTACTTTTGATAATGAAAAACCAATTAGTAGAAATTACATTTATGAATATTTAGGAAAAGCATACAAAAGAAACACCATTTGTTTTAAATTGATTTAAGTAGTACATTTACCCAAAAACTAATATTATGAGCAGAAACTACGACCCTAAAAAACATCATCGCCGCTCCATTCGATTAAAGAATTATGATTATTCGCGTGCAGGATTTTATTTTGTCACGGTTTGTATAAAAGACCATGTGTGTCTGCTGGGACAAATAAAACATGGAGAAATGACATTAAACAGTGCGGGGAAAATGATTAATCAAACATGGCTAGACTTACCTAAAAGGTTTCCAACTATCAAGCTACATGAACACATAGTGATGCCCAATCACTTTCATGGTATTATCGAGATTTTAGATACTTGGAAGAACGTTAAAGGTAAAGATGTAATTGCTAAAGACGGGCAGATTTTACCTTTTGAAAATGAGCAACTGCATGGAAAAGGGCAACCACAAGGGATTGCCCCTACAAAGAAGAAATTGGGAGACATAGTTGGTGCATTCGAATCACTTACAACCGTTGAATATATCAAAGGTGTAAAGAATGAGGGATGGGAACGGTTTGACGGAAAGCTATGGCAACGCAACTATTGGGAACATATAATTCGTCATCAACAATCTTTCAGCCGTATTGCCAACTATATTCAAAATAATGTTATCACATGGGAAAAAGATAAATTTTATCAACATGAAAGTTAATATCTCTCTTGCCGAAGAGAAGGTTTTCTCATAGAACTGGTTTTAGTGATTTACCGCGGTTTGTAGGGGCAATCCCTTGTGGTTGCCCAATGTGCGAGGGCAACCACAAGGGATTGCCCCTACAAGGCTCTCGAAAAAAGAACATATTTTAGTAGATTACCATACTCCTGTAATTATCACACTTATCCTACTTCATCAACCATCGTATCAACACAGGAATTATCAACAAGTCACTAAACAGAGCGGTGAACAACGTTACACTAATCATCAACCCCACCGTGACACTAGGCGGATTGACCGAGAAAAGCATAATCAAAAAACCAAAAAACAGGATGATGGAGGTAAGACAAATCGCCTTTCCCGTTTCCAAAAAGGTAATGTGAATCGACTCTTCGATGGACAAGCCTTTGTCTCTCGCCAGTTTAAATTTACTCAGAAAGTGAATGGTATCGTCCACGGCAATTCCAAAGACGATGGCAAATAAAATAGCGACGCCCGCTTCCAATTCGATACCCAGAAAACCGAGCAAACCGCCCGCAAAGACCAATGGAAAAACGTTTGGCACCAACGAAATAAGCACCATCCTACCATTTTTAAACAAAAGCGCCATCAAAATACTGATGACAATGACGGCAATTCCTAACCCTTCAAGCAGACTTTCCCGTGCATAGACCGCATTTTTATCCAAAATAATACCAGAACCCGTTTTTTTGAAAGTAGCGACGGTCGAATCCGTATTCGCAGCAATCCAAGCATCAATTCGATTACCTACGGCGGATACGGAATCGGCCCCCAAATCCAAAATTTTAGTCGTAATCCGCGCTTTTTTACCATCTTTGCTCACCAAAACATTGGCCGAATCGTCCGCTATCCGATTGGCGTAGCGTTGGTATTTTTTGAACGTCCGTTCTTTGGTTGGCAATTCGTAAGCCGACGCTCGATTTTGATTAAAGGCTTGATTGATGCTTTTATAGACTGTCGTTACCGAACTTGCCGATTTGATGGAAGGGATTGTTTTGAGGTGCTGTTCTACTTTGTCAATTTCTTTTAATACTTCGAAGTCGGTCGCTTGGTAATCGCCTTGGGCAAAAACGCCAAACTCAACGGGTCGGTAGCCCGCAAATTGGCGTTCGAAAAACTGAAAATCTTTGGTAATTTTCTGACCAATCGGCAGATTATTTTCCAATTGGTAGTTGGTCGTAATCCTAGAAATCCCCCAGAAACTTAATGCCGCTACAATAACCCCACCCACAATAATTTGCGTAGGTTTTTGAAGCGTAAACTGGTAGGACTTTTCCATCATGTTTTCCCACAGTTGGTTATTTTTCCCCAATTTAATCAAGTCGTCCGTTTTAAACATCGACAACAACGCCGTCGTGAAGAAAATGACCGTTAGATAGGCAATCACAACTCCGAAAGCTGCATTCACCCCAAAGTCCTTAATCGGGCCAATTCGACTTGTCAGTAAAGATGCAAAACCGATGGCGGTCGTCGTGGAGGTCAGTAACGTCGCTAATCCAATTTCCTTAATAGTAACCTTGACCGCTTCTCTTCGGGGCAATCCTTTCCGCAATTCGTCGATGTATTTGGACATAATATGAATCACGTCCGACGTGCCGACGATAATCATCAGAACGGGATACAAGGCCGACATGACACTCAATTCTCGACCCGTTGCTCCCAAAAAGCCCAGAAAAAGAATCATTCCCAAAGCGATAGACACCAAAGCAATGCCCACCCCGTAAGGTCGCCGATACAAAATGAAAATAATGACAGACACCAATATACCCGAAATCAATGCTGATATCAACACTTCTTCCTGCTGCATTTTCACCAATTCGGATTGAAAATAGGCTTGTCCCAAGTAGTGGTAATTTTCAAAATCGTAAAGCGCCACCAATGAATCTAAATCGGCTACCAACTGGTCCGCATCCGACAATTCCATTTTGTTCTCCGTCTTGAGGGCGACCACCAACGTCGTCGCCGCCGAGTCGATTAAGTTGTACACAAATCGCTCATCGTTCAACAAACGGTCTCGGTCTTTAGCGTATTTTTCGGGTTGGTCGATATGAATAGCGGGCACGGAGGTCATGCCAAAAGGTGTTTTCAAAGGGTAAGAAAACTTAGTCAGTGATTGACTTTCGGTGATATTTTTTAACTGGCGCGTTTTGAGGGTGAAATCGTGGAATTGTTCTAAAAAAGACTGTTCAAAGACACCTTCTTTGCGAGGAATCGCTACGAGAAAAAAGTTCGCATCGTTTTCGAAGTCTTCCGTAAATTCCTTGAAAAAGGCCAAATCGGGGTCGCCCGTGGGAAAAAACTGGTCAAAATTGAACGTAAATTGTAGCTGCGTTGCAAAGTAAACACTAGCAAGGGTCAATAATACGAAAGTGCTAATTATGCTGACTCGTAGTCGTCTCATGCAGGAATTGCTTTATCTTTTTGGTAACCTAATCGCTTTAGTAGGCAAAACAAAACAAATAGTAGAGGGTTCTTAGTTTCAATAGAATTTACCCTTTTCCTTTTTTCAAAATTCATTCCTTACACTATTTACACAAAACCCCTTATTTTTATCGTTCCGCTGGAACCGCTTTCCTGCCGAAAAATTTCAGAGTAATATAATAATACGAGAAACATGAGAAAAATAACGATATTCGCATTTCTACTAACGCTACTTTCTTTTGGTTGTAAAACCAGTCAACAACTATTTGAAGAACCCATTATCGAAACGACCGTTACGGAATTTCGAGATTTGGATACCATGATGGTCTCCGCCAAGAAACCCAGTGCCTTAAAAGCGCCCGAAGATTACCGACTGCCCGTTTATAAGCCGAGCTATCGACTCAAAAACGATTTGATTCATACCAAATTGGAACTAAAATTTGACTGGGAAAAAGAACGCGTCATTGGCAAAGCCGAATTGACTTTGAAACCATGGTTTTACCCAACGGACGAATTGGAATTAGATGCCAAAAACTTTGACATCAATAATGTGACGTTGGCGACGGGAGAAGCCTTGTCTTTTGATTATGATGGTAAAAAATTATATATCCAACTCAATAATGAATACGATAAAACGGAACACTACAAAATAGTTATCGACTACGTGGCCAAACCGTCCGAAGGGGAAATTGGCGGTAGTGCAGCCATTACCTCCGATAAAGGGCTGTTTTTTATCAATGCGGACGGCAAAGACCCGAACAAGCCACAGCAGATTTGGACCCAAGGCGAAACCGAAAACAACTCCCGCTGGTTCCCTACCATTGACAAACCCAACGAACGGACTACACAAGAAATGTACTTAACTGTACAAGATAAATATAAGACACTTTCCAACGGTGTACTGGTTTCTTCTACTAAAAATATGGACGGCACACGCACCGATTACTGGAAAATGGAACAACCCCACGCCCCGTATTTATTCATGGTGGCCGTCGGAGATTTTGCTAAAGTAGAAGATAGCTGGCAGGGCATTCCCGTGAATTATTACGTCGAACGCGAATACGAAGCGGACGCTAAAAATATTTTTGCCCACACGCCTGAAATGCTCTCCTTCTTTTCCGAAAAATTGGGCCTAATGTATATGTGGCCGAAGTATTCGCAAATTGTGGTGCGAGACTACGTATCGGGCGCCATGGAAAATACTACCGCCGTTGTTTTTGGTCAGCAGGTGCAAAAAAAGACTAGAGAACTCATCGACAACCACAATGATTACATCGTAGCGCACGAACTGTTCCACCACTGGTTTGGAGATTACGTGACTTGTGAAAGTTGGGCCAATTTAACGATGAACGAAGGCTTTGCGAATTACAGCGAGTACCTTTGGTTCGAACACAAATACGGCAGAGAAGAAGCCGATTATCACCGCATAAACGAACTGAATGGCTATCTAGGTTCAGTGGCAGGCGGTGGGATTCACCCCTTAATTTGGTTCGACAATCCCGACAAAGAAGCGATGTTCGATGGACACAGTTATAATAAAGGCGGAATGGTGCTGCACATGCTGCGACAATACGTGGGAGACGATGCGTTTTTTGCCTCTTTGAAAAAATATTTGCAGGACAATGCTTACACGGCCGTCGAAGCGCACGACCTGCGTTTGGCTTTCGAAGAAGTCACGGGGCAAGACCTAAACTGGTTTTTCAATCAATGGTATTTCGAAGCGGGACATCCAGAATTGGTCATTGACTATGGCTACGACGCCGCTACCCAAACAGCTAGTGTGACCATTGAGCAAACGCAAGACCCCGAAAAAAGTCCCGCTATTTTTCAACTACCCATTTTAATTGACATTCACGAAGACGAAAACACCGTTCGACGGGAAGAGGTTTTTATGGACTTACGCAAGCAAACCTTCTATTTTAAAGTAGCCACCAAGCCCGCTTTAATCAACGTCGATGCGGAAAAAGTGCTACTCGCCGAACGACAAGATAATAAGACGGAAGCAGAATACGTATTTCAATACCACAACGTCAATAATTTGATGGACCGATACGAGGCGCTGCAAAACTTAAAAGAAGTGAAATCCTCTGCTGCTGTGGAAGTCCGAAAAGCCGCCTTACGAGACAAGCATTGGTTCATCCGCAATATGAGTTTGGAGGCCATCGAACCCGACGCCGAAACTTTAGAAGAAATAGCTAAACTAGCCGTCAGTGATATTCGTTCGCAAGTTCGGGCCAATGCCTTAGATGTACTGAGTAATGCTGACTACGTAGGTTTGGAATCCATTGCAGGAAAAGTGCTAGACAACGAACAAGCCTACCCCGTTATCGGGTCGGCATTGATGGCCCTAAATCAAGTTAACCCCGTAGAAGCTGTAAAAAGAGCGGAGCAACTAGAAAAAGACCTTAAAATTAATGCGTTGATACTAGCCGTGGGAGACATTTACGCAGCACAGGCACGAGCGGACAAAATTCCTTTTTTCGAAAAAAATCTGACGAAAGTAGATGGCCCCGAAGCGTCCAATTTTTTCCACAACTACGCTGGTTTATTACTCTCCAACGGTGGAGATATGACGGGCGCTTTTGGTAACTTAAAAGGCATTGCTACGGATATGTCACAGTCGTTGTGGCGGCGTTTCTTTTCGACACAGACCTTAGCGGAACTCAGCCAATTTTACAGTGAGATGATTGGGCAAGCTACCGACGAAACGGTTAAAACTATGTTCCAGAATAACATAGATACGATTCAGCAATACATCGCAGAAATTAAAAAAACGGAGACGAATCAGCAATTGATTGCGGTTTATACGAATTTTTAAAACATCGTAACTACTTAATATTCATTCTTTACCATAAAGGTATGGAGACCATTGAGTCCACAAAGTTTATTTTCGAGCGCAGATTGGACAAATTCCTTTCTACAGTTTGCCTTTTCATAGAAAACTCGGCAATGCGTCAAATGTAAGGCTGTACGTTTACTAAACTTTAGAAGTTTATCGTCCCCATAGTAGTAAGATAGGCTTTAGAAGTTTAGTAAACGTTCCCCTACGCACCAAAAAAACCTTTTAAAGCATCTATCGCAATAGGTAGTACTCACCAACTCTTTTTTATATAAGTTAAACTGACTCCAAATGAATGCTGCTGAGCAACTGTACTTGCTTGGCCTAACACCTCTATTTTTAAACCAAAAAAATTAGTCATGAATGTAGCACTGGGTAGCGCCGCTATCGGCTGGGCAACGCTTGCCCTTATGGTCGGTTTAGGCGTTTTAATTTACGGATTTCGGCAATATTTTCGTCGTTTGGGTCGAAAAACGTCGCTGACTAGCCAACCACTGACCGTAGAAAATCGAAATAAACACCCCGCCGTCAATGTATTTCGATGGAGTAATACGTTTTTGCGGGTAGGTATGATTGCATCTTTGACGTTTGTCGTATTGGCTTTCAGTTACACCACCTACGAAGTAACGGAATTTGAAATCGGTCCGATGGAAGCAGAAGATATTATCGACAACGACCCACCGAGAACGATTGACCCACCCAAACCACCGCCACCGCCTCCACCGCCGCCCGTGATTGAGGAGGTGAACGTAGAAGAAGTGGAAGAAGAACCCGAATTTGTGGATAATTTTATCGACGAGGAAGAAGAAGTGCTTCCGCCACCGCCGCCACCCAAGATTGAAAAACCCGTCGTTGCCCCACCGCCACCGCCCGACCCCGTGGACGATACGCCTATTAGATTTGCGGAACAAATGCCCCGTTTTCCCGGTTGTCAGAACTTTTCGGGCGACCGCAAAGCCAAAGACCTCTGCGCCCAGAGAGCGTTGATGAAATTTTTATCCAGCAAACTAAACTATCCTGCTTTGGCTAGAGAAAATGGAATTGAAGGAACGGCCGTGATTCGCTTCGTAGTCGAAAAGGATGGTCATCTGAGTAAGTTGGAGATTGTTAAAGACCCCGGCGGCGGATTGGGTAAAGAGGCCCTACGAGTCGTGGATTTGATGAATAGTATGGAAGAAAACTGGAGTCCAGGTAAACAAAATGGTCGGTCCGTTCGAGTGCAATTCAATTTGCCGATTCGGTTTAACTTACAGTAGTTGGGGAGGTGGACAGGTTTAGAGGTAGAGAGGCTGAGAGGTGAAAGGGGTGAAGAGGGTACGAATGGCAGTTTTCTTGACAGAAGGCTGCCATTGGTCGTTTGGAGTTGGGCAACTTTCTTGATTTTCTGGCGTTTTTTATAAGTTGATGTGGTCACCGACCACAATAAGTGATGGTTAATGAGTTATAAATGGCTTACCCGTATGGAATGACTTTGGTATTTACAAATATTTGTAATACACAAAAAATCATTCATCACTTATCATTCATCATCCATTTAGCGAAGACATTATTCAAATATGGTGTAAGGTTTGCACTGTTTCTACCAGAAAAATATAACCATGCGATACTTTCTGCTTTTCGGCCTTTTCTTGTTTTCCTTTTCTTTCCAAGTGCATGCGCAACAGTCGCGTTTGGCACAGCAGTATTACCAGAATGGGGAATACGAAAAAGCGGCATCGCTGTACCAAAAATTGTACGAGCAGCAGAACTATAATGACTATTATTTTGAGCGTTACGTAGAATGTTTGATTAGTTTGGAAGAATACCAGACTTGTGAGCAAGCTATCAAAAAGCAACTCAAGAAGCGACCCGAACAGGTGCAATTATACGTAACCTATGGGAATCTTTTCGAACGACAGAATCAAGAAGCAGACGCCAAACAACAGTACCAGAATGCCATTAAGAAACTATCGGCCGACCGATTCATTGTTACCAAATTGGCCAACGCTTTTGTCCGCTTGACAAAATATAAATTGGCCATTGACACTTATGAAAGAGGGGGCGAACTACTGAAAGACAAGACCGTTTTTGCTTATAATTTGGCTGATTTGTACCGCCGTCAAGGAAATAGCAAAAAGATGATTGAATATTATTTGAATAGTGTCGAAGCCAATCCTTCTCGGTTGTCGTCGGTCAAGACCCTGTTTCAGCGCTATTTGGAAGAAGAAGATTTTTTGGACTTGCAAACTCAACTGTACGAGCGGATTCAAGACAATCGAGAAACGCCGATTTATCCCGAATTGTTAAGTTGGGTATTTATTCAACGGAAGGACTACAAAAATGCCTTTCGGCAAGTTCGGGCTTTGGACCGACAGAATAAGGAAAATGGGTCAAGGGTCTATCAGTTGGCCAATATTGCGGCCAACGCAAAGGACTACGATACGGCCATCAAAGCCTTCGATTACATCGCACGGGAAAAAGGCGTCACGTCTAGCTACTACATTCCTGCGCAGCAAGAGTCTTTAGCTTGTAAGCGTAAGCGAATTGTGGAAGGCTACGATTATTCGATGGAAGATTTACGGGCTTTGGAGGCGGAGTACAATACTTTTTTAGACGAATTTGGCCGTAATAAAACCACCGCCAATATCTTGGTTGAACTGGCCGATTTAGAAGCGTTTTACCTCAATGATTTGAACAAGGCCATCATTATTTTAGACCAGTTGATTCAGTTTCCGGGCATCAATCCGGGGACGCAAGCGAATGGAAAATTAAAATTGGCCGACTTCTACTTGATGCAAGGCGAAATATGGGAAGCGACCCTACTCTACTCGCAAGTAGATAAAGCCTTTAAAGACGATATTTTGGGCCACGAAGCTAGATTCAGAAATGCTCGCTTGTCGTACTATGCGGGCGATTTCCAGTGGGCGCAGACGCAGTTTAAAGTTTTAAAACGCTCCACATCGAAGTTAATCGCCAACGATGCGTTGGATTTGGCCGTTTTCATTACCGACAATCTAGGCTTAGATTCGACAGAGGCATCGCTCAAACTTTACTCGGAAGCCGATTTATTAGTTTTCCAAAATCGCTTCGACGAAGCCTTTACCAAACTAGACTCTTTACTTGCCCGATTTCCTGACCATTCCCTACAAGACGATGTATTGTACATGAAAGCGCAGATTTACAAAAAGCAAAAGAATTGGACCGAAGCGGTCGCTATGTACGAAACCATTATCGAAGACCATACGGACGAAATCCGAGCCGACAATGCGTTATTCGAATTGGCCGATTTACAGGAAAATCAACTGAATAATGTAGAACGTGCTAAGGAACTGTACGAAAAAATCTTCATTGATTTTTCCAATAGTACGTTTGCGGTGGAAGCCAGAAAGCGCTTCCGAAAACTGCGAGGGGATAATATCTAGGAAAATTTCCTTTTATCAATTTACAATTTTCTCTCAACCGTACAAATTCTTTCTTTACATTCCAATTTCAGGAAAAAACACTTTATTTATCAACTA
>JBCCQK010000006.1:0-49417 GCA_039024375.1 Bacteroidota bacterium
CATCAAAAATTTTCCCAGTAGTTAGAGTATGTTTAAAATTCTAAAAGCAGAATTTTAGAAGAATCATAATTGACACAAAAGAGAATCGATTACGTAATTTTTGATTCACCAAAATCTTAAAGGCTCTTATAAACAATTGGGTGGATGATAATTATAGCCGATAAAAACCAGTATTTTACTACAGTTTCGGCTAAAATTAGGCTAAAATCACCACTAAATTGAATTGAATTTAAGGTTTGGACACTAAAATATTTCGTCCACCTAATCCTTTATAAGAGCCTTAATTTTTAAACACACTCTAATAATTTCTATAAATTTTTGAAAAATCATCTATGGCCATTTACGAAGGACGCTGGGACTGCAATTATTGCGGACATACGGGCAACAAAGGGCCGAGCGTTCACTGTACCCAGTGCGGTGGTCCTAGACCCAAAAATGTTCAATTTTACTTGCCGCAAGATGCTCGTGCGGTCTCCAACGAATCGGCGTTAGAGGCAGCTAACGCTGGTCCCGATTGGGTTTGTTCCAACTGTGCGAGTAGTAATAAGCATTGGGATAAATTTTGCGGGTCTTGCGGCAGTCCCTTTCGGTCAATGGATGGCGATGCGATTTTAGCCGAAAAAGAATACGATGGTCAAGCGGTGCCTCGCAGTAGTCATCAAGTGGTTCAACCCGTGAAAGAAACTCGGCGAAAAGGACTGTCCAATGTAAAACGGGGTGGTATTTTTACTATTATCCTAACGGCCATCGGGACTTGGTTAGGAACGTTTAATAGTCCCAGTCAGGTCGAAGTGATGGGGTTTGAATGGAGTCGAACGGTAGAAATAGAGGCGTATAAACAGGTAGAGGAAGAAGCGTGGTCATTACCTTCCGAAGCGACACTAATCAAACAATTTGAAGCCATCCATCATTACGATAAAAAGTTCAAGGGTTACGAGACGAAGCGGCGAACGGTGCGAGAAAAGGCAGGCACCGAACGTTATGTCTGTGGTAAGAAAGATTTAGGAAATGGTTATTTTCAAGATAAATACTGCACTCGGCCCGTTTACCGAGAAAGGCAAGAAACGTATAAGGAGAAAGTGTATGAAAAGATACCCGTTTATCGAGCTAAGTATCAATACAGCATTTTTAAATGGGTCGATGCAGAACCGCTCAAAACGGAGGGCAAAAATCACGCACCTAAGTGGAGGAATGACCCTAAGTTGGATAATCCAAAACGATTTCGAATAAAAAATCGGAGCGGAATTTATTATTTCGACTTCAAAGACCACAAGGGGGAAATGCATCGAGAGCGAGTGGACTATGAGTTTTGGGAACGGCTACGATTTGGCGATACTTTACCCGCTATCAAGTCTCGTTTCTATGGTTATTTCAAGGAATTAGATTGGATAAAAATCAATGGACAAGTAGAAAGTTGATGTCTAATAGGACACTTAAAGTAATTTTATATTTGTAAATGCAGCGTACTTATGCCTATATTTGATAATAAATAATCGGAAAACAAGGTAGTTGTTGAATTAGAGGTCAGAAGTCAGACCGTCCCTGTGGACTGTCAGAGGTCAGATTTATACTTCCAGAATATGGAAAATGAAGTCGTTTTAACAAATCTATCTGTCCTCTGACAGTCTATGAAATAGATTCCATTCACAAACGGAAACTTCTGACCTCTCTACCTGCTAATCGTTTTAAAGGCTCTATTGTATGTTCGAAAAAATCACCCATTTTATCCGCACTTTTTTTGAATTAATCTTCAAGGATTTAAAGGGGTTATTTTCGTCCAAAAAAGAAGAAGAAATTGTCATCGTCGAACCAGCCCCCGAAGACTTGGAGCCACAAGACGGAGCGGATATTCCTCAAGATACTGTCGTTGTGGTGGACACAAAATTGGAGGAAGTAGTCGTGATTCCCGAAGAAAAATCGACCTCACCTGAAATTGTTCCCGAAGAAGAACCCGACCAACCGACTACGCCTCCCATTGTTATCACGGAATCCGAAGAAGAAACGCCCGAGAAAGAAGAATCAGCATCTTCCAAACAGCGATTTCTGTGGTGTTTGGACAATGGGCACGGCAAGTTAACCGCAGGGAAGCGGTCTCCTAAACTGAAGGATGGTTCTCGTTTTTTTGAATACGAGTTTAATCGCATCATCGTCAAAGGCATTATTAAAGAACTGAAAAAGTACGGCGTTCGCTATTACAATGTTGTTCCTGAGGTCAATGTAGATAATTTTCTGCAAGGTCGAGTACTACGGGCGAATAATGTACCGTCGGATATTCCCAAAATATTTCTATCGGTTCACGCCAACGCGGGGCCAGGAATGTGGACCAGTGCAAATGGTTTAGAAACGTGGTTTTTTCACGGTAGCCGAACGGGGCGAAAGCTAGCGGCCGTCTTTCAACAGCAACTAGTCAACAAATTGGGGTGGACGAACCGAGGCATCAAATCCCAACCGACGAAGCAGTTCTACGTGCTGCGTAGAACGAATATGCCCGCCGTTCTGACCGAAAACGGTTTTTATAATAATCGAACGGAAGTGTATAAATTATCAGATAGTGCCGTTCAAAAAAAAATTATTGCCGCTCACGTAGAAACCATCCTCTATTTTGAAAAATACGGTATTTAGTTAATCTCCTTCCTCTTTTCTTCTATTTTTAGAAATCAAGCACGGTTTTTGTAGTACTTTTTATTTTTGAAAGACATCCATTGTCTTTTTCTTCCCCTCTCCATTTCTACTATTCCCCTTTCCTCCCAATATTAAATAGTCGGCCTCCTACAATTGCGAAATCGCAACAACCTAAAACTACATTTACTAAAAAGTCAAGCGAGCATTTTGGGTTACCAAAGTAAGGCTTCCTTTCGCAGCTTTATTCAAAAAAACTTCAAAAGCTAAGACAATTTTTTGCAAACACTAACAACAATGAACTCTACCGTAACTTACCCAAAAAGAAACTTTCCAGTTTTTTTGCTACTGTACTGTTTACTAACTATCGCTTTTGTAAGCAATCCTCCCAACAGTTTTTTTGTAACTTCCATCCAGCAATTACAACATTCCCTTTTAAAAGATTTAGGAATAAACGCCGCAGCGACTTCTACGAATCCGCTCATTAAAGCGTACGGATTTAACAGTTTTACCAAAGAATCAGTTGGATTTATTAGTGGAGACATTGAAGGCCCCACTGCGATGGGAGGAGATTTGACGTTATTGGGTTCTATGACCATCGCGGGGGTGGACAAGGGTACTTTTAAAGTAAGTGGGGATAGTCAAGAAACAGGGCTGTTAATTGGTGGAAAAATTATTTACGCAGCGGGAAGTGGCGCCAATGTTAATTTGAATAGTTTCGTAAAATTGGGGAATACGGATGGCTCTATCATCCACGATACTCAAAATGGCACACTTGTCAATACCCGTATTACTGCGGGTGATTACAGTGACCTACCGAATGTTTCTCTACAAACTCAGCAATCGGCAACCTCCGTTGCCCAATCGGGATTGATTGATTTTACAGATGCTTTTGCCGAGTTTACATCAATGGTTATGGCAATCAGCAGCCTTCCTTCCACATTAACTTTATCCAACAATAGTGGAAATGGTAGCATTTCCCTTCAGCCCAATCAACTCAACGTTTTGAATATTTCGGGGGCAGATTTAGCGAATTTTTCAACCATTACTTTCAATCAAAAACCTAATGCGACGCAGCCACTAGTGGTTAACATTGATGCAAGTGGTACTTTCAATTGGGAGGTTGCTACCTTTGCGGGGATTGGAGATTTGGAAGGGTCTTATATTTTATTCAATTTCTACAATACGGATTTTTTAATATTTAATGGACCCAACACTCTTTACGGTTCCGTCTTGGCCCCTCAAGCAGATTTTACAAAAAATACTTCCGGAAATATTAATGGCCAAGTAGTCGCTCGACTCTATGCCCACACCTCCGGTGAACTACATCATCATCCCTTAGATTTTGAAGTACCTATCCCTGTTCTTAATGAGGAAATTTGCGGGAACGGGATAGACGATGATAATGATGGGCTTATAGATAACTACGATTCGGATTGTTGTGCCAACTTGAGTATTATTCCGCAATCTTCCTACGCTCTACATTACGTGGATAGTGAACAGAGCGGTTACGGAGAGGCAGCAAATGCCTTTGATAGAGATACGGAAACGATTTGGCACACTGATTTCAACGAGACCACCTACCCGCTACCCCATGAGATTCAAATAGACTTGGGCACCACGCAAAAAGTGGGTGGATTGCGGTATTTGCCCACACAATCTTTTGAAGACGGTCGAATAAAAGATTATAAAGTTTACGTTAGTGACAATTCTAGTAGTTGGGGAAGCCTAGTAGCTACGGGTACTTTTACGTATGCTGATTTAGGGGACAAAGAAGTTAATTTTCCACCTAAGTTAGGGCGCTACGTCCGATTGGTCGCTTTGTCCGAAGTCAATGGGAATAATTGGACGACCGCTACGGAAATAAACATTTTGGCCTGCCAAGGACAAGAGATTTGTGATGATGGTATTGATAACGATGGTGATGGATTAATTGATTGTGCTGACCCCGACTGTTCGGCAAATATCCAGTTGTCGGCTACGACGGCCAATAATTGTGGCGAAGCGATTGATATTAGCGTCAATTTATGTGTTACGTACGCTCAAACCATTGCTTCTTACGAGGGAAATGTGTCCAGTCCGTTGACAACAATTGCTGCACCCGACGGACAAGGGGCCTTCCTTAACGAAGTATTCGATGGAACTTACACGAGAATGGTATTCGACTTTGGGGAAATCATTCCCGACGGAGAGGAGGTTTGTTTTAAAGTTCGATGCTCCAGCGAAACCGTTCCTTCGATGGTGACTATTTGGCTACTCAATTCTGGTACACCAGAGTCGGGTTCTTACAGTATAGTCACCACTCAGTCGTTTGTGGGGACAGAGTGGCAGGACCTGTGTTTTAAGATGCCAAGAGCCAATCGCTACGTCAAAATTACCGATGATAGTGGTTCACCTTTTTACATTGATGCTGTTGGTAGGAAATGCAGAGCAATAGAAGATTTGTCTTACCAATGGAATACAGGAGATACTACGGCAACTATTTCGGTTAACGGAGCTATTTCCGCCAATTATTCTGTGCAAGTCAGCCATATCGGGGGATGTGTAGCTACCGAAACGATTACGGTTACGGGGATAGCAGGATGTTCTGAAATCTGTGGTAATGGTATCGACGATGACGGAGATGGTTTTATCGACAGTGGAGATGCTGACTGTGCTTCTGATTGTAGTGAATCTTTGTTATTTATTGCTAGAGATAATGCCGAAATTTTACAAGTTAACCTCACTACGGGAAGTAAAAGTGTTGCGGGTCAATCTCCTTACACTTCTGAGAATTTGAACGCAATGGCGGCCAATCCTGACGCCAATATTGTCTATTATGGAAATTATAAAACGGTTTACTACTGGAATCCCATCACTGGAGAACATAATGTGCTAATCGACCTATCGAGTCAAGTAGGACCAGATGAATCACTAACGAGTGGTGGTGGTGCTTACTTCAATGAGTACCTGTACCTGGGCTTTGAAGACCACAATTATTCGGATAATCCAACTATTTATCGACTTCCGTTAGCTGCTGACGGTTTATCAGTGACGGGTGCGGCCACCAATTTGAACGTTCCCATTCCTAATAATACTTCTTGGGGAGATATGATTGTTACCTCAGAAAATAATATAACCACTATTTATGCGGGCTTAGGATATAATGGAAGTATCAATAATAGTTTATACTGCAAATACGAAATTGAGAACGACCGCTACACAACGATTCGAACCGATATGCCAAGTCAGCTACAAATTGGTGTTGATGTGGATGGAAACCTTTGGGGAGGAGGACTAGAAACGGGTATTATTCAGCAAATGGATAAAAATACAGGAATTTTCTCAGGTAACAGTATTTTTATTGGCGGGGATATGTGGGATTTGACGGGACCCATTAATTGTCCGCAGCAAATTGAAATTTGTGGTAACGGTATTGATGACGATGGTGATGGACGCATTGACAGCGATGACGATGATTGCGATTGCCCCATTTTGGTAACAACCGATACCAAAATTTTGTCTATTTGTGAAGGAGACGAAGTTACATTTTCGGTCATCACCGATGCTTCAAATCCACCTTTCAACGAAATAGCGTTTTATCGTTTTGACAATGCACAAAGTAATCCTTACGCTACATCAGCTGATAAAACTTTGCTAGGAAAGTCAATAAACTCAAATGGAATGGTTACGATGTCTTCCGACGAGTTTCCGACGAATGGTGCATTGCTAGAAAAATACTACGTTTACGGTTTGCTGAGTCCCCCTCCCTCTGATTTAAACGATTGTCTTCCTTTTATTGAATACGTCATCAATGTCGATGCTTGTAAGGGTTTAGAAATTACGTGTACTGAATCTCAAACCATTGAAACGGTATTTTCTGGTTTAAAAAACAATGTTCCTATGAGTCTCTCTTTTTCCGAGGTATCGGAAATAGATTCGATTCTTGTCCAAATAGTTTACGAAAATACGAGTCCAGGCAATAGTATCGTCATTACGGACAGCGAAGGAAATAATTATACTCTGTATCGACAAACAGTCGCCGATATTCGATTATACGAAACGGTTATTCCCGCTACGAGCAGTATTACTTACACTAATGAAATTAATGAAGTAGAAGCGCAATCTATTGTTGCGTATGTGTTTCGCCAAAGTCCCAATGGTGGTTCTTACGCTCGGTATAGCCAAGCAGTAAGCGGACATGCTAATACCCGACGCATAGACTTTCCGTTGCCCGATAGGGTTGAAACGAGAGATGTTAATATCAACCTTCCAGTTTCGGAATTAACTTACGACGACCGCACCCTTACTTTTAGAGTTCGAGCGGGAGACTATTTTAAATCATTTACGAGAAGATGGGGCCCCAATGGAGATAACTTTCCTAATGGTTGTTGTATCGACTTCGTTGAAATAGAAATACCCGATGTTCCACCTAATGTGAATAATGTTGAAATTGAGTTGTTTTCTCCCGGAGGAGGTAGAGGGCAATCTTACATTGTTTCGGGGACGGTTTTTTTAGAAATAGAGTGTTTCGATAACGAAGATTGTACGGATGGTATTGATAATGATAACGATGGCGAAATTGACCAACGGGATTTAGATTGTAGTGGTTATTGCACTGATAATGGAACATTTCTACCTTATGGAATGATTGCGTTGGAAAGTAGTGGCTTTTATTCCGAAGAATACGATTTGACTTTTGAAGTGCCGAATACGGCTTATCTAATCTGGGAAGCGGGAGATAAATTCTATATTAAAGGAACAGCCGTAGCTTATCAGTCTGGAAATTATATCGGCAGATATACATTGGTCTATACCGCAACGGGGGCTACCTACGCTACTTACGATGGAACGCCCATTTTAGGGTCAACGGGCGGAACGGGCCGTTTGATTAGCCAAGAACCTAGCCAAACGCAATATGACGAAATCTTGCTAGGCGCAAAATTGAATAGTGCTGGTTGGGGAATCCACGTTCGAGGCTATGGAACAAATGACATCAGAATTGACGGTGATTGGAGCTTGCCGAGTTGGACTACCGAGAATACTTTTCAACTGACAGTCAACCAAACCGACTGCTCTAGACCTCGAGAAATTTGTGATAACGGCATTGACGACGACGGTGATGGATTAACGGACTGCAACGACTTTGACTGTACACCGCCCGACGACGGTGGTGATTTTATAGCAAATGAGGACAATTGTGGCTACTATAACCCTATGCCCATCATCGTAGCTACCTCTTCAAATAGCACTGGAAATGGTTTAATCGCCTACCAATGGGAAAAAAGTGACGATGGTACCAATTGGTTCGAGATACTGGGGGCGATTAATGCTAGTTATGACCCAACTATTATTTTTGAAACTACTTATTATCGCAGAAAAGTTCGTAAAGGAAATTGTGGCCCTTGGGGGTACAGTAACGTTATTACCAAAGCGGTCACTGCCCCACCCTTCGATGCTGAAATTATTAATGCGCCGGGCGGAAATACTGGGTATCTGTGTGCCGACACTAGATATTCTTTTCAAGCGGCAAACGTCGATGATGCCAACTATGCTTGGGATTTTGGGGCAAATGCGATGCCTACCTCAGCTACTGGAGCAGGACCCCACGAAGTTACTTTTCGAACGCCAACAAAGACCGAAGCGATTGACGTTGAAGTTCAATTGACGGTGATTGGAACAGCGGATTTGTGTGTTGCTACGGACAACGCCACTTTTAGTGTACATCCGTTATCCGAAGTACTTTCGGTAAACTCAGGTAATCCTAGTACTTGCGGTGCCGACGATGGTTGGATTGAGTTAGAACTAATTGGCGAAACGAGCGAATGTATTCAAGTTAGCTTAGATGGGGGCGTTAATTTTCAACCTGCAAATCAATTTTATTTTACTGGATTGACGGCGGGTAGCTACGAAATCGTGACCCGATATTGTACGAACGGCTGTACTAATATTGCCCAAATCGTTAACCTTTCTGACCCCGCTACTATCAATTTGGTGAACGATGACCTTGTGGATGTCTGCCCTGGCTTTAATTATTCTTATAATATTTTCATCAATGACGATATTGAAGGAGAAACCGTACTCACCTTAGCTTCCGATGCTAATTTTGGCTCCGTCGCCTTAGAAGAAAACGGAGATTTCACTTATACTTCTTTAATCCCAACTTGTAGCCAAGACCAATTTGCCTACACCGTTTGCGATGCGACGGGGAATTGTTGTGCAACGGCCGTTGTGACCATTGATTTTAGCGATACGGAAGCACCCCGATTGACCAATGTACCCGAAGACCTCACGGTTAGCTGCGATGACGAAATTCCACTGCCACCGCTCGTTTCAGCGTTTGATAACTGTCCTGCTATTTCAATTGACAAAGAAGAAGTGAGTACGCAAGGGGAAGATGGTTGCTCGTTGTATGACTATAAATTGACTTATACTTGGATAGCGACCGATTTTTGTGGAAATGCGGCGGTCGATAGTCAGCAAATTTTTGTGCAAGACAACACGGCACCCGATATTTATCGGGTTTACACCCTACCCAATGGTAAAAAAATGGTGGCTGGCGTCATGGAAAATGTTACGCAACATTGGAAAGTGGTTCAACTGCCGATTGACTTTCCGAGTACGCCTTTAATTTTTAACCAAATCGTAACGGATGGCGGCGGAAGTCCAATGACCGTTCGGATGAGAAATATCTCCGAGAATCAATTCGAACTGCGGTTACAACAAGAGGAGCAAAATCTGCCCGACGGGATTAGAAGAAGCGTTGCGTGGATAGTTATGGAAGCAGGGACACAACTGGGCGATTTACAATTAGAAGCGGGGCTAAAGGAGGTCAGTTCTACGGCTGGCATCCTTAATTTTTCGAACAATTTTGCAGCTATTCCTTTGGCTTTTACGGCCATTCAAACCATGACAGAGCAAGATGCCGTTTATTCTTCTGGCTCTAATGTGGCGGTAGATAAATTAACTATTAATCTGATAGAAGAACAATCGAAAGATGCCGAAACCGACCATGTAGCCGAAAGTTTGGCGTATTTGGCCTTAGATAAAGGAATGCTAAGGAACCAAGGTCAAGAGGTCTTTGGAGAGACAGATGAAATTTTGGCGACTACCTCCTGGCAGACAATTAACTGGACAAACGCTTACATCAATCCAATTGTCATTGCCAATCAAATGACTCAAAACGAAGCCGACCCAGTATTGCTTGAAATCCGAAATACAACGGCTAATGGCTTCGACATTCGGTTAAAAGAGTGGGATTATTTGGATGGACTACACGTACCCGAATCGGTTAGTTATCTGGTCATGGAAGGAAGTATTCCATTGAAGAGCGATAAGTTTTGCGAATATGGCACGGACAGTTTAGTGTTAGGTATTGATATTATTGCCATTGACAACTGCGACCAAAATGTAGCCATCAATTACGAAGAGATAGAAAGTTTTAGCGGCGCTCAGCAAATTTTTACTAGAAGTTGGTCCGCCGTTGATGAATGTGGCAACGCTACGGTTTATGCGCAAGAAGTGACCTGCGAAGGTGTTTTCTTACGCATGAAGGCCATTTTACAGGGGCCAACAATTTTTAGCTACGACAATTTAATGCGCGATGATTTACGGAAAAAGGGCTTGATTCCTTTAAAAGAACCCTATTCCGAAAATCCCAATTTTCAGCACTTTGGGGAAGGTGGCGGCGAAACGGTAACGGAGGAATTGCTACAAAAAACGGGTCCCGATGCTTGCGTCGATTGGGTATTGGTAGAATTGTGCGACGGAAACGATATTGGTCAAGTAGTAGCGACGATTGCCGCTTTGATTCAAAGGGATGGTGATATTATCACCGCTACGGGTGACACTTTGCTGCGCTTCGAAAACGTTCCGCCGGGCAACTATTATGTGGCACTCAACCACCGAAACCACCTTCGTTCCATTAGTCTTTATCCCTACACTTTTACCCCCAATGCGGTTCCAATGGTAGATTTGACCAATGAATTTACGCCCGTCATTGGCACGGAGCCTAACGTGGATTTAGGTGGAAGAAGGGCACTTTGGGCGGGTGACTTAACGGCCGATGACCGAGTGATTTATCAGGGGCCACAGAACGATGTGTTTTATATGTTTTTACACGTTATCTTGGATTCTCTAAATAGTAATTTCTTGACCAATTTCATTAGTTCAGACTATACGGATAACGATTTTAATATGGATGGAACGGTTATTTTCCAAGGCCCCAATAATGATAAATCAACCTTATTGTTCAATACGACTCTAAAGCATCCGAATAATGAAGCTAACTTCTCCAATTTCATTATTGCTACGCACGCCGAAGCGCAAATTTTGAGTGGAATTGCCCCAGACAATACTACACCAGGATTTGATTTTGACAACGATGGATTAATGGACAGCAACGACCCCGATGATGATAACGACGGGGTAGCGGATGGAAATGATGTTAGCATTTTAGACCCAAATAGCGATTCTGATGGAGATGGAATTAGCGACAAAGTTGAAACAGGTGGAGATGGAAAGTATGACCCTAACATGGATACAGACCCATTGAATCCTTGTGACCCACAAACGGAGAGTAGTACTTGCGTGAAAATAGATGCGGATGGCGATGGCTACTTTAGGAACTATCCAATCTATCATCCTCTTTACGATGCGTACGACGAAAACCCCTGCTTGCCGAATAATTCAGATGCTAACTGCCCCTGCGTAGATGAAGATGAGGACGGTTATGTCATTATTTGTTATGAAGGTGCTAACAAATTGGTTCGATTCTCAGCACTTTCTTTTTATTTGAACCAAGGGAGCACTTGCGGTAGCTGTAACTAAGAATTAACGATGTCACAAAAATCAATTTTTTGTATTTGTGACTTCGGCTTTTTTGAAACAACTTGCATTAGGTGAGTCTGTTAATACCCCGTTTTGATAGCAGATAATCAGTTCCTATTAGATGCCCCCTACCTAATATTTTGAAAATGAGAGACTTATCTGATGATGGACGGCGATAATAGTTGAACTCTTTGTAGTCAAAATGATGTACGGTTTGTATGCGTGCAAATCCTTAAATTATTTTTTACTATACATGAATCGTATTACTATCTGTCCTACCTTATAGACGGCTCCCAGTTACCCAAATAACACGAACAAATCAATAAACGTGTTTGGCGGCCGAAATGTAAGACCAGAAAGAACTAGTTTTTTTGTAACAACCAAAACTTACTTAGAAAGATGAGAATCGTTAAAACAGACTGGGCTAGCTCAGCTACCAAGTATTTGTATCCGTTGTCAAAATGTGTACGATATTCCTTTCTTCTTCTGTTCCTTTTCCTATTTGTTGGTAATTTTTCGCTATTAGCACAGCACGATTTATCTGTGGCTCAAACGTCTAATTTGGATAGTGCTGGCGTTGGTGATGTGGTTGCCTATACGGTTATTCTTTATAACAATGGACAAACGGAAGTGAATGACGTTGAGGTTAGGAATGCCTTGCCAGTAGGTACTTCCCTTGTAGGAAATACGCCAAGTGTAGGTACTTTTGATACAGGAACAGGGATTTGGGATGTTGGTACAATAGCGACTATTACCGACTCGGTAATACTAACTTTGCAAGTACAATTGGATAATTCAGGCGTGCATACTAACATTGCACAAATATCTAATATGAGTGGATTCGACGTGGATTCTGAACCCAACGATAATGTGGTGACGGATGATGATTACGCTTCCGCTTGCGTTTCGGTGCCTTACAAAATCTGTCAAGAACTACAAGATACCGTAATTTTGACCGCCCCAAGTGGCTATAATAACTACGTTTGGTTAATGGACGGAAATATTATTTCTGGTGCTACGGATTCTGTTTACAAAGCAACGTTACCAGGTAAATATACTTTTACGGTTGATGAAATGGTAACCGATTGTCCTGCGAGTTCCTGTTGTCCAATCCAAATTGACGCTGCTTGTTTTGATTTGGCGTTAGACAAAAAACTGGCAACGGGGCAGTCAACTATTGTTTCACCCGGAGACGATGTAACCTATACTTTTACCATTCATAATCAAGGACAATACTTTGCCGATAGCATTCTAGTAACCGATTACCCTGCTAGTGGAATGACTAATAATGCAGCAAATTGGGAAAATAGCGATACGTTATTGACGGTTGCTTCTGGTGCATTACCCGCAGGCGGTTTGGCACCAGGCGGTACCAGAACGGTGGATATAACCTTAACGATTGGTGAAAATGTTTCCGCAGATAGCTTGATAAACTTTGGTGAAATTACCGAAGCAAAAGACGTGAGTCAAACGGATAACCGAGATGTTGATTCAACACCTGATGATATCAATGGAAACGATGGCGGTGGGGCTTCTAACTCAGCAGCAGATGACTACGTTGACGGAAATGGAACTAGTACTGTTGTAGATGGAGTAGCTTTGACGGACGAAGATGACCACGACCCCGAAGTGATTTACATTTGTCCAAATATCACTAATCCTTCTCCTGCAATCACGGTTTGTGAAGGGTCAACCGTTCCCGATTTAAGCGTCAATTCGACAAATGCCGATGTAAACGGTATCTCATTTGTTTATTTCAATAGCCAACAGACGGGAGATAATAGGTACTCGGGTGGTACACCATTAAGAGATACTACTACCGTTGCTGGCGTAGCACGTATTACTAACGTAGCCTTTCCAACTACACCGGGTATTTATTACGTGTACGCCATCATAAATCCAACTCCACCTGCTACTTCCTGTCGTCCTTCCCAAGAAATACAAGTAACCATCGAGAATCAACCCGAAGCGGGAAGCCAAGCGACGCCTTTGGACTTGTGTGAGACGAGTACGACGACGGTGACCTTAGCGGATGAATTAACGGGCGACGACACAGGCGGTACGTGGACGGCGGATGGCTCGAATCCAAGCGGCGGTACGTTTGCGGCGGGAGCGGGGACGTTCGACCCAACGGGGGCATCGGTTGGAACTTATACTTTCAAATACAAATTCGACGCAGGCACGGCGTGTTTAGCAGATAGTGCCTTAGTAACAATAAATATCGAGAATCAACCCGAAGCGGGGAACCAAGCGACGCCCTTAGATTTGTGTGAGACGAGTACGACGACGGTGATATTAGCGGATGAATTAACGGGTGACGATACGGGCGGTACGTGGACGGCGGACGGTTCAAACCCAAGTGGAGGTACGTTTACGGCAGGAGCGGGGACGTTCAACCCAACGGGCGCATCAGTTGGTACTTACACTTTTAAATATAAATTTGATGCAGGGACGGCGTGTTTAGCCGATAGTGCCCTAGTGACGATAAATATTGAAAATCAACCCGAAGCGGGGAACCAAGCGACGCCCTTAGTTGTGTGTGAAGGTTCAACCACAACGGTAACGCTAGCGGATGAATTGACAGGAGATGATACTGGCGGCACTTGGACCGCAGGAGGTACGAATCCGAGTGGCGGTACGTTTAACGCAGGGGCAGGAACATTTAACTTGACAGGTGCTAATGCTGGAACATACACTTTTACTTACGCATTTGCGGCGGGAACCGTTTGTGTGGCCGACCAAGCAACGGTGACGATTACGGTCAACCCTCAACCACTGGCAACATTAGCCGTGAGTGACACAACGCTGTGTAATGGCGGAATGGCAAGCATCAGAATTTCGAACACGCAAACGGGGGTGAGTTATCAATTGAGAGATAACAGTGACGACAGTCCTGTTGGGATAGCAATGTTTGGCAACATGGGGACCTTAACATTTACTATTTCGCCAGTGACCGCCTCGATCGACTACAACGTCCTAGCAACGGATACGGCTTCTACGTGCGCCATTGAGTTAACAGATATGGCTGCGATAACCGTGGTGGATTGTGACTTTGGTGATTTAGTGGATACAGGAATTGATACGGCAGCTAATAATTACCAAACGCAGCTAGAAAACGGTGGTCCCTTCCACCACATTATACCCGATTTACGCTTGGGAGCAACGGTGGACGGAGAACCCAATGGACAGCAGTCCCCATTGGCCAATGGAGATGCAGGCGATGAAGATGGCATTACTTTCTTTTCGAGTCTGAACATTGTGCCAGGTGGAACAATTCGTTTACCGCTTTCAGTTTTGAACGGAACGGGTAATACAGCACATTTGGAAGCGTGGATTGACTGGAATGCGGACGGTAGGTTTAGTGGACCCGAGGAGATGATTATCGACACTAGCGGCGGTGCGACCTTCCCACCATTTGTGTTGGTTAATATTCCAGATGTTATAGCCGACAGTACACCATTGGGTGTGCGGTTTCGCTTGTCTTTGGAAGATAATATGACTCCCTATGGAGAGGCTACGTCGGGAGAAATTGAGGATTATCTTATTCAAGTGGATTGTGCAACGGGCGTTTGTTTGCCCATTAGTAGTACTGTTCTTAGGGGAACTAGATAGGAAAAATCTAAAATCTAGCGGTACTCAAAATTTTAGCAATTAAACAATCAGCTAAGATTACTTGGTTACTTATTAAAATTTAATCCATTTATACCCTTTTTACACAACCCCTTACAGTTGAGTCGAATAAGTAACATAACTCTCCGAGTTGTGCTAACCTTGTAGAGCGTACTCGGACCACACTTTTCACCGTAGTGCCAAGAATAGAACGCATACCCACTTTCTTCTTTTTGACATCTTCTAGCAGTTTGAGCTATAATATAAGTACCGAGTATCAAGTCTGGAGACTTGATACATCGAGAATCTTTCTCTTTTCAAAGGAGAAAGACGCCTTGAAGGAATCTCCTTGAAAGCATATTGATAATTTACTATAAAGCAGAATAAAGGGTTGAAAATCAAATGTTTGTATAACTAGTCACTAGCCAACTAATTACTAATCACCATCCTAATTTAACAGAAAGCGGCATAAATTTTGTAATACAACTTTCAATAAAGCTACCCTTTCAACAAATATATGTTTCTTTTCTTAATCCGAAGAAACTTCCCCCTCCTACGCTCCCCTCTCGAACAAGCATCTTCGAACTTCATCAACACGATAATATGCCTACGACCTTTTACAAAAAGGAAAGCATAGTCTTGTTTTTTGCAAAAAACAGCAATACGAAACTTTCAAACACCCTTTTACCAAAACTTACTTCTAGTAGGCCACTTTTTCTGTTGTCTTGTCTATTTCTTCTCACTAACTGTTTTACGCTATTTGCAGGTTCTACTGTCTCATCAATAACTTCCACTTCCTCCTTTTTTTCCAAAAAAATAATTCAATACAAAAACAGCATCTTGACGAGTGCCGACCGTGCGATGATGGCTAGTTTTACCTATGATAATGCTGTAATGGAAACGCTCAATAGTCAAACGGACTGCAACACAACGATTACCAAAACCTTTACGGTCAACGATATTTTTGTCATACAAGATTTGAATATTGGGCTGAATGTCGAACACTCCTGGAGAGGGGATGTACAAATTTCGCTGACCTCACCGAGTGGCGTTGAGGTTGTTCTGCTAAACTTCAACGAACCTGATAATTTCAATAATTTCGACGTATTAGTAGATGATGCTTCGGCTAGTTTGTTTGACGACGGCGATAACGATAACGTATCAATACCCAATTATGGTCTCGACCGAATAGTTGCCCCCGAAAACCCCTTGTCCGTTTTCAATGGCACAGTAGCGAACGGAGTTTGGACGCTATCTTTCTGCAACGTGATTCAAGGAACACACAGCGCGAGGGTCCTAACGTTCAATAGTGCGCAGTTGCAATTCACGGGCGAGCTGACCGAACTTTGTGGTAATGGAGTAGATGACGACGGCGATGGGGACATTGACTGCGAAGATGCGGATTGTCAAAACATCCAACTGAGTAACCTAACGGTGAGCAATTGTATCGACCAACCGTTGGTGGACGTCGCTACCGTGGACGTTCAAGTGAGCTGGAGTAACCCGCCCGCCAATGATACCATCGAGGTACACATTAGTAACCAGATTGAATACCTAAACGTGGCTGGCGGGGTAGGTTCGCCACAAACTATTCGATTTACGGTTCCTGCCGACGGCACGACGAATAATCGACTGTGGGCAGCATGGAGAAATACCGCTTCTTGTCCCACTACAACTAGTTACGATGCTCCGAACGCCTGCTCTATGGATTCTATCGGTTGCTCCATTCTGTATATCTGTGGCAATGAAAAACCCTACGATGGCGATTCTTGGGACCACGGCTGGTTGAGGTATTTAGATGCAGTGAATGGAGACAACGAATTGAGACCCGTACTCGCCAAAGCGGATGCGAGCGGAATGGGGTTGTACGACCCCGAAAATCAGAACGATTTATTGACCGTTGATTTGGAGAATTACGATTTAGTCATCGTATCAGCCACTACTGAAAACTATATTTCTGACGATTTGATAATAACTTTGAGAAATACGTCGGCGGCGGTACTGAATTCAAACTTTCTAATTACCAATGATTTGGGACTAACGGCTACAGAGGCGGATTATCAAGGCCAACAACGGGCCTACACCAAGCAGGGCGTATCCGAACAAATTTATAATTATAATAATAAAATAAGTCCAATTGGTGGAAAGGTAATACTGAACGGAGATTATCGAGCCAACGCCGAAGGGTTTTTGTGGATAGATGCCATTGATGTAAACCAACCAACCAACAGTGCTCTTTTCTACTATTCGAAATATGATACTTTACCAAATGTTCTAGACCGACACGGTGAACGAGTTTTTCTAGGTTACCACATGAACGGCGTGTATGGAAATAACGAAAATGGAGGAAATGTGCCGGTACCAGATTCGCTCTGGTTCGACCCCGTTAAACACTTGACTTTAGTGGGTAAAACCTACTTAGATTCTGCTCTATTATTAGCTACTATGGGCTGTCGTTCGGTAAGTCCAGAACTGGGTAACTACGTCTGGTTCGATGCGAACGAAGACGGTATTCAAGATGAGGATGAAATGGGATTGTCGGGCATTAGTGTTAGTCTATTTGATGAATTGGGTGATTCGCTGACGACGGTCATTACCGATGCCAATGGATTGTATTACTTCAATGAACAGACAGGCACACTAGACGCTAACACGATTTATTACATCGTGATTGGAAAAAACGGCCAGTTTGATAATAACACCGAAGTCCTCAATAACCAATACCGCTTGAGTCCACTAAACCGCAGAGCAGGAATTTATCAAGACTGGGAAGATTCGGATGGATTTATTGGCAGAACGGCCACGGGCGACCCCGCTCCTTTAGATGGTTATCCGATTATAGAGGTACGAACAGGCGCCAATGGTAAAAGTGACAAGAGTAACGATTTTGGGTTTAGAAATGCTTGCACGCCCGCTTTGGCGGTCAACGATACAATTATTCTCTGTTCGGGAACCATGTACAATGGTAGTGCAGCTACTAATGACGAGAACGTTAGCGATAAAGCCTACGCCGTTTTGACCGCCCCCACTCACGGCACTTTAATTATGAATACCAACGGAGCTTTCGATTACACCAATACCGCTCAGGATTGTGGCATCGACTCGTTTGAATACGAAGTCTGTGACGTTGCTAGAATTTGTTGTGCGCAAGCGACCGTTTATTTAGATTATACTGACACCATTGCACCCGTTTTACAAAATATTCCAGCCAATGATACGATTAGCTGTGATGAAATCATACCGCTCCCACCACAGATTTTTGCTATCGACAACTGCCCTCGAATCTCTTTAGATGTGCAAGAAGTAAGTACCCAAGGCGAGGACGGTTGTTCGTTGTACGATTACACCATTACTAGAACATGGGAAGCGGTTGATGAGTGCGGCAATACTACTACGGGGTCACAAACAATTGATGTGCAGGATGTCGTCGCACCCGATATTTTTAGAGTATATACCTTGCCGAACGGTAAAAAAGTGGTCGCTGGTGTTATGGAGTTTGTTGGCAGGAACTGGAAAACGGTTAACCTACCTATTGATTTTCCCACTCAGCCCGTTGTTTTGCACCAAGTGGTAACGACTAACGAAACAACACCCGTTGTTTCCCAAATTCAAAATACCTCCGTCGCCCAATTTGAACTGCGTATCAAAGAAGAGGAAGCCAACGACAATCGGCACATTCGAGAATCAGTAGCGTGGATTGCTATAGAAGCAGGTACCCAAACCACGGATTATCAATTAGAGTCCAATAGTTTACTTTTATCCGATTTACCGCAAATCCTCCCTTTTCAAAATGCTTTTGCAGCTTCCCCGTTAGTATTTACAAGTAGTCAAACCACCAATGAAATTGACCCTTTTACCGTCCGACAATCTATTCCAACGAACGCTACCGTAAATCTCAACCTTCAAGAAGAAGCATCTGCTGACCCAGAAATGACCCACGTGAATGAAACGGTAGGTTTCCTAGCACTCGAAAACACGGGCGAAATGCGTACTCAAGAAGGCGTCTTAATGGGGGAGTCTGGTAGCGTCACGGCAAATGGCACTTGGGCAACGGTCAACTTAAATCACACTTTTCATAATCCCGTTGTCATTGCTAACAGCCTGTCCAATAACGACAACGAAGCCGCAATGGTTCGAGTGCGTAACGTAGGCTTGACAAGTTTTGAAATTCGGGTGGAAGAATGGGAATATTTGGATGGTACCCACGGAGACGAAGAGGTCGCTTATTTGGTGATTGAAGGGAGTATTCCGCTAGAATCGCCCAACTATTGCGACACGGGAACGGATAGCTTGGAGGTAGGGATTGATTTTAAATCAGTTGATAATTGCGATGTAAGCGTAGTAATTAACTATACCGAGGACATTACTTTTCTTAACGCTACAAAAGTTATCACTAGGCGATGGTCCGCAGTGGATGAATGTGGAAATGGAACAGCTTACGAACAAGAAATTCGTTGCGAAGGGGTTTCCATACGGGCAAAAGCTGCCCTGCAAGGAGCGTTGCTGGAAAACAACGAAGACGGATTGATGCGAGATGATTTGCGTCAAAAATCGTTGATACCGTCCGAAGAACCGTACACTAAAATGATGCGATTTACGCACGTGGGAGATGGTGGTGGAGAAGTCTTAGACCCTGCGCTACTAGCAGTCAACGGAGCGAATGCCATTGTCGATTGGGTGTTCGTAGAACTACGAGACCCCAATGATATCAATAATGTGAAAGCGACCCTTTCTGCTTTAATTCAGCGAGATGGAGACGTAATTTCCGTCAATGGTGATTCTTTGCTGCATTTTACGAATACGAGAGTTGGTAATTATTACGTAGCTATTCGTCATCGAAATCATTTGGGATTGACCACCGCCGATACGTACACCTTTTCCCTCGGCCAGATTCCATTTGTTGATTTTACATTTGACTTTACCCCCGTAGTTGGGTTAAACGTACGAACCAAAAAAGATAACGTACAAGCTATGTGGTCGGGTGATTTGAATAGTGACGGAAAAATAATTTACCAAGGACCGAATAACGATATATTCTTCATGTTCCTGCACGTCTTACAAGATGAAGGAAACGTTGATTTTCTGCCAAATTATATCAGTATAGGCTACACGAATGATGACTTTAACTTAGATGGCTCCGTCATTTATCAAGGACCCAATAACGATAGGGCTTTGTTGTTGTTTAACACGATTTTGACGCATCCCAGCAACCCGCAGAAGTTTTCCAATTTTGTAATTTACGAGGATGGGAATTAGAGGAGATTCGGTTGACTACATACGGTTCACGGCTGACGGTTTGGTCCCTAGTAGCTTTCCAACAAGCGTAACACTAGAAATTTTCTCATCTTTTTTCGTGAAAAAATTATCAATTATACGGAAAATGTTATATTTGGTTGATGTAACGCATCCAAACCAAAACCTATGAGAGAAGACTTCCTACACTACCTTTGGAGAACCAAGCGGTTCGACCTAAATAGCCTACAAACAACCGAAGGGGAAACGGTTGAAATTGGTGTGTTTGGTAAACACAATTCACATGCAGGCCCCGATTTTTTAGAAGCAAAAATTAAAATTGGCGATACGCTGTGGGCGGGTAACGTAGAAATGCACGTTCGTTCTTCCGAATGGATAGCGCATCAACACCAAAATGATAAAACCTACGGCACCGTAATCTTGCACGTCGTCTTTGAAGAAGATGAACCAATTTATAGAGAAAACGGAGAGCGCATTCCTTGTTTAGAACTGCGGAAACGCATTCCGCCTAAAATCATTCAGACCTACCAAAAAATTGTGCACAACGAACATTGGATTCCTTGCCAGCATCACTTCTATAATGTTTCCGAATTGACAAAAAATGCTTGGATAGACCGCCTTTTGGTGGAACGCTTGGAACAAAAAACGGTGCACATTGAAGAGCGATTAAGGTATAATAAAAATGCTTGGGAAGAAACTTTTTACCAAATCTTGGCGCGCAATTTTGGCGTGAAAGTCAATGCTGAACCGTTTGAATTACTAGCTACTGCCACGCCCTTGCATCTTTTTGCAAAGCATAAAAATAGCTTGTTTCAAATTGAAGCACTCTTGTTTGGGCAGGCGGGTTTATTGGAAAAACTGTGGTTGGACGATTACCCAAAATCGCTACGAAAAGAATATCAATTTTTACAAAAAAAATATAAACTGCAGCCCCTCAAAGGAGAGAGTTGGCGTTTTATGCGGATGCGTCCCGCCAATTTTCCAACCATTCGACTCGCTCAATTTGCTACCTTGATTTATCAATCTAGCCACTTATTTTCCAAGATTTTGGAAGCTGAAAGTATTAGAGAATTACAAAAATTATTCAAGGTGAGTTTATCAGACTATTGGTTAGACCATTACGTTTTTGATAAAGTAACGGCTACTCGGAATAAATCACTCGGAAAAAGCACTGTTCAACTACTCATCATTAATACCATCATTCCTTTCCTTTTTTTGTACGGCACTCGCCAATCTATCAGTGCTTATCGAGACAAAGCATTAGGGTTGTTAGAAGAAATTGCTCCTGAAAAAAATAGTATTATTGACGGTTGGAAAATATTGGGACTCGCTCCCGAATCTGCCTATGAAACTCAAGCATTACTACAGCTAAAAAACGAATACTGTAATGTCAAACGTTGTTTATCCTGTGCGGTGGGTAGTAGTATTTTGCGTTGAAAATGGGGTGAATTGTGAGTAACGCAGTGATTATTAATTTCTGACGTTCCCTTAACAAAAATTTAATTTATTTCGGACAACTTAATTGTTTAGTTTTTGGTTTGACCTAAAATAACCCTGTTGTACCAAAACTTATTAGAGTAGTCATGAATATCCGAAATATTAAATTAGAACTGACCGTCGCCTTTACAAACGATTCCTCTTCCATCAACTACTTGGGGAAAGTCAAAGAATTAATGCAACGCCTAAGAAATCAAGTAGGGACTTTCCGCAGGCAATCTTCCCTTAATAATACTGATTTAGACCAAGACCATTCCCTAGAATCTTTAGAACTAGAATACGATAATTGTATTTTAAATATCGATTTAGTGACCAATCGAAAAACCCGAGAACAATACATCAATCGCTTCGATTTGGCAGCATGAGGGGTTTAGCTACTTTATTCAAAAAAACTTTCGTAGCCCCAAAATATTTTCCCAAAAACCAACTGCTGTACCAACAAAAAGTCTTCTCCCCTTTCGGCGTAGTACTTCTCAATAATTGCTTTTCCCGCATCATCGACCATTATTGAGCCCGTATCATTTTGTTTAATAATGGGATGGAACTTCACTACTTTTTGGGCTTCTCCCGTACGCTGTAATCGAACAATGCTAAAAGGCAGCAACTGCTCAAAGGAATCGCGCTTTTCCACCGTATTAGCAAAATTTTCGGCGATGAGTCGCTCGTAGTTCGTCAAATACTGCTCTATCTTTCCCCTTGGAGCAACTTTATCAAAAGTGGGTGTCGTATCGTAAAACGGCTTTACCGTAAACTGACCGTTTTCTTTTTGAATAGAAAAAGACTTATTTTTTTGCTTGGGATACTCAACACTAACCGATTCAATTTGGTTAATTTTTTCTCGAAAAATAGCCTTGTCCCGCCAGGCCAATTCTTTGGTTGCGTAGCGAACTCTCAGTGCCCCCTCGAATCCTGGAATATACGTAACGAAAGGTTCTTCCGCATCTTCCATAATCATGTGCGTCCCCAATTCATCGTTGGTGACGCCACCGACATAATAGGCTTTGATTTTCTGATTGTCGGCGTTGTAAACTTCTACCTTGATATTATTGGTGGCAATATCCCTGACGATGTTTTGCAGTGCCGCTCGGGGTGGAACGTATTTAATTTTTACTTTCTCTAGCGTATTTAGTAAATTTTGGACAGCGTTAGGATTTGCTCGGTATCTTTCGTTCAACTGCCAATCATCGTTTTTTCTTTTCAAGGTAACTTGATTTCCGTCACGGTCGGCGAGAAAGATTTTGTGTACTTCGTCAATATTGTCAACGGCGAAGTTTCTTTCCTCCGTCAGCACCGTCGTCTTGGTGTCTTTTTGAGTGGTCAGATAAACGGCCCCAGCGACAACGAATAAGAAAAGAAGTAGTAGCGTAAGTGTTTTTTTCATGAGATGGAAAAGGCTATTTTTTAATGACCGTTATAAAGTCAAATGAGCCAATGACAGAATGCCATTGGCTCATTTTGAAAACGAAATTTTGAAAATCATCATTCATCATCAATCGTTCATCATTCGAAGATACTAATTAGTAGAGATGAATTTGTAAATAGAGAAATGTCCCCGCAGACAAAATTAACGCATTTTTGGTCGTCTTCGCTTTCCTCCAGGGTTCATTTGCATTGCATTAATTCCTGAGCGTCCCGCTGCTTTGATAGCCCCTCGTTGTTTCAGTGCCTTTTCGAACTGCTTAATTTGGTCTTTCAACTGCGGCTCGGTGACCTTCAACCCTTTTAAATTTTTGAAATGATTTTTGGCCTGTTGCCATTTGTTCTTTGACGCAGCAATGTTAGCCAATTGTAGTTCCAGCATGGCCGTTTCGTTGTCCGAAGCAACACCAATCGCTTTAGCTTTATTAAAGTACCCTTCTGCGGCTGCACTGTCTTTTTTTACGGCGGCTAGATTTCCTTTAATGATATTGTAATAGGCGTGATTAGCCGAGTATAACCACTCGGGCTTTAGGGTCAAATCTAATCGTTTGCTAGCTTCTTCGAATTTGGATTCCTGTACCAATTGCGCCGCCGACTGTACGGTACCCAATAGAATATAGGTCGCCAGTAAGACAAGCCCCACTAGTAAAAAGGGGAAGCCGTACCAAAAGCCGTAGGCCACAATCAGACCAATACCTCCTAACAAAGTGACGGCAATAAGCGCTAATTTGACGTAAATATTAATGGTTATCATAGCTGAATCTAATAGTAAATAAGTTGGAAGTGTAAATAATGCGTTGCGAACTTAATAATCAGCAGCAATTTTACAGCTACGGATTAGTTTAGCTACGGATTTTTCTTTTCTAGCAACGATAAATTTTACAATGCCAATAAGTTTTAAAATAATGCAGTTACAAAGTTACACATTCTTCGCTTTCCATTTATCATAAATCCAAGTGAAAGCTACTATTGTTAATAAACTCGGCAGTAAATTTTCAATGTTGATGGTACCTAATTCTAGTAATCGAATTCCGATACCCAAGATGAGTAGCCCACCAACGGCACTTAATTGAGCAATAATAATGGGGGTAAAAATGGGTTTTAATCTTTTAGCCAACACAGTCATTCCTCCTTGAAATAAAAACATGGGTATAATAGAAAAAAGTACCCCTACGCCGTAAGTAGAAGCAAAGGCAATGGACGAAACGCCGTCTAACGTAGATTTAATCATTAGCAGTTCTCGGTTGCCCGAAATCCCTTCTTCAATGGCTCCAACAATGGTCATGGAACCCACGCAGTACAGTAAAAAGGCCGTCACGAGCCCCTCCGTAAACCTTTCGTCGCCGATACTAAAAGTGTCTTTTAAAAAGTCACCGAAGTTAGCTAGTCGGGTGTCTAAATGAATCAATTCCCCTACAACACCTCCTATGATAAGGCTGAAAATGAGGATTAATAAATAACCATCGGGAATTTTTAAACTCATTTGAATACCAATCAGTAAAGTCACCAATCCAATAGCTTGAAAAACAATGAGTTTGATATTCGGTGGAAAGGCTTGTTGCAACGTCAGCCCAATTAAGCTGCCCACTACGATAGCGGTCATATTAATTAGCGTACCAATAGGGAGTCTATTATTCATTAGGGCGAAGATAAAGGAAATCTTATTATTGAGAACAGAGAATAGAGACCATCCCAGTTACTGGGATTGAGAGAATAGAGATGCATCACATTAGCAAATTGACAAATTTTTGATTTTTATTGTTAGTCAACGCAGTAAGTCTCTATTCTCGGCTTTCGATTCCAAATTAAAAAAACACATCTTGCGCTACTCGATAGGTATTGGCGTGTGCCTCAATAATATGCGCTAATTTTTCCGAATAGCCCCCGCCCATACTAACCGCTACGGGAATGTCATTATCTTTACAAGCCTGTAAGACAATTCTATCCCGTTCCTTACAACCTGCGATGCTCACGCTGAGTCGGCCCAATTTGTCAGAGGCAATAATGTCCACGCCTGACAAATAAAAGATAAAATCGGGTTGAACTTCGTCTATCAATCTAGGGAGTGTTTCTCG
The DNA here is from genome assembly GCA_039024375.1 of Bacteroidota bacterium. GTDB lineage: Bacteria > Bacteroidota > Bacteroidia > Chitinophagales > Saprospiraceae > JAFMDF01. The sequence goes on from JBCCQK010000006.1 coordinate 25,281, forward strand.
GAGTGTTTTTAAATAGAGTGCATCTTCCGTTTTATCGGGTAGGCCGATGTCCAAGTCCGAAGGCTGTTTGCGCAGTGGATAATTCTTAGCGCCGTGCATGCTAAAGGTAAATACCTTAGGTTGGTCTAAAAAAATTTGGGCGGTCCCATCTCCTTGGTGAACATCCAAATCGACGACTAGAACCTGTCGTACGAGGCCTTTCTTGAGTAAATAATTGGCCGCAATCCCAATATCGTTGAGTAAACAAAATCCAGCTCCTTTATAAGTGTAAGAATGGTGCGTTCCACCCGCCACGTTCATGGCTACGCCGTATTGTTGAGCAAACAAAGCACACTCAATCGTCCCGTTAGCGATATGCCGTCCTCTTTCGACTAAATTTTCGGACATCGGAAAACCAATTTCTCGGATTTCCTTGCGTGTGAGTTGCTGATTTTTAAGTCGATGCCAAAAATCGGCTTCGTGTGTCCATAGAATAATGGGTTCTTCCAATGGGGTTGGATGAAAAAAGTTCGCTTCGGTAATCGTACCCTCGTAGAGAAGCTGCTCGGGCAGCAGTTCGTACTTTTCCATTGGGAAGCGATGCCCTTTCGGTAAACTATATTTATAAATGGGAGAGAACGCTATTTTTAACATAATTGCCTTAAAAATAGCAAATAGCTTGTTTTTGTTTACAAACCATTCTATTTTCGAAGCCTTCTTTTTTCATTCGGGGAGCGGATAAAATAAGTTGATTTGTTATTGGCTACTTGGCTGAATATTATTGTCAACATTTAGACAAATAACGAATAACAATACCTCAATGCTTTTAGTAGCGACAACAACTTAATTTGAGTAATAATTAATTTTACTGCCTCCCTTACAAACAATACAACTATGGGTTTATTTTCCTTTTTAAAAGATGCGGGGTCCAAAATTTTTGCCCCCAGCGGCGCCCCAACTACTAGAAGAGCGCGAGCTAATACTTCGGGTGGAAGCCCTGATTTTGACTTAGGAGACTCGGAAGCAGCCAAAAAAGCAGAGGCAGTTGCTAATCGACAAAAATTAATCGTACTAAGAGGGGTAGTAAATAGTTTAGGGCTAAAAGTAGAAGATTTAGATGTTAATTTTGACGACGATACGGTAACGGTGTATGGCAGTGTTGATTCACAAGCCGACAAAGAAAAAATTGTACTTGCCTTGGGGAACGTTGCGGGCGTAGCGGCCGTTGATGACCGAATGACCGTCGAAAACCCAGAACCCGAAGCGACGATGTACGAAGTGAAAAGAGGGGATTCGTTGTCCAAAATTGCCAAAGCGCACTACGGGGATGCGATGAAGTATAAAATTATCTTTGAAGCGAATACGCCGATGTTGAAAGACCCTAATAAAATCTATCCAGGACAGATGCTGCGGATTCCCGCTTTGGATTAATGTTTGGTAGAGAATGATTTTGCAAAGCAGCAGCATTATCCGACATTAAAAATAGGCGTTCTCAAAAGTTAGAACCATCAAAACGCTTATGTCTGATTAGACATGAGCGTTTTTGTTTTTCTGGTACTCCTCTTAAAGCTATTTTCCTACCTTTCAATCCACTTAATTTACAATTCACTTCTACTTTTTAGAAAATCCACGCATACTATTGAACAAGTTCTAATTTAGTTGCGTTCCGTTGCAAACGCAACTAATTTCTGATAATGAAAAATTGGCAGCTACTGGATAATTCGACTATGACTTTGGGGTTTTTGACCAATCGAGTGGGACGCCTGATGAGCATTCATTTGAAAGCTAAATTAGACAAAGAGGACTTTGATATGCCAGGTCATTGCATTGGCATTCTGGCCGACTTATGGGAGAAAGATGGTATCATTCAGCAAGATTTAGCTATTTCTGTGGTAAAAGATAAAGCCACAATTGCCAGAGCGTTAGAATTGATGGAAAAACAGAATATAATTGTTCGCATCAAAGACGAAAAGGATAAAAGGAATAAAAAAATATTCTTGACGCACAAAGGCCGTCAATTACAACATCAAGTTTTATCGCACGGAGATAGCATGATGGGAGAAATTGACGCAATGGTCTCTAAAGAAGAGATGCAAACCTGTTTGGCCGTTTTATCAAAAGTTTACTATAACCTAAAAGATAAGTTGTAAACGCAACCATTCGACTGTTTAACTAACATTATTTTTCAACCTAATTAATTATGAGTACTACCTTTAGAAGAATTAGCATTGTGTTAGGTATCCTTATGCTTGCTGGTACCATTGTTTTTTTGTACCCGATGTTGTCCCAAAAAGAGGCACCCCCCAAAAAAGAAAAAATAGAAACCGCCGTCATTCGAGAAGTAAAGGTCATGGTAGCGCAAAATTCGGCTATTACTTCACAGATTGACGTTCAAGGTAGTCTAGAGGCCTACAATAAAATTGATATTTTCGCCGAAGTAACGGGTACTTTGTCCAACGCCAATCGAGCCGTGAAAGCGGGTAATTACTTCAAAAAAGGGACGGTCTTATTGGATATTGACCGAGAGGAAGCCAAGTTGAATATCCTTTCCCAAAAAAGTAATTTGCTTAATTCTATTACTACGTTGATGCCTGACTTGAAAATTGACTATCCCGAAAGTTTTCAGCAATGGAAAATGTATTTGGACAAATTTGACGTAGAACAGCCAATTCGACCTTTCCCCAAGGCGCTCAACGAACAAGAAAGGTATTTCATCGCTTCCAGAAACTTGCTGGGTAGCTACTACGCCATCAAAAGTGCCGAAAATCGATTAGACAAATACACGGTTTACGCCCCTTTTTCTGGCGTCATTACCCAGTCCAACATTCATCCTGGGGCATTAGTACGTGCGGGACAGAAAATGGGAGAACTGATGGGTACGGGCATCTACGAAATGAAAGCTACGCTTGGCTTGGAAGACTTACAGTTTGTCAAAGTAGGCAGTAAAGTGGCGTTGTATTCCGACGCCGTTGCGGGTAGTTGGACGGGGACGGTTCGACGGATTAGTGACCAGATTGACCCCAATACCCAATCTGTCATCGTTTACATCGGTGTAACGGGCAAGGGGTTAAAGGAAGGGATGTATCTACGGGGTAATCTTGATTCGAAAGTAATTAAAAACGCTATGCGGATTCCACTAGATTTGTTAGTCAACCAGCGTCAGGTATATGCTGTAAAAGAGGGTAAACTGACTTTGCTGAACGTAGAAGTAGTACAAACAAATGCTAGTCATGCGGTGGTCCAAGGCATCCCTGACCAATCAACTTTGTTGAGCGAAAAAGTTATTGGTGCTTTTGAAGGATTAGCCGTAAAGCCTTTGAAGCTGCTAACGGCCAATGAATAAGATTGAGCAGTAGTTGGATAACGTAAATACCGCCGTCATACAATTATCATTCATCATCCATCACTCATCATTTATTGTGGTTAACAACCACATTTATCAACACCCGTAACTAAAAAATCATGCGGTCAATCGTAAAGTATTTTATAGACAATTCCCTAGCAGCCAATTTACTAATGGTTGGTGTGTTTATTATGGGCCTATTTGGCTTATTTACTACCAAAAAATTATTTTTTCCTGAGGTTGATGATAAGTTTATCTCTGTTCGGGCGGCGTATTTGGGCGCTTCGCCCGAAGAAGTTGAAGAAGGAGTGGTCAGAAAAGTAGAGGAAGCCATTAAAGGGGTTTCCAATATCGACCGAGTAACTTCTCAGTCTTTGGAGAATGTTGCTAGTATTACCATTGAAACGGTCGAAAAAACGGACATTGATGCGGTGCTGACCGATGTCAAAAATGCGGTAGATGCCATTTCTTCGTTTCCAGTGGATGTAGAATCCATCACCGTTTACAAACGAGAACTCATTGCCAACGCCGTAAAGTTCGCCATCAGTGGAGACGTAGATTTGAAATCGCTAAAATCTTACGCAAGAAAGATTGAAGAAGATTTATTGGCAATTGATGGTATTTCGAAGGTAAATCTAGAGGGCTTTCCCGAAGAGGAAATCGAAATTGCGTTTCGGGAGGCAGACCTGAGAACCTACCAAATTTCGTTTGCCCAAGCAACTCGTGCCGTTCAAGGTGCTAATCTAAATGTGACAAGTGGAACAATAAAAGGCGAAAAGGAGGATTTGCTGCTACGCGCAAAAAATAAAGGCTACACTGCCAATTCGTTTCGAGATATTGTCGTCAAAACCTCTCCCAACGGTAGTGTCGTCCGCTTGCACCAAATAGCGGACATAACCGACAAGTGGGCTGACAATCCCAATCGAGTGTACATCAACGGCGAACCCGCCGTGACCATCGAAGTCCAATACACCAAAAACGAAGACATCGTATTGGTGGCAGATAAGTCCAAAACCTACATGGCCGCTTTTGCGGAAAGCAATCCAGGGATTAAAATGACCCAATTGTTCGACGAGTCGAACGTTATTAAAGAAAGGATTAACCTATTGGTAGAAAATGGATTGGTAGGCTTCGTACTGGTAATTGTGTTGTTAGCGATGTTTCTAAATTGGCGCTTAGCTTTCTGGGTGGCCTTAGCCATACCGATTTCCTTTGCTGGCATGTTCATTTTTGCTTCCCTTTTTGGCGAAAGCATTAACGTGGTTTCTTCTTTTGGGATGATAATGGTGCTGGGAATTCTGGTGGACGACGGTATTGTAATTTGTGAAAGCATTTACAGTAAATACGAAACGGGAAAATATACGCGTACGCAAGCGGCCGTGGAAGGAACTATGGAAGTATTACCCGCCGTAACGGGAGCGATTCTGACGACGATGTTGGCTTTTTCGGGCTTCTTTTTTGTGAATGGGCAGATTGGGGAATATTTTTCTTCTTTGGCGGTTTTTGTCATTTTTGCTCTACTCTTCTCTCTTATCGAAGGCGCGTTGATTTTGCCCACGCACGTTGCTCACTCCCACGCACTAGACCCCAACAAAAAACAACTTTGGCTACCTAAGCAGTTCGACCGATTTATGCAGTGGTTGAAAAACAAGCTATATGCACCCGTATTGCGGTTTTCGATGAACAATAAGTTTCTGGTTTTTTCCTCCATTCTGAGTTTGTTTATCATTACCATTGCCGCCATTGAAGGGGGTATTATTCGGCAAACCTATTTCCCAAACGTCGAACTTAACAACTTGGGGGTTTCAGTCAAAATGCCTTCTGGAACGTCTGAGGAAATCACCCAAGGTTGGTTAGAACACATCGAGCAAGCAGCTTGGGAGGTCAACGAAGAATTGACGGCCGAGTATATGCCTGGCGGTGAACCCATTGTAGAAAATATTCAAATGACCGTTGGCCCCAACAGTAACGAAGGGAGTCTGAATCTTTTGTTTATCGACATTGAAAAAAGACGAGAAGTGACGGGGCGAAAAATTTCGGAAGCGATTCGACAGAAAGCGGGTGAAATTGCGGGGGCAGAGCAAGTAACCTACGGTGCCTTTCTAAATTTTGGAAAACCCGTTTCGCTATCTTTAGTGGGCAACGATTCCGAAGAACTGAGCCTAGCCACGGAAGCGCTCAAAGTGGAGTTGAACCAACTGGCCGAACTTCGAGACATCACGGATACCAATCAAGAAGGACTGAGAGAAATTAAAATCAATCTTACCGAAAAGGCGCGCTACTTGGGGCTTACTTTACAAGACATTGCAGGACAAGTGCGGCAGGGCTACTTCGGAAGTGAAGTGCAACGACTACAAAGGGGTAAAGACGAAGTAAGAGTCTGGGTACGATACGCCGAAAAAGACCGACAAAATATCGCTCAATTGGAAGATATGCGGATTCGTTTGGCCGACGGTAGTGCGTTTCCGCTCCGAGAATTGGCAACCTTAGAAATAGAACGAGGGATTTTGGCCATCGACCGCTTGAACGGCAAGCGCCAAGTAACGGTAGAAGCAGACATTGCTAATAACGACGTTTCGGCGACCGACCAAATTGCGAATATAAAGGCAAACATTACGCCTAAAATCGAAGCGAAGTATCCTTCGGTAACGGCACTTTTCGAAGGGCAAGAGCGAGAAACGGCCAAGACGGCTGACTCTTTTTTGTTGGTAGGACCAATTGTGATGATTTTGATGTTCTTTATCATCGCTTTAACCTTTAAGTCGATTAGTCAGACCATCGTTGTTTTTATGCTGATTCCCTTTTGCTACATTGGGGTCGGTTGGGGTCACTACATCATGGACAGCCCAATTACCCTGCTGTCCAATCAAGGGGTTTTGGCCTTAATTGGGATTCTAGTGAACGATGCGCTGGTTTTTATCTCGACCTACAACCAAAATCTAAAACGAGAAATGCCTCAAATGGAGGCACTTTACAACGCTGGCTTATCTCGTTTTCGACCCATTGTCTTGACCTCCGTCACGACCGTCGCTGGATTGGGGCCTCTATTATTAGACCCTAGTTTGGGAGCGCAGTTCGTCATTCCAATGGCCATTTCGGTTGCTTTTGGTTTGCTGTTTATTACGGTGGTTATCCTAGTGTTATTACCCATTTTTATCATTGCTACCAACCGAGCGAAAGTCTATCTCAAATGGTTGTGGGATGGCAAAAAACCTTCCTACGAATCGGTCGAGAGTGCGATTAAGAATCAAAGTGCTTTAGCTTAAACGAACGTCTGATGATGAAACGAATCGCCATTGATATGGACGAGGTAATGGCTAATCCGAACGCTCGCTTTTTAGAATGGTACGAGCGGGATTACCAAAAAAAAGTAACCGAAGCCATGCTTTTCGAATCGGGGCAGAAATTTTACGAGTTTGTCCAACAGCCTAAACTGCGGAATTATCTACACGTCAAAGGCTTTTTTAAAGATTTGCCGATTATGCCCGATAGTCAAGAAGTTATCAAGTGGTTGTCGCAATCGTACGAAATATTTGTAGTGACCGCTGCCATGGAGTTCCGTAACTCGATGGAAGATAAGTACGATTGGTTGCAGGATTATTTCCCTTTTATTCCTTGGCGAAACGTTGTTTTTTGCGGTCGAAAAGACATGATAATCGCCGATTATTTGATTGATGACCACGTTAGTAATCTGACAAATTTTACGGGGAAAGGTATTTTGTACCACGCACCGCACAATTTGGATAACGATTCCTTTACGAGAGTCAAAAATTGGAAAGAGGTGAAGGCTTTTTTTGAAAAAGAATTAGATGAGAAGTCAGACTGAAGACCGATAAACCCGCTCGACTGCGCAGCGGGCGAGTCTGTCAGAAGTCAGACTACTTGTAATGTCTATAAACTACTAGGAAACATTCTTCAATCTTTCATTCCCTCAATCCTTATATTTCAAAGACATTTTTCAAACATGAAAAAATATACCCTATTCCTTTTAAATCTATTTTTGGTACTTGCGCTTTTTGCTCAGGAGCCGTTGAGTCTAGAGCAAGCTATTGAAAAAGGCATTCAGAATAATTACGAAGTTGAAATTGCTCGACAAAATTTACAAATTGCCGAGAATAATAACGATTGGGGAGCCGCAGGACGTTACCCAAGAGTGGACCTAAATGTAAACTCCAACAACGGGTTCATCAATGCTAGAAGTCCTGGTTTTTTACTAGAGCAATCGGCTATTAATACGGGAATTACGCCTTCTTTAGACGCTACGTGGACCATTTACGATGGGAAAAAAGTGAAAATTAATAAACGACAGTTCGAAGAATTGCAAAATCAGCGAGTAACGGGCATTTCCGTTGCCGTCGAAAATACGGTTCAAAGCGTCGTTTTGGCGTATAATCAGGTGTTGATTCAAGCCGAACAGTTGGAAACGTTGCGGGAAGTATTAACGCTTTCCAGAGACCGAGTCGGTTACCAAGAAGTGCGAAAAGAATTTGGGCAGGCGGGCAAGTTTGATTTATTGCAAACACAAGATGCTTACTTAAATGATTCGACGAATATATTGATTCAAGAAAATAATTTGGCTACGGCTTATCGTAACCTAAACTTAGCGATGGGCGAAGATAATCTGACTAAAGTTTACCAGTTAACGGATGGACTCAACTACGAACCAACGGCTTATCAACTAGCCGATTTGAAGCAGTCGATGTTCGCCAACAATCAAAATTTACAAAATCTGCAAGTGGCCCGAGAATTGGCGAATATCAATACCCAATTTCAAGAAAGTTTTAAGCAGCCGACAGTTAGTTTGGGAAGTGGACTGAGCTACGATTTGACGAGAACCGACGGTTCCCAATTATTAGCTTTTGGCCCCGACCAGCCACCCGTCGAAAACGAGAATAAGGGAACCAACAGAACCTTCAATTTTTACTTTAATATTCGGGCTACGTACAATCTTTTTGACGGAGGGAACATTAAGCGAAATGTGGAAAATGCGAAGGTGGAAGAATTAATTTCCCAATTGAACATCAATAACTTGAAAAGAAATTTGTCCAACCAATTGGAAAATGCCCTAGCTAATTATAATAACCAATTGCGATTGGTCAACTTGACGGAGAATTTAATTGAAAACGCCAAGCAAAATCTAGCAATTGGAGAAGAGCGATTCAAAGGTGGCTTAATTAACTCTTTCGATTATCGAAGTATTCAACTGGCGTTTGTTAATGCGTCGCAGTCTCGGCTCAACGCTATTTTTAATCTGAAAAATACGGAAGTAGAATTGATGCGATTGACGGGAGATTTGGTTAAGTAATAAGGAAAAATGTAAAATTTCAAACCCGCCAGACTGCTGTGCGGGCTGGTTCAAAATTTAAAAGTACCGCTAATCAATAAGCTAAAATTTTTGAAACGATAAATTTCTTTCTTCAATGTTCCTTATATTAATAGAGACTTATTATTTGGGAAAACATCAAAAATTCGATTGTCAGCTTGTTTACAAATATTTATCAGTGTATCAAATGGAAGACTGGACGTTTATCAAATCTCGCATCTCTATTCTCTGCTCTCTTTTCTGAATAATCATTCTTTTAAGATAGTCACTTCCACTCGGTCATTAATGGCGTGTTCTTCGACGGAGCAATCCACTTCGATAAAACACTTATTGAGCGGTTGTTGACCACCGTAGCCCTTACCCACCAAGCGTTCTTTATCAACCCCTTTTACCTGCAAATAATCAATAATGGCATCGGCTCTATTTTGAGTCAGTGCCATTTTTTCGTCGTATTGTCCCAAGTTAGCCGTATGAGCAGCAATTTCTATGCGCAAATTGGGCTGTTCTCTTAAAATAGTCGCCACTTTATCCAATTCCTTGGCAATGTCAAAAGTGACAAAATATTCACCCGAAGCAAATTGAATAGTCGGTAAGATGTAGTCTTTTTGTAATGAATTAAGAGTGGTAGTTTTAGCCTCTAGGCTTAGAAAATCTAACTTTTCAATGGGCGCTTCGACGGTTTTAACGCTGGAAGCCAACGTCATTTCTTCGATGGGTTGCCCTTCGGGAATTTCGATTTTTTCATTTTTTTCTAATTGCTCGCCGCTTTCCTTGACTGCTAAAGCTGCTTCCACTGGAGAGGTGCTGACCATAATCGATTCGGCAAGTGGCGAAACGTTCAGAGAATCAGTTACAGTCATCGTCCCCGTAAAATCAACGAGAAATATATCGTCGTCTCCACCTTCCCTCGATGAAGTAAAAAGGCCTCGACTTTCCGTTTCGTCAATAAAAATTGAAATGTCGTCCGCAGGGCTGTTGATAGGCGCACCCAAATTGGTAGGTGTTTTCCACTCCCCATTTTTATCTAACTCCGTTACAAAAATGTCGAAGCCGCCTAAGCCCAAATGTCCTTTGGAGCAAAAAAACAGTTGTCCGTTGGGGTGCATAAAAGGAAAACCTTCGTGGCCTGCGGTATTAATGATATTTCCTAAGTTTTCGGGTTTGCTCCAACGATTTTTTTGTTTTTTAGAAACATAAATATCCGTTCCGCCCAGTCCGCCGCTTTTGTCCGAAACGAAGAATAGCAACTTCCCGTCCGCTGAAACGGAAGGGTGCATGTAATTGAACGCTTTACGGCAAAAAGGGACCAAGGTGGCCTTACTCCACTGTTTACCATCATCCGACTTTGCTTCGAACAGCTGCAAACAATACGCATTTTGACGGTTTAGTTCGTGGCCATTTCTCGTAAAAAACATGGATTGACCGTTGGGCTGAAAAGTAGCCATACCTGTATTTTTTCGGGCATCATTGATTTTCGAAATGTATTCTTTCGGTGGTGAATATTGCCCATCGGCTTGTTGCTCACTGTAATAGAGTCGAAGATAACTTCGGTCCGTAGCACCCGATTTGGTGTCCAAAAACTTTAATTTCCCTTTTCTATCCGAAGTAAAAACAATACCATTCGACCAAAAAACGGGCGCATTATCGTCTTCTTCGGAATTTTGCGGAAAGCGCTCAATTTGTACCGTTTCAAAATAAGGTTGCACGGTTTTCGCAAAATCGCAAGCGGCTAGCTTGGTATCAATACTTTCATCTTCCGTCTCAATAGCGGCGTACTTCTTAAACCATCGTTTTGCTTCGTCGTAGCGACCGCTGCTCATCAAAGTTTCGGCGTAGTAATAGTAAGATTGTGTTTTGGCCCTATCGCTACGGACAATGTCTTCGTACAGTTCGAGCGCTGCGGGAATCTGGTTGGTGATTTTATAACAAAAAGCCAATTTGCTTTTAATGCTTAGGTTCTTTTTAGTGGTTAATACTTTTTGGTAGTAGGGAATTGCCTGTGCGTATTTATCCTCTTTAAAAAGCTGCTGTGCTTTCTTAAGGTCACGACCTTGCCCCCACAAAGTACTCGAACCAACGATAATGAGAAATGATATTAGGAAATAACGCATACTTTTCTGTTCCTGAGTAGTTTTTCAAATTAATATTGTCGGGTTTTAGTTGAGCAGGAGAAGGAGATTCTTTCAGAGAATCTTCTTCTTTTCAAGTTCAAAAGAGAAAGATTCCCTAAAGGAATCTCCCTCTCCTACCCGACAACTTTATCTTGAACAACCACTAAGTGATGATTTATGGACGTTTGAACAAATAACGACACTCCAATCATATTAAAACAAAAATTATGCGAGAAAACGTTAAGGATTTTTGAAATATTCGGAGTATGTTTGGTGAATGGCAAAACACTTGGAAACGGGCAAAAAGGGCGAAGCACTAGCCGTCGATTTTTTAAAGGAAAAAGGCTACGAAATTGTAGAAACGAATTGGCGATTTCGGCGGTCAGAGGTAGATATTATTGCTAAGGACGGCAAGATTTTGGTATTCGTGGAAGTGAAAACTCGAAGTTACGATTATTTTGGCAAGCCCGAATCTTTTGTGTCGGCTCGTAAGAAAACGCTGTTGCAGGATGCCGCTTCGGCTTACACACACCAAGTCAAGCATACTTGGGAAATACGGTTTGACATTATTGGCATTCTTTTACGCAGCGAGGCAGACATAGAAATCAGTCATTTCGAAGATGCTTTTTTTCCTGGAATGTTATGAATGGTTGTTTTTCTTCACGTTCAAGGAACATTCTTTACATTCGTGCAAAAGAGTGTACAATACAAAAAAAATCCTTATTTTTATCCCTCTTTAAATCCATTTTCTAATCAAAAAAATCAAAAAATGTTAGACAGACTCAATAAGTCCAATAACCCAATGATTAAGGAAGAAGTGCTCCAAGGTACGATTACTCGTGACCAAAGCGAAGTGATGACGATTCAAGGCGGGGTCAACAAGTCCTTTGTGCTGTTCGGAGTATTATTAATGGCTTTCTTCGTAGGCTACAGTTCGCCTTCCCAATTGTTTATGTACGGCGGTATGGTTGGTGGTTTTATTGTCAGTATTATCGCTTCCCGTGATTTACAACGTTCCAATATTTGGGCACCCCTTTTTGCGGGGCTATATGGACTTGCCATTGGTACGATGTCCTTCCTCTACGGACAAATGTATGATGGCATCGTTTTTCACGCCGTGACGCTGACGTTCGCCATTTTCTTTACGATGTTGACCCTTTTCAAATCGGGATTAATCACAGTGACGGAGAAGTTCCGAAGTATTATTATGATGGCTACGGGCGCAATCATGCTCGTTTATATTGCCAGTTTTGTACTAAGTCTCTTTTCCATTGACATGCCTTTTCTCCACGACCAATCCATGGTTGGCATTGGCCTTAGCTTAGGAATCGTCGTTATCGCTAGTCTCAAATTGTTGGTGGACTTCGATAACTTTGAAAAAGGTGCGCAGATGGGGTCTCCAAAATATATGGAATACTACATCGCCATGGGACTTCTATTCACCATGATTTGGTTGTACACTGAGATTTTGTGGTTGTTGTCGAACTTCATGGGCGACGATTAATCTGATTGATAGTTTATAAAAAAGCCTTCTTCCGATTTGTTGGAAGAAGGCTTTTTTTATTTAATTCCTTATCCCTAACCACCTAAAATCATTACATTTGTTGAATTCATATTCTAAATCAATACTTATAAAGATGAAAAAAAACGTCTTCCTATATCTCTTTGGTGCACTACTTTTGTTTTCAGCTGGCTGTTCTATTTCGAAAGACCAAGGGACTTCAAACCAGTCAAATTCCTTATTCAATGGAAAAGATTTGACGGGTTGGGAAATTTACGGAACGGAAAAGTGGTACGTAGAAAATGAACTCCTTGTCTGCGAAAGTGGTCCCGACAAGCAATACGGCTATTTGGCTACGACGGACAAATTCAAAGATTTTGACTTGACCTTAGAGTTCAAACAAGAAGCGAACGGCAACAGCGGCGTCTTTTTTCGTTCATCTATCGAAGGGACAAAAATCACGGGTTGGCAGGCGGAAGTGGCGCCTCCTAATCGCAATACGGGTGGCATTTACGAGTCGTACGGACGAGGCTGGCTTATCAAACCCGCTCCCGAAAAAGATAAGGCCCTTAAAATGGGCGAATGGAACACCATGCGTATCCGTGCGGAAGGTAACCAAGTGACGACTTGGGTCAACGGGCAAGAAATGATTCGATTCGAAGATGAGAAAATTGGCAAAGCGTCGGGACAAATCGCCCTGCAAATTCACGACGGTGGAGGTATTAAGGTAAAATGGCGAAATCTTCGTATCACCGAACTTTAAAACAAGGTTAACAAACAGCGGTGTATCTTTTGTGGTAGTCCTTTCGTTAGTTATTCTGGAAATTGGAAAAACTCGATTTTATTTGCACAAATAAATAGCCAATGAATTTTTTAAAAGTTGCCTTCTTTTTAGTGTTAACTATTTCTCTTTTCACGACTACCCAAGCGCAAGTAAAAGCATTTGGTCAAAGCGGGTACGCTGGTCAAGGGATAGAATTGAAACCAGGAAAGTACGTCTATAGCCAACTACAAAAAAGAGGATTGGGGGTCTTAGGGGGGCTTCGGGTTCCACGAGGTTGTGATGTCAAGATGTACAAAAGCCAAAATTTGCAAGGCGAACCGCAACGATTCTCAAAAAATAGTCCAACGATTAACGAATCTTCTGCTTATTCGCTGAAAGTTAGTTGTGGGAGTATCGGCGCCCAGCCCGGCTTTGCCATTGCCGCCTCGGACGAAGTGGGTCGAAAAGGAGATTTGATTTACGTAGATGTCAATATCACCGATTTTGAAAAAGTGGTTTCCATGCAGTACAGTATGAATTGGGACCCCGCTGTATTACAGTTTGAAAAAGTGCAGAACTTTAAGTTGAAAGATTTGACTGCCGAAAATTTTGGCTTGAAAGAAATCAAAGATGGAAACCTGTTAATGGCATGGTACGACCAGTCAGTGCAAGGTGTCAATCTACCAGATGGTACGAACATTTATCAAGTTGTTTTTCGAGTCATTGGCGATAGTGCGGCTAAGTCTAGAGTTCGCTTTTCGGGCAAACCACTTGTTATTGAAGTGATGCAAGCGGATGGTACACCGATTTATTTTAATAAAATTAACGGGTCGGTGACTTTGAAATAAAGGTGGTTGCGGGGAATAGGAACAGAAAAAATAAATTTATATTTTCAAAATTTTAACTTATTGATTATCAATGCTTTTAGATTTTGAACCAGCCCGCACAGCAGTCTGGCGGGTTTGTAATTTTACATTTTCCATAGAGTATAGGGAGTAGAGATTTATAACATTGACAGAGGTGAAGGAAGCCATAAATATTGTTAAAAAAAGAAGGAAGTTCTTTCGTAGGGACTTCCTTCTTTTTGTTAGAGGCTATCGCTACTTTTGCCCATTCTTAAAAAAGTATCAAAATTAGTTCAATATGAAACTCTGGCAAAAAGACACCCAAATTAATCAGCGCATTGAAGCCTTTACTGTTGGTAAAGACCGAGATTTGGATTTGTGGTTAGCGCCCTACGATATTTTGGGGTCCTTGGCCCATATTGAAATGTTAGAAAGTATTGACTTATTGACGGCGGAGGAACTACGGGAACTGCAAGCAACATTGAAAGATTTATACCAAAAAGCTGTAAACGGAGAGGTCATCATTGAGGAGGGAATTGAGGATATCCACTCTCAGGTGGAATTGGTATTGACCCAAAAACTGGGCGATATTGGTAAAAAAATTCACAGTGGCCGGTCCCGAAATGACCAAGTACTGGTGGATTTACGCCTGTTTTTTCGAGCAGAAATTAAAACACTAGCCGAAACGACCAAAAATCTATTTGATACCTACCAAACGTTAAGCGACCGACACCAAGCGACACTGATGCCCGGTTATACGCATCTGCAAGTAGCGATGGTTTCTTCCTTCGGCCTGTGGTTGGGCGCCTACGCGGAGTCGTTAGTGGACGATATGACACTATTGCAATCAGTTTACAAAATTGTCAACCAAAACCCGTTAGGGTCGGCTGCGGGTTACGGTTCGTCATTTCCTTTAAATCGGACGATGACTACCGAATTATTGGGCTTTGATAATTTGAACTACAACGTTATCCACGCTCAGATGGGCCGAGGGAAATCGGAACTATTCCTAAGTTTTGCGCTCGCTTCAATAGCCAGTACCTTGGGTAAATTTGCGATGGATGCGTGCTTATACTGTAACCAAAATTACGGATTCATCAGCTTTCCCGACGAATTAACTACGGGGTCTAGCATTATGCCACACAAAAAAAACCCTGATGTTTTTGAGTTGATTCGGGCGAAGTGTAACAAACTACAAAGTCTGCCAACGGAGATTAGCATGACGATAAATAACTTACCTGCTGGATACCATCGCGACTTTCAATTACTAAAAGAATCCCTTTTTCCCGCCATTCAAGAGTTAAAAGATTGTTTGGAAATTACCGATTACATGCTCCAAAATATGCGGATAAAAGAGGGGATTGTTGAGGATGAGAAGTATAAGTATCTATTTAGTGTAGAAACGGTCAACAACCTAGTTTTAAACGGAACCCCTTTTCGGGATGCGTACAAAATAGTAGGAAGAGATATTGAAAGCGGAAATTTCCAGCCCGACTACGCCATCAATCACTCCCACGAGGGAAGCTTGGGGAATCTTTGTAACCAAGAAATCAACCTTAAAATGGAGCAAGTTTGGCAAGCTTTTCAGTTCGAAAAAATGGAAAAGGCAATTGCTCAATTGGTTGAAAGCTAATTTAGGAATGGTGTAGAAATAGATTTACCGATTTATAGTAGTCTATTTTGTTCTTAGTTTTCGACTTGAAAGCAGGAGTTATGTAGATGTAATGACTGTTTTCAAGCTGGAAAATAAGGGCAAAAGAGGCACTAGAAATGGTCAATTTATTTTTTCACCATTGCTTAGTTGCACTTCGGCAAAAAGTTCTTAATCTTCCTTTGATATTGTTCGTAATTGGTAACACCATCCCTTCCGCAAGGTGAAGATAAGGAAGTTATAGTAGCAAGGCGAGCAGAAGTATTTGTAACTTTTTTGGATTGTATCCACTTAATCTGCTGATTAGAAGCGCGCTCAACAAAATCGTTTAATCCAGAAATATCGTATTGAAAAGGGCAAACGAGTTCTATGGCAAATTGGTCAGCTTTCGAAACGAGTGCTTCGTCGTAGGTAATATTAGGAAAAGCGGAAACAATCTCTGCAAAATTCTCAACTTTTCGCCCCGATAAGAGGTCTCCCCAAATAATGCCTCCATATTCGGCTCGCAACGCTTGAGTGACCAGTTTTTGGTCGGCATAGGCCATCTCATTAGCTAGGACAGCCATTAGTTCGTGTTCTGCGTTCAAGAATTTTAGAAGTCCCGTATAAACAAATATTTCGCCACTAGGCAGCGCAAAAGCCGTTCGAGTACCACAATCGTGAATAAGCGTAACCTTCCAATCAAAATCGTTGCGGTGTTTAACGATGGAGGTCAACTTTAAAGAATTGAGCAAGCGATTGACGTAAATGTAGGCATCTTTGTATTGCAGGGGGTCTAAGAGGGGAAAAGTTTCGGATAACTCTACAATTTGGTTCGACATAGCTTCTCCAATAAGAATTAGTTCCTCTTTTTTAAATTCCTCTTTATCTATTTCCACGGAAGTGCCACTTCCCCTTTGACAGGAAAAAGCGCAGCAAATTGTGATTAGAAAGCATAAATACAAGTAACACCGTTGATTCATCATCAGGTAACAACTTTTTAGTCGGATTGCAGAAAAATTGAAGGGGAGGTAATAAGAAAGGAGGGTACGATGGGGAATACTAATTATCTCAATTTCCAAAAAATATGCCAACCGGCTAGAGTGCTGTTTTACATATTACATAAAGGAGCTAAAAGACTGTAACTAGCAGTAACTACTTACCACTCTACATTGAAAACGCCAAAACAGTCAATGCTACCGCTCGAAATAGTCAATACTACCGCTCGAAAAAACTTTATGGACTATATGAGCTGTATGGACTTTATGGTAAAAAGAGTGCTAAGTAGTTACAACTAGCAAAAGTCAACTATTGCTTTTTAAGTAGTAAATTTATACTTTGCAACTCAAAGTACTTTATAACTAAAAACTATCTTATGGTTATGGAAAGTAGAAATAATCCTAGCGAAACGCTCAATGAGATTCGTTCGTTGATGGAACGCTCTTCTCGATTTATTTCATTGAGTGGTCTTTCGGGTGTCGCAGCGGGACTATTTGCTATTTTAGGAGCTATCTTAGCTTATCTTTATTTGGATATGCGTCCCTTTGATGGTCGCCGATTGTACTATGTAGAAGCGGTCAATTCTACCAAATGGGGCATGAGCTATATTACTTTTTTCTTTTTGGACGCCCTTATGGTGTTAATTGGTGCCGTTGCGGGCGGTATTTTTTTTACTACTCGAAAAGCCAAAAAGAAGGGGCAAAAAATTTGGGATTCGTTGAGTCAACGATTATTGATAAATTTGTTAATTCCTTTAATAACGGGTGGCATTTTTTGTTTGGGGTTATTTTATCACGGCTTTTTTGGCTTCTTAGCGCCTACAACTTTAGTATTTTATGGATTGGCGCTGATTAATGCTAGTAAATATACTTTGGATGATGTCCGCAGTTTGGGCTATTGTGAAATTGTATTAGGGTTATTGGCGCTATTCTACCCTGGTTACGGCCTAGAAGTTTGGACGATAGGCTTCGGTTTTCTGCATATCATTTACGGTAGCTTGATGTATTGGAAATACGAACGGTAGTAGTATAGTGATTAGTGACTGGTTGATTAGTAACTAACTAGTTAAGTAAAGTGCTGATTACCAAGCTCTTGTTCTCTTTTAAAGTGAGTTTTCAATAGTTGCTCGTCGGGAGACGAGCAGATATATATTTCAAGTCTGGAGACTTGAAATATCGGTGTTCGATGTATCAAGTCTCCAGACTTGATACGGGTATCTGCAGGTCTCCTGACCTGCATTGAGAACTTACCTTTCAAAGTTATCAAGTATTTATATCTAGAACTACTATTTACTTACTTTCATAAAACAAAAGGTAAGGACTCCGCATTCATTTTTATGAACTAGTCACTAACCAACTAATTACTAGTCACTACTTCCTTGAAACATGAAGAAAATTTTATCCATTTTAGAATCGACCAAACTAGATAATCGAGTGCGACTTGGTATCATGTCCATTTTGGTGGTCAACGAATGGGTAGAATTTAAGTTGTTAAAAGAAATGTTAGAACTCTCGGATGGCAATTTAGCGAGTCATCTGAAAGTTTTGGAAAAAGAAAAATATATTGACATCAAAAAGCAGTTTGTGGGTCGAAAACCCAAGACAACGTACCAAGTAACGGAAGCAGGACGAACCGCTTTTGACAATCACTTGAGTGCTTTGGAAGCACTTCTCAAACCGAAAAGTTAACATTTGCTGACTTCTCAACACTAGCGCATCAAAATTAATTGCACCATTAAGTATTCAATTACCATATCATTTTTATTTCTTCCAGTGTTCGGTTGGTCGCAAACTAATTTTGAACAATTGCGGCAGCATGTCGCCAATACCCCCGAAGAAATCGAAAACAATCTTTCAGATTTGTGCGCCTATTTGGCCGTCCCTGCCGTTGACGATTCGGCCAAAGTCGTAAGTATTTATCAATGGCTCATCGAGAATATTCGATACGATTCGAAAGCGTATCGGGATGGGAATAAACGAATCAATCGCAGTAATCAAGATATTTTGAACCGAAAACGAGCCGTCTGCTGGGGATTTTCTACGCTATTCCACGCCATGTGCGAAGAAGTAGCCATTTCTTCGGTTGTTATTTCTGGCTATGGGAAACCCAATTTGGATAGTTTGCTTGACTTAGAAAGTCCTAATCACGCCTGGAATGCCGTTCGTATCAATAGTCGATGGTATTTACTGGACGCTACGTGGGATAGCGGTAACTTAGCGACTAATTCCGAGAATGAACTTAGCAAGACGTACAGTTATTTTTTGGCTGCTCCCGACCGTTTTGTCCTCAGTCATCTCCCGAACGACCCTGCTTGGCAATTGCTGGATTGTCCCATTTCTCCAGAAGAGTACTTAATGCCCGTTGATTCAATTACCCAAATAGTAAAACAAAAAGATTGTGGCGTAGCTTATCACCAAGCTACTAAGGTGGACTGGTCGATGTCTGTGCAAGACCGCCGCCTACTGGACGCTATTAGGACCTACGAGTACCACCCTACGGAGTCTAATCGGCGGCAATTAGCCCACGCTCAATTAGATTATGAAGCTTATTTGACAGAAATAGCCGAAAAATTGCAAATAGCGAAGCAATACGATTCGTTACTAATCGTCCAAAGTCGCATGATTCAATTATGCGAAACAGCTACACGGTTAACCCATCTATTCGATACACAACTGGAAAATTGTGCGTATAATTTTTTTAATTACGCTGTGACCTTAACACAGATAAACGACAAACAAGAAAAAACACCCGTTGCGTTGTGGCAAGAAGTGAAAATGAACTTTATGCGTGCTCAGTCAAATCTGATTGATTTACCCCAGAATATGTTTACAGAAAATGCCTTATCCCTTTGCGAAGATTATATCGAGTACGCCGAATCCATGATTGAAAAGCTAGAATAAATTTTTTTGCCTTTTTACTTTGAAATAAAAAGTACTTTTTAAAATAAAAAAATCATTCTTGATGGCTTACTTTTTGAGAGGAGTTATGTAGAAATGATATTATTAAAAAAATTAATACAAATAATGCTGCAGAAAAAGCAATTTTTAAAAAACCGACAGTCGAAGCTAAGTGCACTATTACTGTCAATGACGATATTCAATGTACTATTAGTAGTTTTTCGCTTAAACTGGGTAGGCTTCGATTGGGGAGGAGTGAATTATTACAGGGATGTGTTTTTCTTCCGCAACGAGCCTACTTTTTTGTTCCTCATCTGGAATTTATTTTTGGCGTGGATTCCGTACCTCCTCTCGTTAGTAGTAAAGCGTTTACAAACAAAAGGAAAACTTTGGCCGATTACCTTAGCACTCATTGGCCTATGGCTACTTTTCTTTCCCAATGCCCCCTATTTGGTCACCGATTTACTACATCTAAAGCAAAGAAGTATTATTCCCTACTGGTACGATGTAATTCTATTTTTATCTTTTAGCGTAACTGGTTTACTCTTGGGATTGATGTCTCTATATCCCATACACCAATTTTTTAAGCAGTACCTACCCAAACCTTTAGAACATGGCCTAATTATCCTATTAATTTTTCTCGGTAGTTTAGGCGTTTACATCGGTCGTTTTCTTAGGTGGAACTCCTGGGACATTATCTATCAACCCAAAGGTTTACTAACCGATTTACACAATATCCTTTTTTATCCATCGGAGCTTTTTCCCGAATTAGGCATCACGGCGCTGTTCTTCTTTTTGCTTTATCCACTTTATTGGTTGGTAAAAACCATGATGGAAAGTAATAGCAAAGTATTTTAATCCCGTTTTCAAGATTTCCTCCAATAATTTTAATAATTTAACCATTTCATTTTAATGTGGTTACCAACCACAATGAGTGATGAGTGATAGGTGATGAATGATAGTTTTTGCATTTCATAATAACAATATTTCGTATTTACTACGCATTAAAATCATTCATCAATAATCATCTATCATTTATTTTAGTAGTATCAAAACGGTCGAAAGGATTAATCAATGGTATGGAAATAGCACAAAAAACTAGGTTAGAAAGCGTAGAGAGACACGTAAGGCAATTTTTCCAGCAAAAAATTTCGGATAAATATACCTATCACAATCTGGAACATACGGCTAATGTTGTTCACGCCGTCCGAGAAATTTGCCTAATGGAGAACTTAGATGCTCTACTATGTGAGTATTTACAAATTGCCGCTTGGTTTCACGATACGGGTTACGACCAGGGGGCAGAGGGACACGAACAAAGAGGGGCGAGCTATGCCGAAGATTTTTTGCGAAAAGATAATTGTCCAGCAGAAGCAATTGAACTAATTAAAAAGAGCATTTTGGCGACTAAGTATCCCCAGTGTCCGACAACGCTTCCCGAAAAAATACTGTGCGATGCCGATTTGAGCCACCTGGGTAGCGACGCCTACTGGGACCGATGTGGAAGAGTCCGACAGGAATTAGCCTTGGTAACGAACGTTATTATGGACGATTTCGAATGGACTAACTTTGAATTAAATTTTATTCGGAGCCATACCTTCCATACCGAGACGGCAAAGGGACTTTACGGAAAAACTAAACAAAAGCACATCAAGCAACTCATTAAACGAAAGTGGCAACTCAGTCCAAATAGCCTGACGAGTGACGAGCAATTAGTATTACAGTCCAAGAAGGCCAAGAAGAAAAAGGACAAAAAGCGCCAAGAAGAAGCAGAGATTAACGCCAAAACATCGAATAAGGGTAAAATTGACAAAGAGGAGAAACGGGCCCTCAAACAGCAGCGACTCGGCCGTGGCGTTGAAACGATGTATCGAACAACGTATCGAACCCACGTCAATTTAAGTTCTATTGCTGACAATAAGGCCAATATTATGCTGAGTATCAACGCCATTATCGTCTCCATTACAGTCTCTACGCTCGTTCCAAATTTTGGAGATACGCCTAGATTAATCATTCCTACCTGTATTCTTTTACTGGTTTGTCTAGCTTCCATCGTTTATGCCACGTTGTCAACGATGCCAAAGGTTACCGAAGGCGTTTTTACACGGGAAGACATCAAAAAGAAACGCTCTAATCTCCTATTCTTTGGTAATTTCTACAACATGAAAATGGATGATTTCCATTGGGGAATGATGGAGATGATTAAAGACAGCGACTTTTTGTACAGTTCTATGACCCGCGACCTTTATTTCTTAGGAAAAGTGCTGGCCAAAAAATACAGTTACTTACGGACTTGCTACCGCATTTTCATGTATGGACTCATCTTTTCCGTCGCCGCTTTTGCTTACGCTTTTGCTATTCATTAGTTAACCATACGCAAAACCAGTACAACATATAGTACAGCATATCGGATATTTTCAAAATATCCTATATGTTAAGCATAGCTTTTTTAACCAAGCTCTACCTAATATGTCCCATTCCTTCATCAAGCGACTAGGCAAATCTTTTTATACCCGCCAAGATGTTGTACAACTAAGTCAAGAGTTATTAGGAAAAGTGCTCGTCACCAATTTCGATAACCAACTGACCGCTGGCAAAATAGTAGAAACAGAAGCCTACCGAGCGCCCGACGACAAAGCCTGTCACGCCCATCTGAATCGTTTTACCAAACGAACCAAAACCATGTTCGAAGCGGGCGGCGTCGCTTACATTTATCTTTGTTACGGCATCCACCACCTATTTAACATTGTTACGGCTCCTAAGGGAATGGCGCACGCTATTCTAATTCGTGCAGTTGAACCACTGGAAAATACGGAATTGATGCTGCTAAGAAGAGATAAAACGAAAGTCAACCGACAATTAACGGGTGGCCCGGGCGTTATGTCTAAGGCGCTCGGTATTAGTAAGGCGTTTAACGGCATTTCTTTGGTAGCGTCCGATAGTCCAATTTGGATTGAAGACCGTGGACTTGTTATCGAAGAAACGGATATTATTGCTAGTCCACGAGTCGGTATTGACTATGCTGAAGAATGTGCGCTTTGGGATTGGCGCTTTCGAATCAAAGACTCCAAGTGGACGAGTCCAGCAAAGTAAGTGAGAAGTCAGACTTAAGACCGATAAACCCGCTCGACTGCGCAGCGGGCGAGTCTGTCAGAAGTCAGACCTTTCAAAACGTTAATAAACATCTAGTTGAATTCAACAATCGCATTTTTTGCTTAACTTATTTCGTAACTACTTAGGACCATGAATTTTTACCACAAAGCACACAAAGCTCATGGAGTTTTTCGAGCGTAGTTTGCTCATTTTCAAATTTGAAAAAATAAATTGACTAAAATAAGTATGTTTTTAATGAGTAGTGAGTCAAAGCTGTGCTCGAAAAAGAACTTTGTGTGCTCTGTGAACTCTATACCTTTGTGGTAAAAAACAAGTAATAAGTAGTTACCTTATTTCAATACTTCCCCTTGGAGATAAAGATTGAATATTACTCTAAAAGAAAACGCTTCAAATTTTAATTTACTTGGCTTTTTGACACATTGCATTTCATGAAATCACGCACAGGCGCGTCCGTATGGAAAAAGATTGAACTTTTGCAACGTGTCAGAGAGCCATTTACTTGAACAAAGTTTCATGACTTTTTTTGGAAAAAAAATCTTAATTGTAAGCGGGCTATTCCTATTTTTTTCGATGAGCTACGGCCAAATTGAAGGGATAGCATACGAAGATAAAATATACGCCGACGACATCCATACCGTTACTTTTCACTTGACGGGGTTTCCGTTGACGCAACCCATTATTGACTTGGGCGCTACTTCTACTTTATCGCTAAGTTTTGACGATTTGGGGGATGACCTCCGAAATATATACTACACCATTATTCACTGCAATGCCGATTGGACGCCTTCGGTATTGTCTCCACTAGAATATATTGAAGGGTTCGATGAAAACTTATTAGAAGTGTACAATTTTTCCTCGAATACTTTGACGGAGTTCACCAACTACCAATTACAGTTGCCCAATGACCAATTAAGCTGGACCAAGTCGGGTAATTACGTTTTGGTCGTTTACGAAAATGAAGGGGAAAAAGTCCCCCTATTCACTCGTCGTTTTATGGTGTCTGACCCATTGGTTAGAATCCACCCAACTTTGACCCGTCCCGTCGATGTAGAAAAAGCAAGAACGGTCCAAGAACTGGACTTTACCGTTTTTTACGAAGAACTGAGTGTTCGAGACCCCATGCGAGAAATCAAAGCAACCGTGATGCAAAATGCTCGCTGGGATAACGCCATCGAGGGCATTCCTCCCTTTGCGATGTACAGCGACAAAGTCGTTTACGACTATCAAGATAAAATCACCTTTCCGGCGGGCAAAGAATACCGATTCGTAGATATCCGAAGTTTGCTTTCCAAAAGTGAAGGCATTCTAGCCATCGAAGAATTTGACGATGTGTATGAAGTAACACTCAGACCCGTTCCCGTTCGGGCCTTTCGCCCCTATTTATTTTTCAAGGACATCAATGGCCATTTTTACATTGAAAATAGCTTTGAGCCGAGAGAGATTGCAGACATCCGTAGCGATTATGCGTGGGTCGTTTTTTCTTTGGAAAAAAATATGCCTTTCGAAGATGGCGATATTTATTTATTTGGCAAAATGACCGATTGGCAAATCCAAGAAAAATTCAAACTGAGCTACAGTGAGAAATTAGGAATGTACGCCACCGAAATATTTTTAAAACAAGGTTTTTACAAC